>JBLGAM010000023.1:0-35100 GCA_047612305.1 Planctomycetota bacterium | reverse complement strand
GAAAGGATGATCTGGAAGGTATGCGTAAGGTTTTTACAGAAAGTAAGTTGCCTGTAATGGCAGACGAAAGCTGCATCGTCGAATCAGATGTTAAGAAATGTCACGGACTTTTTAATGCCATCAATGTTAAGCTGGTGAAAGCTGGAGGCATTACACCGGGCCTAAGAATGCTGAAGGAGGCAAAATCACTAGGTATGAAAACTATGGTAGGCTGTATGACTGAATCGTCGGTGGGGATTACTGCTATTGCTCATATTGCCCCATTGCTTGATTATGTAGATATGGATGGAGCTATGCTTTTATCACAAGATCCAGCTAGAGGAGTTCAGATTAGCGTTGATCAAGTTATTTTCCCGGAGGGAAATGGAATTGGCGCCACACTTATCGAATAGGAAAGTTGAGAACGGCTATTTATCACATCGGATAGAATGCTGGAATGAAGCTTTGGTGGTATCGGGATGAATTAAAGCTTAATAAAAAACATTGGTCCAAGTCCGAAGACTTGAACCAATGTTTTCTTAAAGAATTGCTTTGTGCCTGAAAGACCTTCTTATTGCTCTTCGCTGACGATCAACTTGAACCCTTCACCATGTACGGTGATGATCTGAACTTTAGGATCATCTTTGAGTAGCTTTCGGATTTTACTCAAATACACATCCATGCTTCGCGCATTGAAGTAGCTATCATCTCCCCAGATCTGCTTGAGGGCATGACTTCGATTGACCAGCTTGTTCATTTCTGCAGCTAAGATTCGAATCAGCTCATTCTCCTTGGAAGTCAGTTTATTTCTCCCCTTGGGACCTTCAAGAACTTGCTCATCGTAGTGAAGGATGAAATCCCCGAATTTGTATACTTTCAAAGTATTCACTTCATCCGATTTCTTGGTTCTTCTCAGGATTGCATTGACCCGAAGAAGTAATTCTTCCATACTAAAAGGCTTGGTGATGTAGTCATCTGCACCGATTTTGAGCCCTTCGATGATATCATCCTTTTGATTTTTGGCTGTCAAAAATAGGATTGGAAGATCTTCTTGAACCTTCTTGATCTCTTTTGCTAAAGTGAATCCATCTTTCTTGGGCATCATAATGTCCAAAAGACACAGGTCATATTTATCTTTTTTAAACTTATTCCAGCCTTCCTCACCATCTCTGCAGAGTGTGGGTTCATAGCCTTTCATCTCTAAGTATTCCTTTAGGATATCACCTAAGTTCGGATCGTCTTCGACGACTAATAGTCTGACTTTACTCATTGTGTTTTAGGTAAATTAATGGTAAATGTGCTTCCTTTTCCGGGCTCACTAGCAACAGAAATGGTGCCTTTATGAGCTTCTAACATAGTTTTGACGTAAGATAAACCTAAGCCAAACCCTTTTACATCGTGAATATTTCCAGTGGGTACCCGATAGAATTTATCGAAAATCTTACGTTGGGAATCCTTGCTCATTCCGATGCCATGATCCTTTATTTTGATGGAAAACTGCTCAGGATTAGCGGTGACCTGAATTTCAATTTTTGGCTGGTCGGGCGAGTATTTATTTGCGTTATCCAACAGATTATTGAAAATATGAGTGAGGTGAAAACGGTCTCCCTCTATTTCTGCGTCTTTCAATTGATTATCAAATTTGATCTCCCCACCTCGTTTTTCGATTAAGAGTGCGAAATGATCTACTGCCGATTCTAATATTTCCGAAATATTTAAAGACTCTAGCTTAAGGTTAAAATCTTTTTTATCCAACGCAGCAGCTTGAAGAACGTTTTCTACCTGCGCGACTAAGCGTTTATTTTCATCCTTGATGATCCCCAAATACCGCTTTCTGAATTTATCATGGGAGGAGAGTTCTGGATCCTGAAGTGCTTCTACAGCCAAGCTCACTGTGGCCAGTGGGGTCTTGAACTCATGAGTCATATTATTGATAAAGTCATTTTTGATATCAGAAAGGGCCTTCTGACGAATGATAACCTTGATCGCATAGATGAAACAAAAGATAATAACTCCTATAAATATCAATGAGCTTGAGATTGGAAGCCAAACTTGCCGGGCTATATAGTTACCTTTTTCTGGGAAATAGATATAGAGGAAATTATTTTTTCCCATAATGTCATTCGGGAAAAGCTTGGCTTGGATCCCCAGCTGAACTAACGTAAACTGTTGGGCTACTTCTCCAATTGGAAGAAAGAGGCCATCGTCTTTAAGCAGTCCCAATTCAAAACTTTCTGAGATTCCTCGCTCAAGTAAATGACCTCGGACTATTCTTCTAACATCGGTTGTATCCATTCGATCCAGAATTGCCTTTTGGCCTGCCATGATTTCATCGACGGTCTGATTTGCGATATCGATTTTCAAATTCGCTTTCCGGATTTTATCCAACGCGTCATCTGAAAGTGAAATATTGAAATCTGCAATTACTTGAGGGAAATTGGAGGGTTGGGAGTTTCTGATTTCCCGTTGAGTTTTTTCAATTTCATTTAAATATTGAAACCGCCGCTCCTTTTCCTGAAGAAGAACCTCCATTTCATCCGGAGTGAAAAGTTTAGAGGCTTGCTCAGGTGTCATAAAGGCAAAAAATCTTTCCAACTCCTCGAGGATATTGATGTTTATCCCTTGGGATTCAAGGATTCTTCTGAATGTAGGACTCAATTCAGGGGCGGTACCTTTGAACATGGTATCTATCAAAGAAGGCCGTCTTCGATAGCTTGGCCTTTGGCTGATCTGATATTCTATTGGTTCGATTTTTTGAAAAATAGATTGCTGAAAAACAGAATCTTGCATTAAGGTTGAAAAGATGGTGTTTCTGGTTTGTACCTTCTCCAGCTCATCTACTGTACTGGAAAGCGCTTGCAAGACGTTTTGATCAAATCGTTCGCGATTAATGCTAATTGCATTTCTTACCCAATAGTATTGGAAGCCAATCAAGCCGAAGCTAGAAAGGGACATGAGTACTATGATAAGAACAATCGAACGTTTGGACATTGAACAAATTTAATTTTATAATGAGGCTCAGCCTTTTGGTTAACAATATTTAACTGGCATTGAACTCATATTCACTTTCCGCAGATAGCAAGTGAATAGTAAATTACTGTACCTTTCTAGAGGTTTATTATTTACATTTAAATATTTAAAAAAAGGGGTTTTTTCCCTCCTTTTTTTTTGAATTACCTATCTTTGAGGCCTAATTTCAAATCATGCCCTCATTCCAAAATCCTTCTGAAATTCAAGGAATCAGTCTAAAATCCATCGCTCAACAATTTGGGACACCAGTTTATGTCTACGATGGAGATAAGATTGTAAACCAAATTCAAGCCTTGCAAGATGCATTTGCTGGCGTTCCGTTGAAGATCAAATATGCGACCAAAGCGCTTTCGAATCTATCGATCTTAAAACTGGTTAAAGCTTCCGGTGCAGGGGTCGATGCGGTTTCGATAGAAGAAGTTCGATTGTGCTTACTGGCGGGATTTCTTTCAAATGAGATTATGTACACTCCAAACTGTGTCAGTTTTGAGGAAGTCCAGCAAGCAGTGGATTTGGGCGTAATGATCAATTTGGATAACCTACCCATTTTAGCTCAGTTTGGTCAAACTTATGGAAATACAGTTCCAGTTTGTATTCGAATAAATCCACACATCATGGCAGGTGGAAATGCAAATATATCTGTTGGTCACATCCATAGTAAATTTGGGATTTCCATCCATCAACTAGAGGAAGTATTTGCGGTTGTGGCTGATTACAAGTTACTGATTACTGGGCTTCATGTCCACACAGGTTCTGACATTTTGGACGCAGAGGTTTTCTTGAAAGGTGGAAATGTGCTCTTCGATTTAGCGTTTAAGTTTCCAGATCTGAAATTTTTAGACTTTGGGGGAGGATTCAAGGTTGGATATAAGCCTGGGGATGTGACAACTGACGTTTTTGAAGTGGGAAGTAAAGTTACTGCCGCCTTCCAAGAGTTTTGTAGGCAATACGGTCGGGAATTGGAGCTTTGGCTTGAGCCGGGAAAATTTTTGGTCAGTGAATCTGGTTATTTACTGGTGAAAACCAATGTGGTGAAGCAAACTCCTCAACTGACGTTCGTGGGCGTGGATTCAGGATTGAATCACTTGATCCGACCGATGCTGTACGGCGCATATCATGGAGTATATAATTTGAGTAATCCTGAAGGTAATCCTAAGCGTTATAATGTTGTTGGATATATCTGTGAGACAGACACTTTGGCTGCAGATCGTAGCCTGTCTGAGGTCAAATCTGGGGATTTGATCGCATTCAAAAATGCCGGAGCTTATGGTTTTAGCATGGCATCCAATTATAATTCAAGACTCCGGCCGGCAGAAGTATTAGTCTGGAAAAAGGAAGCCAAACTGATCCGGAAAAGGGAAGAGTTTGAAGATTTGATCAAAAATCAGGTGGTATTGGATCTCTAATCCAAGAAAATAATATTGCTTAAAACCCTTTGGTACTATTATTGATTGTATGCGAAGCTGTTTATGATTGAGAAATTTTAGGTCGTCAGTCGTTGCAGAATTGAGAAGAATTTGATTGGATCCGATCATAAGTCCTAGTTGTTTCAAAATCCATATTTAAAGATTCAATCTCTTAAAGATTAGCTCATAATGAGTAATTTATTTTAAGGGAAGGAGCATTACCTTATGTCGAGGAGATTATTAGGCATTTTCTTTATTTTTTTGATTGTGCTATATAGTACGGTGCAAGACTCCTACGCCCAAGATGTACAATATTCCCAATTTTACTCAGCTCCACTTTACCTTAATCCAGCTCTAACAGGAGCAAGTGAGTTAACCAGAATAGGAGTAAATTATCGAAATCAGTGGCCTGGATTGGATCAGAATTTCAACTCTTACTCTGTTTATATTGACCACTACCTTATGGATTACAATAGCGGAATAGGTCTAATTTTCAATGGAAGTCAAGAAAGTCTCGCCAATCTTTCGACCAACGAAATAGGATTGTCCTACGCCTATCGATTGAAACTGGGAGAAAACAAGTATTTCAGATTGGGAGCAATGGGAAGCTACATGCAGCGTGATGCATTTTTTTCTGATTTAGTTTTCGGAACTCAGATCGATATTATTAATGGTACAGTCGGGGGACTCACAGATGAGTTAAATGGTATTCCAATTGATAGTCGGTATAGCTTCTTCGACTACAGCTTGGGTGGAATGTTCTATTCTGATAAGGTCTGGCTGGGAGTATCGGCGCACCATATTTCTGAACCGAACGTTTCTTTTGTGGAAGGTCAGATTTCCAAGCTTCCAATGAAACTATCTGCTCAAGGGGGGATTCGATTTGATTTGCAAGGAGGGAGAAGAAATTACATTACGCATGCTTATGCAGAGCGGTCCATCTCATTTGCCTTTAACTATAAGCAGCAAGACCCCTTTAATCAGTTAGACATAGGAGCACAATTGTTCTTGGATCCTTTGGTATTGGGAGTATGGTACCGAGGATTACCAACCAAAAACGGTTTGCCAAACAATGAAGCAATTATTGGACTAGTAGGTATTTCACTCGAAAGTGGATTGGATATTGGATACTCCTATGACGTCACGATATCAAAGCTTGGACTCAGAAATTCTGGCGGAGCACATGAAGTTTCGATTACTTATTCCTTTTTATGGGGTGATCCTAAAAACCGAAATATGAGATCTAGGACTATTCCTTGCTTTAAATATTAAATTCATAAACAATCCGATTTCGAAAGGGCTTTAGTTAGAAACCCCTTTTTTATGTGGAAAACGTTGCGTTTGATTTTAGGTGATCAATTGAATTTAGCCCATTCTTGGTTTGATGATGTGGAGTCGAATGTCAGCTACCTCATGTTGGAGATGCGTCAAGAGACAGATTATGTAGCACATCATATTCAGAAAGTGGTCGCATTTTTTCAGTCCATGCGAAATTTTGCCGATCAACTTAAGGAGGCTGGTCATGAAGTGTTGTATTTCAAGCTAGATCAGTCAGAAAACGAGCAAGACCTTAGAAAGATGATAGCTAAACTGGTCAAAAATGAAGGTTTTGATTCGTTTGAGTATCAACTTCCTGATGAGTATCGCTTGGATCAGCAGCTTCGACAAATCTCAGATCAGTTAAAAATCCAATCAAGAGCGGTCGGTTCGGAGCATTTTCTTACCGAGCGGGAATACTTACAGGACTTTTTCAAAGGCAAAAAGACCTTCTTGATGGAAACTTTTTATCGTCAGATGCGGAAAGATTTTGATATCCTCATGGAGGGGAAAGAACCCATAGACGGCAAGTGGAATTTTGATTCTGAAAATCGCTCAGCGTTGAAAGATAAACGTCTTTTGCGCAAGCCCAAACTCCACCCCAAATCAGTGAGCGAACTGGTTGAGATGATCCAGAAATCAGGGGTAAAGACCATCGGGACGATTGATGCTGAAGCATTCAACTGGCCGACTAGCAGAGCCGAATCACTGGAGGTCTTGGATTATTTCTGTGAAAATCTCTTGATTCATTTTGGAGATTACCAAGATGCGATGACTACCTGGGACCCTTTCCTTTTTCATTCGAGACTGAGCTTTGCAATGAATTCAAAAATGCTCTCACCCTTGGAAGTGGTCCAAAAAGTGGAGAATCATTGGAAGGAAAGTCAATCGGAAATTAGCATCTCGCAAGTTGAAGGATTCATTCGGCAGATCATCGGTTGGCGGGAATATATGCGTGGAATTTATTGGGCCAAGATGCCGGACTTTGGGGAATTGAATTTCTTCGGACATGATCGAAAGCTACCGGACTGGTTTTGGACAGGGAAGACCAAAATGAAATGCTTGAGCCACTCGATTACCCAATCCTTGGAGCAAGCCTACGCACACCATATCCAGCGGCTGATGGTAACTGGCAATTTCATGTTGCTAGCTGGAATTGATCCAGATGAAGTGGATCAATGGTATCTCGGAATCTACATAGATGCAATCGAGTGGGTAGAAATCACCAATACACGTGGTATGAGCCAGTTTGCCGATGGAGGAATTGTCGGCACCAAACCTTATGTCTCCTCGGCCAACTACATTAAAAAACAGGGTAACTATTGCAGTCATTGCGTCTATGATCCTAATAAAAAAACAGGGGATGGAGCATGTCCATTTAATTCACTTTATTGGCATTTTTACGATCGGAATCGAAATAAGCTGGAGAAAAACCCAAGAATCGGAATGGCCTACCGAACCTTAGACAAGTTGAAGGATAAAGCTGAGATTTTGGAGCAAGCGGAAAAGTATTTGGAGGAGCTTGAGAAGCTATAGGTGAGTTTTGGCCGAAAAGACGCCATTGCGGAGAATAATGGTCCGCCAAAACGATTAAAAGGGTTTCCTTCTTCCGTATCGTCTTGCGTGAAGATTCTCTCGAGGGCGTAAAAAAGAAAATAGGTAGTCTATATCATTTCATATATACATAATCTATGCATTTCAAATATGCCGAGGTTAGGATGTCTTTCGATAATTCCACACTGCCCAAGTATTGAAGAAAATCGCGAAACCAATCATTTTCAGAAAATGGGGGATAATATCTTTGAACTCACTTCCTTTCAGCACCACCATTCGCATTACTTCTATAAAATAGGTGACAGGATTGAGGTAGGCGATTACTTGCGCCCATTCCGGCATGCTCTCGATCGGAGTAAAAAGCCCACTCATCAGTAAGAAAATCATCATCACGAAAAATGCGACAGACATCGATTGCTGCTGCGTATCACTATAAGTCGAAATCAACAAGCCCACTCCCAAAAGGGCTATCAGGTAAATTGCCAAAACCCCATAGATAAGCCCAATACTACCCAGAGGAACAATTCCGTAAACTACTCTTGCCACGAAGAAAAGCCCCACACTGAAGACAAATACCCCGATAATCCAAAATGGAATCAACTTTCCCATAATGAAATTCACCTTGCTGATCGGGGAGACATTAATCTGCTCAATCGTGCCAATTTCTTTCTCTTTTACAATATTCAAAGAGGCCATATACGCCCCTACCATGGTGACCAAAAAGACCAAAATCCCTGGGACCTTAACGGGTTAAACCAACTGGAAGAAGCCACATTAATCCTTGGAATCGGACTGAACCGCTCGGGATCTGTCCATTGAAGGCGTACTTCGGCATTGTATTCTGCAATGATTTTGTTTAGATAGGCCCCGCCTAAATTGGCTTTAGTACCATTGATGGCATTTACCGCAATGCAGAGTTTTTCCGATTTTCCCAGATCAAATTTCGTTCAAAACCCACGGGAATCTCCAGAATCAGATCCGACTCATTAGTCTCGATTTGTTTAAATGCATTCTCATCTGAATTTCCATAATCTACTAAAACAAAATACCCTGAAGCTGTAATCTTGGAAATCAATGCTCTGGAAAAGCATGAGCGGTCATGATCGACAATAGAAATATTGATGTTTTTGATTTTATAATCCGCCGCTAAAGGCATTACCAAAAGCTGGATAATTGGCATTAAAAAAATCAACGGAAGCAGAGACTTGTTTCGAAAAATCTGCTTAAACTCTTTCTGAAGAAGGAATCTTAGAGTTCTTATGCGAGTCGGATTTTAAATTTTTTTAAACTAACCGTGAGCAGAAACACCGTCATCCCAAGGAGAATGAGCGTTTCTTTCCAAATTGCTGAGAAACCCAGGCCTTTAATCATAATAGATTTGGCAATTAAATAGTACCATTTCGAAGGGATGATATTGGAAAATAAGCGAAGTGGAAGAGGTGTATTTTCGATGGAAAACATAAACCCAGTTAATAATATGGTCGGAATCAACATGCCCATCAGGGAAATCAGCATCGACATTTGTTGGGAATCTGTACTTTTTGAAATTAAAAGCCCCAGTGAAAGTGCAATCAAAATGAGTAAGCCGCTCTCCGCGAAAAAAAGTAGATAGCTGCCATTGAAGGGACAGTCCTAGGTGAGGTGCAAAAAATGGGCGGACAACTTAGCTTGAAAATCCAAATTCATCTTTTCCAAATTCTCACATTTCTTGGGCTAGATTTTTTTTAGTTACTCACCGGTCCTCACAGAGGATTCACGAATAATCAATTCGGGTTTCAATACGATTTTTTGAGGGATGAATTTGGGCTGGTTGGAGGCGATTTCTTGCAGGAAAAGCTCTGCAGCACTATTTCCTATCCGTTTACTGTGTTGCTCCACAGTGGAAAGTGAAGGATCGGTAAATGACATGAAGGTTTCATTTGCGAAGCCAACGATTCCAAACTGATCTGGAACTTTAATCTTGTGCTCTTTCAACACTTGCATGGCGCCCATGGCACCCAAGGCTGAAGCGGACACCAATCCATCTACATTCAGCCCCTTGCTCAGGATCTCCAGCATACTGGCTCTACCATCTTCCAGCTGTAGATTTGACTCAAAGATCAAGTCCTCGTCCAGAGGAATTCTATGTGCCACCAATGCTTCCTGATAGCCACGAAGTCGATCTTTGTAGATGCTGATTTTCGCATTGCTGGTGAAGTGCGCGATGCGTAAATAGCCTTGTGAAATCAGGTGCTCCGTAGCCATATAAGCCCCTAGATAATCATCAATGACTACCTGAGACACTTCTAGCTCATTGGTAGATCGATCAAATAAAATTAAAGGGGTCCCATTATTGATTAATTTCTTAAAATGCTTAAAATCCTTCGTCTCTTTCGCATAAGAGACGATTACTCCATCCACGCCAGCATTGAGCAAAGCTTGGACTTTATCGACTTCATTTTCGTAATTATCATGACTTTGGCAGATCATCACGTTGAATCCAGCAGTGTTAGCGATTTCCTCTATCCCATAAATTACTGAGGAGAAAAAGCTTCGATCTGCTGTCGGGACTATGATTCCTATAATGTTGGATTTGCCACTGCGCAAAGCTGCCGCAATATTATTGGGTTGATAATTTAGTTTTATGGCAGCTTGCTGGACGAGTTTTCGGGTTTTTAAACTGATTCTAGGATTGTTATTCAGGGCTCGAGAAACTGTAGATGCGGTCACATTAAGGTTCTCGGCAATGTCATGAATGGTGGTTTTCTTTTTCATCCTTAAGCAAGCTAGAGCAAGGTTTTGGGCTATTCATTGGAGGGTTTGCCAATAGTAGCTAATATACCACCATCTACATATATTATTTGTCCATTGATGAAATCGCTTGCAGGAGAGGACAGAAAAATAGCCACCCCCATGAGGTCTTTTGGATCTCCCCAGCGTCCAGAAGGGGTCCGGTTCAGGATAAACTCATTAAAGGGATGACCGTCAATTCTGATCGGCTTAGTTTGTTCCGTGGCAAAATAGCCAGGGCCAATACCGTTTACCTGAATATTATGTTTGGCCCATTCTGTTGCCATATTTCGCGTGAGCATTTTCAACCCGCCTTTTGCTGCAGCATAGGCAGATACCGTGTTCCTCCCTAACTCACTCATCATCGAGCAGATGTTGATAATTTTACCGGATTTGCGCTCGATCATTTTTTTTCCTACGTGCTTTGACACGATGAAAGGTCCGACAAGATCCACGTCGATTACTTCCCGAAAATCCGCCACTTCCATGTCTTCCATGGGAATCCGCTTTATGATTCCGGCATTGTTGATCAGAATATCTATTGGTCCATCTTTCTCTATTTCGGCAATTGCCGCTTTGACCTGATCTTCTTTGGTCACATCAAATAGAAATCCTTTAGCATTTAAGCCTACACTTCGATATTCTTCGAGGGCCACTTCTAGCTTTGCAGGCGAATGACCATTGATTAGCAATTCTGTACCTGCATTTCCTAGTCCTTTTGCCATCGCCATTCCCAGGCCATGAGTTCCACCAGTAATCAGTGCTCGTTTTCCACTTAAATCAAATAAGTTTTTCATCGTTTATTTCAAGTCAGTTACTTTGATCACGTCCATGTCTCCGTAATCCAGATTTTCTCCCGCCATTCCCCAAATGAAAGAATAATTGCTAGTACCCGCACCGCTATGAACGGACCAGGGAGGGGATAAAACAGCCTGATGACTTTTCATCCAAATGTGTCGAGTCTCCTGTGGCTCGCCGATGAAATGACAGACCATCTGATCTGGAGCCAAATCAAAATATAAATAAGCCTCCATTCGTCTATCATGTGTATGAGCTGGCATGGTGTTCCAGACGCTTCCGGGTTTCAATTCGGTGAGTCCCATCTGAAGTTGGCAAGTTCTTACCACGCTATTGACTATGAGTTTGCGGATCGTTCGATGATTTGCTTGCTCCATTGTTCCGGTTTCTACTATTTCAGCATCTGAATGAGAGATTTTTTTTGAAGGGAAAGCTGCATGTGCGGGAGCAGAATTGAAGTAAAAAAGTGGGGTTTTACCGCCTATTCCAGGATAGAAAATTACTTCTTTGGTACCTCGGCCTAGATACAGAGCCTCCTTATTTTCTAAACTATAGCTAATCCCATTCGCGATGATCTCTCCTGTCTCACCGATGTTGATGATACCAAGTTCTCTTCGCTCTAAGAAATATTCGGCTTTCAGCGGGTCAATTGTAGCAAGCGTTAGCGGCTTTTCCGTCGGAGCAGCCCCTCCCACAATTAGTCTATCATAATGGGTATAGACCATATTGATTTGACCTTGCTGAAATAGGTTATCCATTAAAAAATCCTCTCGTAGTTGAGTGGTATCCATTTGCTTGAATTCTCTAGGGTGAACAGCAAATCGGATGGTATAATTTATGTCATTCATGGGTTAGGTGTTAAGTTTTTAAATAAATGCAATTATGAAAATTGAGCACTAATTTTTAAAGATTTTCTTATCGATAAGTGATTTTCATGGGTTTTGCCAAAGCTCTGGAAAATGCAATGAGGTACTTGTCCCATTCTTCTGGGCTGGTGATTTCTCCAGATTTTTCCCAGGCAAAACCTGCGAAATACGAGAGATTTTGTTTCGGATCTAAGCTGATTAGCAAATGACTCTGGTCCTTAATGGGGCTTCTTTTTTCTTGATGAGACAAGATCAGGCTGGGATTGACCACGATGGCTGTACCCAAATTGGAATCATCCATTTGCTCCCAATAGCGGAACCAACCTGCCTTGCTGTCAAGGTTTGTTTTTCCATTCCCTTCATGAAGAGTGATCGCCGTAGTCAGATTTGGTAATGGGGAATCTGAATTAAGAAGTAACTCCATCTTGAAAAGCTGACTTCCTCTATCTAGGGATATTCGTTTCGTTTCTAGGATTGTGATGCCGTCAGCATTCCAAGGTGCGTACGTCAATTCAAAAACAGTCCTGAGCTTTCCAGTGGCTATGATTCGATGTGAGTTGAAATTTTTGGAAACATGAAGTTCCTCACCCACTTGTACGCCAATTCCGCCTATGCCGCGACTGCCTCCTACATGGTAAGGATCATATCCTTCGCCATCGTCTTTGTGATAGCTCCCTCCATCCATGTGCTTCTGGTACCATATATTGATGATTGGATAGTCTACACGTTTCAACCAGCAATCAATACCGCTTGTCAAGGTTCCTACTTTGAATCCTCCATCCGTCAGCCGCTGTGCTTCAGGCCCATAGGTTCGAAAGGCAACTTTGTCATTTTCCCAGGCAAAATCATCGATCCGCTCGGGGATGAATCTACCATAGGTGGTTCGAGAATCTTTAGGAGCTGGGTTGGAATCTTTTGATAAGATGACTTGGTAGCTTTTGCTTTCATTAGATATGATCTCAACCCAAAACAAAAGGACATCGAAGTATCCGTCTAGATCTTCATCCACCCATTGAATTTCACTGGGATTACCCGTGGCAATTTCTATTAGCGTCAATTCTGATTTTGGAAAATCAGGCCCTAACATTTCCTCCAGCTGGTATACCGGAATACTGATTACCTCTGCCCTATCTTGATCCAAAGAGTTTTCGATCGTGATTTCAGCTTTCCTCGGAGAGGAAATAAGAAGTGAAACAGTAGCTAGATAAAGTAGATTGATCATTTTCTGGGAAGGTGAAAATTGGAGGGCTATTTTTTAGCGGTATGCTTTTGGTAGCGGAGCAAAGCTTCCAAGTAATAATAATCTGCATAAGCAATCGGGCCATCAATCTCCGTTCCTTTTGGCATATGGCCGGTGCTGTGCATCAGGATGAAATTATTATTGGTGCCCGGCTCGGCTAGGTATGCTGGACTACTTAGACTGGCAAGTATCTTCTCAGCAGCATCGAAATATCGGGTGCTTTGATCAGAATAAGTGCTCAGTTCCAGAAGGCCTGAAGCTACAACTGCGGCTGCTGAGGCATCGCGTACTTCATTTGGTGCATCAAAGTCCCAGTAAGGAACCATGTCCTCTGGTAGGTTAGGGTGATTAAGAATAAATTCCGCTATTTTTTCGGCCTGAGCTAGATATTTTTTGTCTTTTGTTTCTCGATACATTAAGGTGTAGCCGTACAATCCCCAAGCTTGGCCGCGAGCCCATGCCGAATCGTCAGATTTTCCCTGATGAGTTTTTTTGGCAGATACCTCATGGGTGATGGTATCGTAGTCCACTACATGGAAGCTGCTGTTATCAGCCCGGAAGTGGTTTTTCAAAGTAGTATCTGCATGTTTTACAGCAATGTCATAGAAGGTAGAATCTCCGCTGTACTTTGTGGCCCAGAAGAGCAATTCCATATTCATTAAATTGTCTATGATCACAGGAAATTCCCAAGGCTTGAAGTCCCAAGATCTAATACTTCCAATCTCTGGATTGAAGCGCTTGATCAATGTGGTAGCACCTTGGAGTAGAATAGGAGCATAGGTTTCGTTTTCGGTGAGTCTAAGTCCATTTCCATAAGAGCTATACAACACAAAACCTAAGTCATGGGTATGGGTATTGAATTGAACTGATACTAATCCAGCTGTCCTCGACGCTGCAGAATCAGCCCAGACTTTTTCACCGGTATAATCATACATAAACCAAAGGCTTCCTGGGTAGAATCCACTCGTCCAGTCCCTTGCTGGAACTAGATTTACAGAGCCGTCGGTATTTGTAGATCGTGGATAGAGCGTTTTATCGCTAAGTGCTTTCAGGCTATTTTCCAAATGAGCCTGGGCGATTTCCATACTCTTTTCGACATCAGGTTTTTGCGCTTTCTGTCCACTTGCCGGAGTACAAGAGTCAAGAGTTAAGGCAATAAAAAGCAAAGGAATCAACGTTTTTTTCGGCATGGTATTTTGGGTAGTCAGGGTCAATTCTTACCAAAGTAAAAACTGACCCTGAAATATAATAAGGATTAATATCCTGGATTATTTGGTGCCAAATTCGGATTTATTATCAATTCTGAATTTGGCAATGGGAACAAATAATCTCTGGAAGGGTCAAAATTCGACCTAAGTTCAAAACTGTTAGGTCCTTGGAAAACGATTTCTCCAAGTTTTCTGCGCTTGATATCATACCATCTCTTCCATTCGAAAGCAAGTTCCAGTCGACGATCATCCATAGCCACGTCAATTAACTGAGACTTGGTCAAGCCAGTTGAAACATCTTCAGGGAAAGCAGTCATTCTTCCGCCGCAATTTCTAGCACGCTCTCGAACTTGATTTAAATACCCAGCTGTTTCTGTGGCAGGTTTGCCGAGTTCTGCTGAAGCTTCAGCAGCGATCAATAGCACCTCAGCATAGCGCATATCGATGTAATTATGGTCGGAATATCTTCCTCCGGTGTTGGAATTACCAGGAGATTGGGTCCACTTATAGATGTGAGGTCTAGGAGTAGTGAATTGTGGGTAGGTTCTAACTACGCCATTGAAAACAATGGTGTCGACCAAACTCACTTCTTTCCGATAATCTTTATTATCCCAAGTTTGGTAAACTTTTAGTGAAGGTACACTGACACCAAAAGTCCCTGGTTGAAAGTTGATAACACCAGTCATATTTGGAATCAAGTCATCATTTTGAGATCCAACATTGATCTGACCCAAAAAGTCGAGCGCAAAAATGGTCTCTTTCACGTTGTCAGCATTTGATGCTATCCATAGGCTTCTAAAATCCGCTTCCAGTCTGTATCCAAATAGATCTTTGTTGTCGATTACAAATTTCGCCTCCTCGTAGGCTTTTTGATAATTGCCTTGGGTCAAATATACTGAAGCTAAATAAGAGGCCGCTGTTCCAGCAGTTGGTCTGCTCCGTACGTCATTTTTCTGCTTGCTTGGAAGCCATTGCTTCGCAAATTCCAGATCAGCTATGATTCCGGCATAGATTTCCGCTTCTGATGACTTGGAGATTTTTTTCAAAGCAGTCGGATCGCTTACTGCAAAATTGATGTATGGAAGATCTCCAAATACTCGTACCAAGTGGAAGTAGCTGAATGCTCTGACAAATTTTGCTTCAGCGATTAAGGGGTTGATCTCTTCATCTTTTAGGCCAAGGCTTTCTCCACCGCTTTCTGCTGCATTTGCAGCATTGATCACTTGGAACCAAACCGGCCAAAATCTACTCACCATCCCGTTATTTGAATCCATATTGAAATCGTTTACTTGGATTCTTTCTGCAGAAGTTGCTCGGTTGCCGATATCCACCATATCACTTCGAAGCATCAACGCTGAATTGAACTGTCTTCCAAAAAGAGGTTCGGAAGCAAGTACGCCATAGCTACCAAGTACAGCTGTTTCTACATCCTTCGGAGTATTGAAGAATGTTTCAGGGGCGAATACGCCAACTGGTTTTTCTTCCAAATCCGCACAGCCAAACGAAAATAAGGCTAGCCCCAGACCCAGAATTGTATTTTTTGAATTTTTCATGATTTCCGTTTTTTTGGGTTTAGAAGCTTATGTTCATGCCTACAGTGAACGATTTTGCATTTGGATAACTCGCATAATCTAAGCCGAGGTTTCTATTTGAGTTTGTAGCTCCACTGGATGAATAATTGACTTCCGGATCAAATCCTCTGTAATCAGAGAATGTAAGAATATTCTGAGCACTCACGTATACCCTCAGTTTGCTGACGGAAATCTTCTCTGCCACCGCTCTCGGAAAATTGTAACCCAAAGCGATGTTTTTCAATCTTACATAACTGCCATCGAATACCCATCTGCTACTTACACGCTGAGTTCTGTTGAGCGTACGAGAAGGTACATTGGTATCTGTATTGGTCGGAGTCCAGCGATTCAAGGCTTCAGTGGTAGAATTGATCGATCCCGAAAGGGTCTCTAGCTCCAATAGGGTGTAACTCAAAATTTTGTTTCCTTGGGATCCTTGGAAGAAGATGTTCAAGTCAAAACCTTTGTAGCTGAAGTCGTTATTCAATCCCCAGATAAATTTTGCTTGCCCGTTTCCGATGATTATTCGGTCGTCTGCATTAAGTCTGCCATCAGGGTTGCCCGTAAGTCTTCCGTCAGCATCTTTTTCTCCGTCGATATCACGAAATTTTTCGCCTCCAGCGACTTGCTCAAACCCGCCACCGGGAAGGAAAGTGTCTCCATTTTGATAGACTCCATCATAAATCCATCCAAAGAAGCTTCCTACCGGCTCACCTACTCGAAGGATTTGAGTTTGGCCCAATCCAATCAAATGGCCTGGTCCAGAGCCATAAAGGATGTCATTTCCATCAGGAAGTTCTAGCACCTTGTTTCTGTTAGTAGAGATGTTAAAGCTTGTTCTCCAGTCGAATTCTCCTGTTGTGTTGATTGTGGTAAGGTCCAGTTCGAATCCTTTGTTTTCTATTTTACCTATGTTTTGGAGCTGGCTACCAAATCCTGAGTAGGATGGAAGTGGTACTGAGAATAGTAAGTCAGAGGTTACACTTCTGTAGTAATCCACGGTCAAATTGATCCGGTTTTCAAAGAATCCGATATCCACACCAAAGTCAAATTGTCTAGTAGTCTCCCAGGTAAGATCGTCATTGGCTACGGTAGTAGGGCGGACTGCATTCACTGGGGATCCGTTGATTACTGTGAATACATTTGAAAAACGTGCAAGCGTCTGGTAAGGCGAAATGGCCTGATTACCAGTGAGGCCATAACTCGCTCTCCATTTGAAATCTGAGAATAAGCTGGATTCTTGTAAGAACTTCTCGTCCTTCATATTCCAAGCAAAAGCACCTGAAGGGAAGAATGCCCATTTATTGTTCTTACTGAAGTTAGACGAGCCATCGTATCTCGCATTGAAAGTGAATAAATACTTGCTGTTGAACGAGTAATTGATTCGGGAATAAAGGGAAGCAATTTGCACTTCGGAGAATCCTGAGTTCGGAATTTGGGGTACAGATCCTCCTTCCAGATTCCAATACGAAACCGAATTGGTGATAAAAGACTGACTTCTTACGAGCCAGTTGGTATTCTGTGACTTTTGGATGGAATAACCTCCCAGGATCGAAAAATTGTGTTTTTCGCTAAATATTTTGGAAAAAGTTAAGTAATTCTCATTGATGATATCGGTGTTCTTGTAGGAGCTGATACTTGCTTCACCGCCTGTATTTAGACCTTGATTCAGCGTAGTTGGGATGAATATTCCTCGTCTTCCATTATCTGTTTTTGCACCTAAAGTGGTTTTGAATGTCAAATTTTTAGTGATATCAAAATTCACGAAAATATTTGCTTGAAGTAAATCAGCCACATTTTCATCTTCTCGTTGAGAAGCGACCGCAAAAGGATTATCGATTGGATCTCCGATTTTAGCTATCGTAAACGAGCCATCTGGATTAGTTACCGGAAGATCCGGCATAAAGCGAAGGGAGGAACCTACCACACCTGCACTGTTTGCTCCTCCAGAACCTTCCTGAGTCACTACGCCGTCCCTTCCCTCTCTTCGGGCGAATAGATTTAGGCCTACGGTAATTTTGTCAGAGGCATTGAAATTCAAATTACTGGTGAGGGAATATCGCTCAAATCCAGAGTTGATGATTACGCCCTTCTGGTCAAAATAAGCTCCAGAAACGTAATAATTCATCTTTTCTGTACCACCTGATACTGCCAATTGGTAGTTTTGAATTCCTCCTGTACGGAAGATTTCATCTTGCCAATTCGTATCTGCGCCCCCTGAAATATAATTTGGAAGTACCTCTTGGGTATAATCGACAAACTGTGAGGCGTTTAGCATGTCCATCCGTCTTACAGGTTCTTGACTTGCAAAAGAAGTATTAAAATCAATTTTGGTTTTCCCAGCTTTTCCTTTTTTTGTGGTGACCATGATGACGCCATTGGCCCCTCTTGAGCCATAGATTGCAGTTGCAGAAGCATCTTTGAGCACCTCCATAGACTGAATATCTTCAGGTGCTGGTATTGTGCCTCCTATGAAACCATCTACTACAAAAAGCGGGTCACTGCTGGCATTGATTGAGTTTCCTCCTCGGATTCTTACCTTCAAGGCTCCTCCCGGGTCACCGTTATTTGCCTATACGCTTACTCCAGCGGCTCGGCCCTGTAATGCTTGAACGGCGTTGGCTACGGGAAATGCTGTAAGTTCAGAGGCTTTTACAGACGATACAGATCCCGTCAGGTCGCTTTTTCGCTGCGTACCGTAGCCGACTACGATTACTTCTTCCAATTGAGAAATGTCAGTTGCTAGCTCGACATTCAGCGTGCTTGAATTGCTAACAGACATTTCCCTAGAAATCATCCCAATGAATGAGAAGACAAGGCTTGTTCCTTGGTCGGCATTAATGGAGTATTTTCCATCAATATCCGTAGTGGTACCGGTTGTAGTTCCTTTTACTACGATCGATACACCTGGCATAGTTTCGCCCGCATCGGAGGTCACTCTGCCGCTTACCTGTCTGGTCTGCGCCTTTAGAAAAATTGGGGTGCAGCCCAGTAAAAAGAGTAATGCCAAACGTACGGCGAGTCTCCTTTTTTGTAGTGGTTTTACCATGTGTAATTTGAGTTTTGGGTTATTGAAATTTTGATTACAATTGTGCAATCGATTGCATTTTATAAATAAAAAATTGACTATAAAATTTTTTTAACAAAAACTTTTCTTTAGGATTTAGTTATAGGATATAGATTTAAATATAATTTGAAAGAAATATACCTTTTAGAAATTTCTACATAAAGAGTACAATCGATTGTACAATAAATTTCAAAATCCATTTGAATGGAAGTGCTGGATATTTTCTAATTACCCAAAAAACAACTCATATAAATACCTTCCGGGGGTAAGGGTAAAGCCTCCCGCGATGATAATTCCGCTTACATAGAGAATCGCCATTTTGCGCTGATGTGCTTTAATATTGCCCTTTTTTACTGCTAAAAAAGCTGTGGGAACCGTCCAGAGCACGATGATGCTCAGCAAATGGAGGTAGCCAAAATGATTTAAAAATTGAGGCCCTACGCCAGCTGGAATTAGTAAGGCAATTAATGCGGTAAGGATCATAAGGATCATATATATTCCTCCCAGTTTTCGATGGATAGGCCCGCCCTTCCGTGCAGCAAGAAGATATCCACCTAAAAAAATACAGGGTACCACAGTGAGTAAATGCCAATACATTAAAGATTCGCAGCTCATTGGTTTTGTTTACTTGAAACTAATAAATTCAACTTTTAATCCAAGCTTATTGCCTAGGATGCAAGCACAAATAAATTAAAAGAACTTGATTTGGACTCTTTCAAAAATTGCTCATTTGGGCTGGTTAGATATCTAGACTCTATTCTGAAAATTAAATTCTTCTCCATATTTTGGTCAAAATTCACACTCAAGCCACTTGTTTTTAGACCTTTGATATTTTGATTGAGAGCGATGACTCCTTGAGGATCGCTGTAAAATTCTCCTCTAAAGGAGCTTTTCCAATTTGGATTGATTTCAAAGAATACAATGATGGCCCCACCGGCCCAGAAATTCAAAGTAGTAGAATTTTTCATTTTTTGCTCCCATCCTAAATCTACGCCAGCAGTTATTTCCCAATTCCTGGTAGGATTCCAAATCGCATAGTGATTGCTGAAATAGCGCATTCTGCGATTTGTGTCATTGTAATTATTTCCAATAAATGTGCTCCAGTTTAATGTCAGCTCTTCAGAAGATTTAAAGTTCACCTGAGTGCCAAATGAGGGTTGAGAATTTCCTTCAATCCTCCGAATTACTTGCCAGCCATTCGTTGCCCAAATTGAAAAATATAATCGCGGATTTGCCTGCCACTCTAGTTTTCCCCCGGTCAGAAAATACGGACTATTTTCTGCAATCAAGGATCTGGAAAGTGTGGGATTTTTAGTAGAAACCGTATTTTCAAATCCAATATGAGAAGGCATTAATCCTGCATCTAACCATAAAGTTTTACTTTTATTAAATGCAAAACCAATATTGGCCTGATTGAGCCAGCGAAGTACTTTTGGCTCTTCACTGTAATTGTCTTGAGCATATGTTCCTTGTTGGATGCCCAGATTGCTTCGGAAGCGACCTATTTCAAAACTCCCGGTGACCAAGGCGAGATTAATTGTAAATTGATTGGAACGAGTATGATTGAATAAAAAGGGGAGACGTTTTTTCTCGGGTGGGTTATTAAAATCATAGCTGTAATACCCATCCAAAAAGGCAGAAAAATTAAAGCTTGATTTCCGATCTCCATTGTCTTGTACCAATGTCGAAGAAAAAATGCAGGAGCTGAGAAGTATAATTAATAAGATCCGCAGCGAAGCTATGTTGAAAAAATCCATCCTTTAAATACCAAAATGCTTCTTCCAATTAAAGTCTCGACCTAGAGCAATTCGTTTGATTGTCGGATAAATTTTTGCAAAGTGGGGCTTAGATCCTCCAAAGTAGAAATTCGGAAATGGTTTTCGAATTTTTCAGACACTTGGGTAGATTTAAAA
Organism: Planctomycetota bacterium; assembly: GCA_047612305.1. Taxonomy (GTDB): domain Bacteria; phylum Bacteroidota; class Bacteroidia; order Cytophagales; family Cyclobacteriaceae; genus Algoriphagus. Next base: position 14,382 of record JBLGAM010000023.1, on the reverse strand, counting down.
AAAGGGGGACAAGTCTTTTGTTCGGATGAATAAAATTTGAAATCCAAGAATTTGCTCGTTGGTCTTATGATCAAAAAAGTCTGATAATGCACAAACATGATTGCGTTCTTAGTATTACTGACGATCACCCCACCCCAATCATAGACCTCTGCTAAGATTTTATCAAAAACGAACTCCAATTCCTTAGACTTACCTTCAAAAAGGGTGTTTAAATCCGCTTTGATGCACATGTGCCATTGGTTTTGCGTTTTAGATCGCGCTTGCAAATAGGGCAAGTCCACATAAAGTTTACAAGGATCCAGTTTTAAACCGAATCCCCTATTTTAATTGTATCAAGTTTTATTTCAAAGGAATATCCAGCGTTCCGCTACACCACCCTGCCATGAGATCACCATCGTATTGGCCGAGGTAGTAAAGGATCTCCCATTCTTTTTCAGAATCAATTTGATAAGGCGCAAAAAACCCAGCATCAACTAATGGGACAGGATCCATATTAGTATTTCCCCTGATCGAGTGTCTATAAAGTTGACGAAGAGGTATTCTGCTCAAGAGTCGATTGGCAAGTACGGTAGGTCCGGTCGCTTGTGTGAAAAAATTTACCCCGTAAAGTCTAGATCGAAAGGCTTCTGCTAGGGCTAGTTTATTTGTAGCTTCAGCTTCTACAATTTTTCCTTTGAGCCAATTCATTCGATTGTCAAAAAAGGTGTTCAAATCATCTGGGGTCAGGCCTATTTGGGCCAATCCCTCATTGGAAAGTGCAAATCGCTGGTAAGGTAATCTCCGGTCCACTTTATTATTAGGAAAGACTTGGTAAAGCATGCGATCTGGGAACTCGAAATCCATGGGGTCAAATCGACTCAGAATGGTTTCGGAATCATCAGGTGTGGAAATCGTAAATAAGAAAGGATTGACTGTAAATCGATCTGGATCTCCGTCAGAGGTGATTTGATTTCTACCTTCAAAGATAGGACCCTTGTAAGGGCCATTGGAAATGGGCCTATTTGCAAATCTGCAAAGCGAGCCTTTCAATTTGCGGTCCAAATCGGTCACTACTTCTCCATCTATTTCAACTTTATTGACTGAGATTCCAATCCCCCGGCTGTTATAATTTTCAAAATCTGGAGATGCCTCTCGGATATTTTTGATATCGAACTGTGGATTTGATCGAAGGGGATCTTGGAATGCAGGATCTTTCATTCCATAAGCCGCTTTAATGTCCTTTGCTTGAGACCAAATGGAGGGGTCAAGTAAGGTCTCTCCCGCTACAGCATAGGTGAATCCTGAAATACCGCGTTGTTCATTGGAAGGATCGGGATCCGTGGCTAACCGACATTGAAAAAAACCGTCAAAAGAAATGCTTAGTGTAGTCATAAAAAAGTTTAGTTAAAGTTGTTTGAATAGTTCTGAAAGCCCTTGGAGGAGATGGGAGCGACCATTTCAGCTTTCCAATAAGCAGCGAAATTTTTTCCTATTCGCTCAAAATTTTCTGCTAAATATGCAAATGAAACATCGAAATCGCGTGCGTCATCCTGCTTATAAAATGCCATGTGATAGCCACGTTGCTCACATTGGGTTTTTAAACTAAGAGCTTTTTGTTTCATGGATTCGAAATCAGCAAGGTATTTATTGACATCATCATAAGGCTTTATTGCCACATCGATTCCGCAAGAGTCGAATTGTGAGATGTCAAATAGAAAATCGGGTCCAGCACATCGATCCGGAACTTTGCCTCCATCCGGTACAAAATTTTCATCAGCAGGCAGTCGACAAATCATCTCGCCAAGTGGCCGAATGACATTGGTCATAAATGGGTAAAATGCAGTTTGAAAATATGCATTGACTTGTGGAGGTCGGATTCCTGTAGTTTGATCGATTTCATAATGACCAAAAAACCCGCTCAGCATTTTAATCATCGTCGTATACGCCTCATTGAAAAGCTCCATTGCTTCTATTGCGACCAGATTAGTTACTTGATAGGTTGCATTGGCTGGCATGTTGGGAATAGCATTGATCAGATGTCGGTCATGCTGTTTGGCGCAGGTAGGATTCCAAACCACCGGAAGCGCAGGTTCAAATGGTAATCCTGATTCTTTAGCCTCCTTGGCCTCCTGATTCATGGAGTCAATCAGTGTTTGAAAAACCCAGAAATGACTTCCAAGAGCTGGCGGAATTCCCCATACTCCTTCACCCTCTTCGATAATCTGCTCGATTGCTTCTTCGACATAATTTTCAAATTGGCCAATAACTAGAGGGTTTAGGACGATATTAAAACCATAATGCTCATCTACGATCCGCTCCATATTTTGACCTTCGAAGATTTTGTATTTCAACCCAATGAGCAAATAAGCCCTGATAAAGGTGTAGAGTTGCTCAATACTGTCGAAATGAGTGCCATTGGTTAAAGGATCATGGATTTTCGCCAAAGTATCTTGATTCAAGCTATTGGAAAAAAATTGTTTCAAAAAGACCATTGCTTCATCATGAGTCTTAGGATGGTTGAATTGATCGGGATCTTTATGAGGAAGAGTAAACAAATCCTTTAGCCCATCTGGCATTCCTTCGGCTAAAAGTGGATCTCTGACTGGAAGATGATCAGGCTTTTCCCAATACCGAAAAATCTCTAAGGCAACAGGACTAAATGGCATTATATTAACTGGCTTTCCCAGTGGGAAAGCAGTTGCAGGTACAGGAAAGTTTGGCCGGTACATGTAAGGGTCTTTCCCTAGAATGGCTAATAAATTCATATCATAACACAAATGAGTCATTTCCTCCCGGGATACCATGAGGATATTAGCTTCCCATCTCCTAATTTTTTCGATCTGAGCCATTCGGATTTCATTGATTTTCTGCTGGGCAGGATCAGTTGAATCAGGGACATAATCAGCAAATTCCTCAGGGTATTTCTTCAGACTGAAGCTTGTAAAAAGATATTGCATCGCCAGCAGATGCTCTGTTGTACTTGCCTGTTTGAGTAGAGAAAAGATTAATTCGATAAACTCTTCTTTTTTTGATCCGGAAATTGATTGGAGCATTTGATGCAATTCTGCATCAGGCTGGATTTTTTGTAGATTTTTTTGAGACATGTTTGAAAAAAATAAATTGAGTAAAAAGCTAATCTATTAATTGTATGTGGATTAAATATAAGTGTTAGTTTGGACTAGTCCCTATTTTTGATTTATTTCATTCATTCTCTTTATCACTTAAAGCTTTTTTCAAACATGCCAAATATTAAAAACGGAGTGAACCTTGATAATATCGAGGCGCTTACTGGAGCCATCAAAAAAGATCCAAAAGTAGCACTGGTCCAATTCAAAGCAAAATCTGAATGGAAAGGTGGAACAAAATCAGAAGTAACTGTTTCTGAGCTTTTTTCAAATGGAAACAATATTCGAGGTGAAGCAAGCAAATTTCACTTAATGGTAGATGAGCCTGCCGTATTGGGAGGATCAGATGAGCATCCCAATCCTGTAGAATACCTCGCTTCAGCACTCTGTGGCTGTCTTACTGCAGGTATTGCGACCAACGCAGCGTTGTTCGGAACAGAGCTGGAAAAAATAAACGTGGAGGTCTTTGTAAATTTTGATGTTCACGGCGTATTGGGAATGGATCGGTCTAAACCAAACGGGCCGTTGGATATGCACTACAAGGTGACTTTGAAAGGTAAAAATGGAGCTAGTGTAGCGCACCTTCTTAAGTCTAAAGAAACCTTGGACAAAAAATCTCCAATCAAAAATACCATAGAGCTTCCACTACGAATTACCACAGAAGTTGTAATTGAAGAGTAACCATGACAACCGGCACTTCATTTGGAGTAGGATTCTCTGAGTCTTCTGACTCTCGAAAAGCCGGCGTTCAGGCTTCAAAAGAAGCACTGGGCAAAGCTGAACTTTCTCCTGAGGATGTTCAGCTTTGTTTTTTGTTTTGCACCTCAAGACATGACCCACTTGGCTTTTTTGAAGGAGTGAAGTCATGTTTAGGTCCGCAAGCGCAGTATTTTGGTGGATTTGCCAATGGCACCTGTACTAATGATGAAGTTGGCTACGATGGCTATCAGACTGTAATTGGCTTATTGGGGAAATCTGAAATCAAATTTGATCTACTGATCGAAGAGGGGATTGGATTTCATGAATATGAGACGGGAAAAAACCTCGGAGGCAAAATTGCGTCAAAGAAATACGATACAGTTCCTCAGGTATTACTCCTTTTTGATGCGGTAAATCGTTTGGAAGGACGATTTAAAATGAATTACGGCACACCTTTTATCGAAGGAATGAACGAGAGTCTGAGCCATTGGCCAAATGTTATTGGCGCTCGAATGCTAGGTGACATGAAATTCAAACCCACACGTCAGTGGTGTGGAACTGAAATGAGCCAGAATGCAGCAATGGCGCTAATACTTCATGGAAATATTCGGATAGATACGGAGATCATGCATGGTTGCCAGCCTGCCAGCGCCTATCATACCGTGACCGCTGCAAAAGGCGCAAGTATTCTAGAATTGGATCACAAACCTGCCCTGGATGTGGTAGGAAGTATTTTGGGAGATGATTTATTAGAAAATCCACAAGAGCTCAAGTTTTTTGTCACATTAGGCAAGAATATGGGGGATAAATGGGAGTCTTATAATCCTGGAAATTATATCAATCGAATGTGCGTTGGAGTAGATCCTGAGTCGAAAGGACTTTTTATGGCTGAGATGGATATCGCAGAAGGCACGGAGGTTCAATTGATGCGTCGAAGCTTCGAGATGGAATATGTTTCCAGACGAACCAAGAAGCAGATAGATAAAATTAAGGCTGAAAATAGAAGGATTATCTTTGGGATGTACATCAATTGTTCGGGGAGGGCCGCAGCTTATTCTAATCAAACCGATGAAGATGTGAGACATGTGCAGGAAGCCATCAATGGCGAATTCCCTTTGCTGGGGATTTATGAAGCGGGAGAACTTGCAGTAATAAAAAATGAATTACAGGTATTAGACTGGACAGGTTTATTTTGCCTCTTCAGTGAAGAAATTGTTTAGCATCCTATGAGCGAAGAATCTAAAGATATTTTATTAGCAGAGCTACAGCGGCAAGTTGACTACTATCGTCAACTCTCCGATGAAGTCGCTGGCCAAAATATCCGAAGTGATTCTCAGATTTCATTATTGAAGCGGAAATTGATTCAAAAGGAAAACGGCTTTACGATTTTGTCTGCTTTGCATGATGCATTCGGGCATCAGATTTATGAAGATGACTTCTTCACCAATACCTTAGAGCTAATTAATACCACACTCAAAATGGACAAAACGGTTGTTCTTTGGCAGCTAAGTGGTCATTCTAGAGGCTTTAGCCCGAAATTTCATATGGGATATGAAAGAGAAGAAATCGATCAAATCCACAATCGTCAGTTGGATTTTTTGATTGATGAAAGCCCGATTTCCCGACCATTTCTTGCCAATAAAAACACCCAAACCAATCCTTTGATAGATAAACTGCGGGAAGAACTGATCCTCCCCTTTTTTATAGCTGTTCCGATTCGGATGCGAAGTAAAGTTATAGCTTGGATGATCGCAGGGCGAGAAAAAGAAGCCTGGCCTTTCTATCCTCCCCTAGATGAAGGGGACTTGGATACCTTGGTATCAATCTCTGGATTTTTGGAAGCCGGGCTTTCGAATGCCAGTTTGTATGCTAGTCTTGAAAAAGCAAATCAGGAATTGGAAGCTTATAATCAAGAATTGGAACAACGTGTAGCAGAACGAACCAAGGATCTACGAATAAAAAATCAGGAGCTTTTCAAGGAGAAAAAACGCTCCGAGGATTTGCTGTTGAATATCCTTCCAAAAGAAACGGCTGATGAGCTGAAAAAGAATGGATTTGCGAAGGCAAAACTCCAAACTGATGCAACCGTGATGTTTGCTGATTTTGTGAATTTCACCAAATTCTCCTCTCAAATATCTTCAGAGGAATTGGTTGCAGAATTGGATCATTGTTTTCGGAATTTTGACATGATCACCACCAAATATGGGTTAGAAAAAATAAAAACTATTGGAGATGCATACATGAGTGCCTGTGGGGTTACTGGGGAAACCGGTTTAGCCTCTGATGTTATTCGGGCTGGGATAGAGATGAGAGATTTTATAGAGGCTTATGGAAAAGAAAAACCAGAATCAATCAGAGAGTATTTCAAAATCCGGGTGGGGATTAATACAGGGCCAGTAGTTGCGGGAGTTGTGGGTCTGAAGAAATTCTCATTTGACATCTGGGGGGATACAGTAAATACAGCAGATCGAATTCAATCAGGTTCTTTGGCAGGGAAAGTCAATGTTTCTCATTCTACCTATATGGTTTGTAAAGACGATTTTGAATTTGAAAGTCGAGGAAAAATCGCCGCAAAAAATAAAGGTGAAATTCTAATGTACTTCGTGGAACAAAAGTAAAGGGCCTTATTTTTTTTCCGATGAAGTAAGATTAATTCGTGTTTTTGGTAAACTTTCGGGATAATTTTTTTGAATAAATTCGACCATCTTTTCTCGAACATACACCCGAAGATCCCAAGCTGTTGGGGAGTTTTTGGCAGACACCAGAATTCTTGATTCCACGGTAAATTCTTTTGCATCGGTCACCTGTAGCACCTTAACTTTTTTGTCCCAAAGGTCAGTTAATTCCAAGATTCGGTCAAGTTCTACGCGAAGTGCATCAAAGGAAATCGTGTAATCCGTATGGATAAAAACAGAACCAATAATGTCTGATGAGGATCTAGTCCAATTTTGAAAGGGCTTTTCTAAGAAGTAAGTCGAAGGCAAAATCAAGCGGCGCTGATCCCAAAGCCGAACTACTACATAATTCAAATTAATCTCCTCAATCCAGCCCCATTCGCCCTCCACAACCACCGCATCTTCTAACCGAAAAGGCTGCGTGATGGCAATTTGCACTCCTGCGATTAGGGTACCGATTGCTTTTTGTGCAGAAAAACCAATAATAATTCCTGCTACCCCTGCAGATGCAAAAAGCCCTACTCCAATCTGCCTTATCGACTCAAATGAGATTAGAATCAGGCCAATTCCGAGAACAACAATTATAAATTTTGCGACCTTCTCGAGTACGTTGATCTGGGTGTAGACTTTTCTTGCTTTTAAATTATCCTCTTGATTGATGTCGTATTGCTTGAGCAAAGCAATTTTTCCAATCTTTGTTAAGACCAGAAGACTCCAAGTAAATCCGCAAATAATTAGGACTGTGTTGACACGTGGTAAATAGTAGAAAATGCCTTCCCATGATTTAGCCGCTTCTCCAAAGTAGATTTTTGTGAATCCCAAAAAGAGCGTAATAAATAGTGGTAAAACTAGTCTTGTGTAAAGATTCATGGGATGGTTTGCATTTCCCATAATAAAGCAAAAATCATTTTAAGAATCAAAATTTGAAAAAGTAAGTGTTTTTGTAATGGAAGGTTTTGGAAGAGCTAAGTGCCATTATGTGAAGATTTACCTATTTAAAATTCTTGAATTATTCAGGGAAAATTTTCTCATTATATGGACATAATCGCAAACAGCTGTAAATTCAAGCATGAGAAAATTAAATCAATTTCATTTCAGCCTTTTTCTTGCAGCTTTCGGCTTACTTTTTTCCTGCAGTCAAAATAATCAAGCCGAAAAGTTGGCAGTCAATCAGGAATCACCTCCCCCAAAGGTAAGTATCGCTCAAATCGAAGAAGGAATCAAAGCTTTTATTGCCGATCAAACTCAAAAGAATGATGGTTTCTTTCCGGTGAAGGATGAAAATCACGATATGAAAATGAAGCTGGTCCGAGTCCACACCGAATATCTTTCAAACTTGGGTCCCAAGAGCCATTTCGCCTGTGTGGATTTGGTTGATGAAAGCGGAGATGTCTATGATGTGGATTTTTTTATGGAGGGAAACCCGGGTGGAATGGATGTGACTTCTACTACTGTTCATAAATTGAACGGGAAGCCGTTCTATTCTTGGAAACAAAATAAAGAAGATAAAACTTGGTTTAAAGTACCCATGGAGCAATCAAATAATAATCTTTTAGGAGTCGTGGAAGGAAGCGATGAGTTTGAATTCTACTATACGGCACAAATTCCACAATTAGAAGGTCAAGCCAGCATGTGGATTCCCATCGCCGAATCAGATGCATTTCAAGAAGTAGCCCTTTTGGAGTCTTCAGTCCCAAAAGGTGCTAAAAGAATTAAGGATGGGAATTATGGGAATACACTTTTGTTTATCGAATTAGGGCCTGAGAATTCGGGAGAAGAAATTTTGCTTACCTACGCGGTGAAACGGAAAGAAAAAGGGCCATATGATGCACCGTTGCCTGATAAGTCACTTTATCTCGCCTCAACCAAACTGATGCCCACGGGTGGAAGATTTGAGGAGATAGCTAAAGAAGAACTCGGGGCCAAAATCAATGAATCGCAGTTGATCCAAGCGCGGGTCCTTTATGACTACGTGATTGACAATATGCGCTACATGAAGTTTGGGGACTACGGAAATGGAGACTCCAATTATGCCTGTGACTCCAAAACTGGCAATTGTACCGAGTTTCATTCTTTTTTCATCTCCTTAGCGAGATCTGTTGGAATTCCTGCACGGTTTGCGATTGGAGCTTCGATCCCATCGGATCGAAATGAGGGCGGGATTGATGGCTATCATTGCTGGGCTGAGTTTTATGCGGATGGCAAATGGTGGCCTGTGGATATCAGTGAGGGAAATAAATATGCAGCTTTAGCTACGTATTATTTTGGCAGGCACCCAGCCAACCGAATTGAATTGAGCCGGGGCAGAGATTTGAAACTTACTCCAGGACCACAAGCTGGACCTATCAATTTTCTAGCTTATCCTTATTTGGAAATCGAAGGCAAGGAGGTCAAAGTCAGCTCCAAGTTTTCTTTTCAGCGAAAGGTTAAAGCATAAAAAAAGGCTGTGAAAACAGCCTTTTTATTTTTTGAACATCAGGTATTATTTAGCCGGGTGTTCTGTGCTGTCAGCTGCTGCTGGGTGCTCGGTGCTATCAGCTGCTGCTGGATGCTCTCCCCCTTCAGCTTGTTCTGTCTCAGCTTCTTCGTTGTTTGCTTCTTTTTTTCCACCACAAGAGGTAAAGCTAAATGCTGAAATGAATAGGATTGCAAATGCAAGTGTAAAGCTTGATTTAAGTTTTTTCATAGTTTTTGATGATTAGGTTGGTGTAAGGTAAATATTTTGATTCAAAGATAAAATAGTAAATGATTCATTCATTTTTTCAACTTGATTAAGATCAGTCGATTAATTCTCAATCCATTCTGCTACAAATAGATTTGTGTCACGGGTTCCTCCATTATTCCGGTTGGAAGAAAAAACCAAGTGCTTACCATCGTTGGAGAAGACAGGGAATGCATCGAACGTACCGTCATTGGTGATTTTAGCAAGACCAGTTCCATCAATATTGATCATGAATAGATTGAAAGGGTAGCCCCTTTCCGTTTGATGATTAGAAGCGAAAATGATTTTTTCACCTGATGGATGGAAGAATGGTGCCCAGTTTGCTTTACCTAAATCAGTTAATTTTTTGACATCTGAACCGTCAGCATTGGCGACGTATAATTCCATGCTGGTTGGCATCACTAATCCATTAGCCAATAAATCTTTGTAAATCTTCACATCTTCCTCACTTGTTGGTCTGGATGCTCTCCAGATTAGCTTTGATCCATCTGGAGAAAAGAAAGCTCCTCCGTCATATCCTAGATCTGAAGTGATCTGCTTCACATCCGTGCCGTCAATATTCATGGTATAAAGCTCCAAATCCCCCGTTCTTAAGGAGGTGAATACGATTTTATCTCCCTTTGGAGAAACAGTCGCTTCTGCATCATAGCCCGGCTCATTGGTCAACTGATTTAAGATATTTCCATCTAAATCCGCTGTGAAAATATCAAAGGAATCATAGATCGGCCACACATATTTGCCGTCAGTTCTTGGCTCAGGGACTGGAGGACAATTCTCATCTCCCAAATGTGTGGAAGCATAAACGATCGTTTTATTATCCGATAAAAAGTACGAACAAGTGGTTCTTCCTAGGCCTGTACTCAAGCGCTTTGGAGCATTATTTTTCAAATCATCAGTTTCCCAAGTGGTATAGAAAATCTGATCGCATTCATTACCCCAACTTGCATAGTCCGATTGAAAGACCAACATACTATCATCAAATGACCAATATGCTTCAGCATTATTTCCACCAAAAGTGATTTGCTTGATGTTTTTCAGATACTTCATCTCTTCGGGTTGAAGAAGAAGTGAATCGGATGCCGAGTGAGCGGTTGATCCTTGAGATTCAATTGTTTCTGATTTGGGATTGCAAGCGAATGTTGCAAAAAGGGCTAAAATAATCAGTGCTCTCATTCTTTAGATTAAGGAGTGTTTAATTTGCAGTACGAAGATACCAATTATTATCTTTGAGCTGAAACCCATTTTAGTATGAATCAAAAATCGAAGTATACCCTCATTTTAGTAGTATTTGCCTTCTTTTCATGGAGTTGCGATACTACGCCGACAGATCAAGATTTACTTGAAGGCTTAAAAACTGATGTCACATTTTTGGCGGCGGATGACCTGGGTGGACGAGCAATTGGTACTGAAGGCGAGCAGAAAGCTGCGGATTATCTGGCCGAGGAGTTCAAAAAGTCTGGTTTGGAGCCAAAAGGAACAGTAGGGTATTTCCAGCCTTTTACTGTTTCTAAACCAACCAATCCGCATGAAGAAGCAGTTATTGGAACAGACGGCGAAGGCGTGACCGGAAGAAATGTCATCGGTTTTATTGACAATAAATCTGAAAACACGATCGTAATAGGCGCTCATTTTGACCACTTAGGAATGGGAGGTCAAAGTTCGCTTCACCGTGGAGATTCCGCAATTCACAACGGAGCAGATGATAATGCTTCGGGGACCGCAGCTTTGGTCGCATTGGCGAAAATATTGAAGCACGAAAAACACTCCTCCAACTTCCTGTTCATCGCTTTTTCAGGCGAGGAAAATGGGCTTTGGGGCTCTAATTATTTTGTAAAGAATCCTACCATTGAACTTTCTACCGTGAACTATATGATCAATATGGACATGGTGGGAAGAATGAATGAGGAGAAGACGCTCGCAATTAATGGCGTTGGAACCAGCCCGTCTTTGTTGCCTGCTTTGGATTTGGTCAATGCCGATAGTTTGAAGTTGGTGACTTCTGAATCCGGCATAGGCCCTTCTGATCATACCTCTTTTTACCTTCAAGATCTGCCTGTTTTGCACTTTTTTACTGGACAGCACAGCGATTATCACCGTCCCTCGGATGATTCTGACTTGATTAATTATGAGGGTCTTTTGCTAGTCGTAAAATACATCGATCGATTGGTAGATGAGTTGGATGCAGAGCCAAAATTAGCCTTTACTAAGACCAAGGATTCATCTGGAGATTCTCCTAGATTTACAGTTTCACTTGGAGTCGTTCCTGATTATTTGTTCGATGGTAGAGGCATGCGAATTGATGGAGTTTCTGAAGATAAGCCTGCCCAAGCTGCTGGATTGATGAAAGGAGACGTAGTCCTACAAATGGGAGACTCGACTATCGTAGATATGATGAGTTACATGCGGGCGCTGAGTGCTTTTCAAAAAGGGGATTCCACTTCATTGGCTTTTGAAAGAGCTGGAGCAAAATTGGAAGCGAAGGTGAAGTTTTAATTGCCGATGTGTGATGTCGGGTGACCGATGAAGATATATCACACCGTAGTATTTATTTAAAAAACCGTTGAGCGCAATCATACCGGTTTTTCTTTTGCCTAGCTTTTTTGAATTCATGAGTTACCATAAACATGGAGCAGGCTATCGGATTAAGATTTTTACGTAACCTTTTTCCCTTTGCTAAGTTGATCAACTGGCGAGCATAAAAACCTGCTTCTGCCGCATCTTCAAAGGCTTTGAAACCTGTTCGGATCGGCGGACTATCGAGATATTTAACCTCCCCAGCTAAAAACCGCGGAATGGAATCGATGTTGCTGATAAAAGGCCTTCCCATCCCAATCAAATCACATTCTCTATTGGCCAAAACTTCATTGCAAAAATTAAAAGATCGAAATCCACCCGTAATCATGAGCGGTACTTGACTGATTTGTCTGACTTGCTTCGCAAAATCTAAGAAATAGGCCTCCCTTTTTTTAGTGCTTTCCTTTTTCAATTTCTCCTCATCTCCTAGGAAAAATGCAGCCTTCTCATATGTGCCTCCTGAAATTTCCAATAAGTCTATTCCTGTTTTTGCCAACATTTTGACTACTTGGAGTGAATCAGCTTCGGTAAATCCTCCTCTCTGAAAATCGGAGGAGTTTAGCTTTACCGAGATAGGAAAGGCAGCTCCAACTTCCTCACGACATTCATGAACGATTCGCATTAAAAGCCGACTTCGATTTGTCAAGCTACCTCCCCATTGATCTGTTCGATGATTAGTTCTCGGTGAGAGAAATTGGCTCAGTAAATAGCCATGAGCTGCATGAACTTGTATTCCGGTAAACCCTGAAGCTTTGGCGATTTTTGCGGCAAGCTGAAAACCGGAAATCACCTCTTGAATATCGGCTTCCGTCATTGCCTTTGGTTTCCCAAAGAGGAAAAGTTTATTCAGCTTTACCGCCGAGGGTGCTTTAGGATAAGGATTTACAAAGCGATTGGTCTGTCTTCCGGAATGGGAAATCTGCACCCAAAGGTGATTGCCATTGACTGTTCCGGCGTCTGTCCATTTTTTCAATTTTGGGATCATCGCTTCATCACCGAAGAAGACATTCCCTGCTGACTCCATGTGGGTTCTATCAATCATCACATTTCCAGTGATCAGCAATCCTGCACCAGTTTGAGACCAAAGTGTGTAGAGATGTTCATGCTCAGGAGTGGACTCGTATGCCGAATTGCTTATCCTCTCCGTCATCGGTGCTTTGGCTAAACGATTTTTTAAAACGGCGCCGCAAGGAAGGGTGATGGAGGATTGGAGGTGATTCATGTTATTTTTTAAAAACTTCAATAATTGTATCCTACACTTAAGTGCACCATAAAGATGCTATTTTTCAATAATAATGAGCTTTTGAACTTAAGATTTACGGGTAAAAATTGAAGGGATGGCATAGAATGAGCCGAATAAATCGGCTCATGATCTATAACTGGCAATTTTCCAATTGGCCTGAATTTAATTTTGAGGATAGAATTTTAGTCCGGAAACAACTTGATTTCTTATTTAAATCAGGTCAGGGAAATGGCATGCTTGAAGGAATAAGTTCAATTGATCAAGAAGAGCTACTTCTTGAAACAATTGTAGGAGAGGCGATGAATACCTCAGTGATAGAAGGGGAACTCCTCACTCGACAAGATGTAATGAGTTCAATCAAAAAGAATCTTGGGATTCATGAAGCTCAACCTATTTTCGTCAAAGATCTTCGGGCAAAAATGATTGTGAATGTCCGGGCTTCATTCGCTGATGAATTGACAACCGAAGTACTATTTGAATGGCATAAGATGCTCATGGAAGGAAACCGCTATATGAATTGTGGAGCATGGCGAAGTGATAGTGCTCCGATGCAAGTAGTGTCAGGCGTGATAGGAAAAGAGAGCGTTCACTTCGAAGCTCCTCCTTCAACTGCCGTTCCGTATGAAATGGAGGTTTTTATCGTATGGTTTAATCAAACTGCTCCAGGGAAATCGAAGGCAATTCTAAACCCATTATTGCGTGCCGGAATAGCCCATTTATATTTTGAGAGTATTCACCCTTTTGAAGATGGAAATGGGCGAATTGGTCGTGCATTGGTTGAAAAAGTCATCCATCAGGTGCTTGACCACCCTGCCTTGATCAGTGTATCAAGTGTGATCGAAAAAGAAAAAAGCACCTACTATAGTCACTTATTCAAAGCTCAAAAAAGTCTCGATATCACTGATTGGCTAAACTATTTTGGAGAGACGATTTTGACCGCCCAGACTGATTCACTCAAGCTTATTGAGTTTACATTGAAGAAAACACGGTTTTTTGATTGCTGGAAAGATGAGTTCAATGAACGCCAGCTGAAAGTGATCGCAAGAATGCTAGCGGAAGGACCGTCAGGATTTGATGGTGGAATGACTGCCAAAAAATATATGGGAATCACAAAGGCTTCTAAAGCAACGGCGACGCGAGATCTTCAGCAGCTTGCTGAGATTGGGGTATTTGATCTGAGCGGTGGAGGTAGGAGTGTCAGATATAAGATAAAAATTAGTGTTGAGTAGCAATATGATAGTATGAAGATAGCAGGTGTTAATGCCTAAAAAACGTTGACCGTTTTACCTAACTGTTAAACATTTATTTCAATCATATTCCGTCGTTGACTTCTCACCGTCGGATGTTTTCCCAGACTCAATATAC
>JBLGAM010000022.1:0-35346 GCA_047612305.1 Planctomycetota bacterium | reverse complement strand
TGGAAGATCGGGGTGCTGACAATGTCAGTTTCTATAAGATTGAGCGATACGTGCGATTTATGTCGCCATTTGCGGCGATGATTTTGACTTTTATAGGAGTAATCATGTCGGCGAGAAAAACTCGTGGTGGCTCAGGATTTCAGATCGCAATGGGATTCCTATTGGCTTTTGTGTACATCATCTTATTTTTACTCTCAAGGACATTTGCTGAGAATGGGGCCGAGTACCCCATACTTGCAGTGTGGCTACCTAATATAGTGTTTGCCGTCACTGGCTTATTGCTTTACAAAACTGTCCCTCGCTAGATGAATGCATCACTTAAAGATTACTTGATGCTTCATTTCATCGTGATGATCTGGGGAATTACTGCGACTTTGGGTTTGTTGATCAGTTTGCCTGTGTGATGCCGACAAGAAATGCCAGAAATGGAATGCTTTTTTCTTCAGAAGGATTTATTAATATTCGAAACGAAAAGTGGAAGGATGATTTTACAGTAATTGATCCTGCCATCAGGGGTTATGCCAGCACATTTTATTCTAAAGCCTATCTTCGTCATCTTACGATAAGTAAAAAGATCCTAGCAGCACCGATAGCCGGTATTCATAACTTAAGTTTCTATTTATGGTTAGTTGGGCAAGCTCGCCAGCATATCCTTGCAGGTGATTTTAGCGTTTGGAAAGATCACATGGTGAAAAAAGTCAGTACTAGATTATAAAATGAAGATTCTCGATAAACTGATCATTAAAGATTTTTTGAAGACCTACTTTTTCGTAGTCCTCATGCTGATTCTTATTGTATTGGTTTTAGATTTTACTGAAAAGAACGATACCTACATTCGAAACGATGTCCCTTCCCGGGAGATATTTAAATACATGGGTAATTACGGCCTGTATTTGAATAACCTATTGACCCCTATTACGGTATTCATCTCGGTTATTTTTATCACTTCCAAAATGGCCGGGAGAACTGAGATCATTGCAATTCTGAGTAGTGGGGTTAGTTTCCCCAGAATGCTTCGTCCTTTTATTTTTGCTGCCGCAATGATTGGTGGAGTTAGCTTCCTGATGAATGGCTGGGTTTTGCCGGTTGCGACCGCTGGAGTGACTAAGTTCCGTTTGACTTACCTTGATAAAGGATCGGCATCTAGTGAGCCTAATCCGCACATCCAAGTTGGACCTGATTCTTTTGCCTATATGAGTAGATTCATTAAGACCGCCTACACCGGCTATAATTTTACACTAGAGACGATTCGAGATGGCGAGTTAATAGCCAAGCTTTCTTCTGATCGGATCGAATGGGATACAGCAAAGAATGTATGGACCCTTCGTATGTGGAGACTTCGTGAATTAAATGAGCGAGGGGAATCTTGGAGCTTTGGAGAAAATCTAGATACAGCTTTGTCCATTACGCCGGAGGATTTTGATCTTCCGGAAAACCATCACGAAACGCTCAAGCTCCCTCAGCTCAGTCAACAGATTCGAATCTTGGAAGATCGGGGTGCTGACAATGTCAGTTTATATAAGATTGAGCGATACGTGCGATTTATGTCGCCATTTGCGGCGATGATTTTGACTTTTATAGGAGTAATCATGTCGGCGAGAAAAACTCGTGGCGGCTCAGGATTTCAGATCGCAATGGGATTCCTATTGGCTTTTGTGTACATCATCTTATTTTTACTCTCAAGGACATTCGCTGAGAATGGGACCGAATACCCCATACTTGCCGTGTGGCTACCTAATATAGTATTTGCCGTCACTGGCTTATTGCTTTACAAAACTGTCCCTCGTTAGATGAACGCAGCACTTAAAGATTACTTGATGCTTCATTTCATCGTACTGATCTGGGGATTCACTGCAATTTTGGGTTTGTTGATAAGTTTGCCTGCGATTGAATTGGTTTTTTATCGGACTTTGATCGCTTCGGTTGGCGTGGCGGGACTATTTCTAGTTAAGAAAAAAAGCCTGTTGATTCCATTTTCAGAAATGAAAAAAGTAATTGGAGTAGGCTTCGTAATTGGATTGCATTGGATCTTGTTTTTTTGGTCGGCGAGAGTTTCCACTGCATCAGTTTGCTTAGCAGGTATGGCCACCACTTCACTCTGGACTGCATTTGTTGAACCCATCTTTAACCGTACTAAGATCAAATGGTATGAAGTTGCCTTGGGATTAATGGTGATATCTGGGCTTCTGGTGATATTTAGTTTCGAGACTGGTTATTGGCTTGGGATAAGTATGGCTTTGGCAGCGGCATTTCTTGCTGCAGTTTTTTCGGTCTTGAATAGCCGCCTTGCCCATAGGCATAGCCCCTATCATATTACTTTTTATGAGATGGCGGGAGCCTGTCTTTTTTCCCTTTTGTTTATGCCTGTTTATTCCAATTTTATTGCTGAGGATGGGCTGAAATTGAATTGGGAAGGCTACGATTGGTTTTGGCTATTTATTCTGGGAGGAATCTGTACCGTTTATGCCTTCTCGGTGTCCGTAGAATTGATGAAGCGACTGTCGGTGTTTACGATCAATTTAACTATTAATCTGGAGCCAGTTTATGGGATAGTTCTTGCGGTATTGATTTTTGGAGAAAGCGAAAAAATGACACCACAGTTTTATATCGGCACAGCGATTATTCTGGTTTCAGTACTTACCTATCCTGTTTTGAACTATTGGAATAAAATGCGAAAGCCTGTGAGGACTTTGGGCTAAGATTTCTATAGTGTAGTAATATCAGTCAAGGTTGCCAAAGCCTGCTTCAATTCTGCCTCTTTCAATTCCCCTATTTTTTCAATCAAGCGGGTTTTTGAAACAGACCGAATGTGGAAAATCATTAATTCCGAAACAGATTTCAAACCGTTTTTTTGAGACGGTTCCAAAATCGGGTTCCCTTGATAATTTTTGATTTTTGAAGTTAAAGGAGCGATGATGACCACTTTCAAAAACTTATTCATCAGATTACCACTCAGAATTACTATTGGCCGTCTTCCGGATTGTTCAGATCCTTCAGTTGGGTTAAGGTCGACATACCAAATCTCACCTTGCTTCATTCTCAAGCTGGGTAAGGTAGTCTTCCATTCCTTCTTCGGCGAGTGCAATCATGTCAGAATCGTTATCTGCTTGACGATAAGATTTGACATATTCGGCACGCTTGAGATGATCAAGATAGAGCGAAAGTGCTGCTTCAATCAGCTTGTTTTTTGGAAGCTTCAGTTTTCTTGCATATTCTGAAAGCCTATCAAGCAGATCATCCGGCAGTGTACTTGTGAATGTTGACATTATATTTCGTATTTATGAAACGTAAATATAAATCACATTTATCAATCTAGCATACTCTCAAAATAAAAATAATTTCCCCGCAGTTTAATTGAATCAGGCTTTTCCTCAAACAAACCAAAAACAGAAGAACCTGACCCCGACATTGCTGAATAAAAAGCCCCGGAGGAATACATCTTTTCTTTGATCGCTTCGATTTCCGGATGATTGGGAAAAATACTCGCCTCGAAGTCATTGATCAGTTCGGCCTGCCAGCGGCTCCGGTCTGCAAGCACTTCTTTGAGTTTGACTTTTGGGGGCGAAGGCCTGACTCCCGCATATGCTTCTTTGGTGCCGATGTGAATTCCAGGATTAATCAAAACCAAGTGAGTTCCTTTGAGGCCCAACTCGATTGGTTCTAAAACCTCGCCTCTGCCAGTTGCGATTTTCGGAGTATTTTCAATAAAGAAGGCACAGTCACTTCCCAGTTGTGCAGCATATTCTTCCAAAAAGAAATCATCCAGAATCAAATCAAAGAGATTATTCATTAGCGATAAGGCAAAAGCGCCATCCGCTGATCCACCACCCAATCCTGCTCCCATCGGAATGGCTTTATGTAAATGAATCTGTAAATGAGGAAGACTAGGAAAATCTTTTTTTAGTAAGGAGAATGCTTTTGAAATCAGATTGTCTTTTGATTCTCCTGGTATTGAAAGGCCAGTGGATTCAAAAGTGGTTTTTTTGGAATCGGTGATCATTTCTAAGGCATCACAAAGCGGAATGGGAACCATACAGCTTTCAATTTCATGGTACCCGTCTTTTCGTTTTGAAGTAATATGGAGGCCGAGGTTGATTTTGGCGTTTGGGAAGCAAATCATCGATTAGGAAGTGTTTGGGACAAAAATAAAGGTTTATTTAGCTTTTTTATTAGTGAGAATGCTATTTCAATAATTCTCATAAAAATCAATTATTCTTGCCGGAAATCATGGCCAATCATTCTTCTATTAAAGAAAAGGAATTTTTTTTTCAGAATATTTGAATAATCTAAAATCAGTACAAAATTTTGAGAATTGATTTTTTAAACGAATCATCAACTGAATTTAGGGGGTATTATGTTAAAAAAACAATTCAAAATTTGGAAAAAAATATTTTTACCTCCATATTTTAGTGTTGTTTATGCTAAAATGTAAAATTAAATATTGTAAGTCTGCTGAAACAGGATTAAATTTGATCAGTGATTCGATTTTGAAATCTTTCAAACCTATTCAATTATATGTACCGAGTGGTCTTCTTGCTCAGCTTTATTATTCTCATTGGACTTTAATGTAAGGCACTAGACTATTTATCATAATCAAATAAAAAATCTGAAGTGCCTCATTAACCTGAGGCATTTTTTTTTACCCAAAACTATGAACCTGAAAAAGTACAGTTGGGAAATCAGCGATAATGAAGAGCATCCGGCAGGAAAAGCAATGCTTTATGCCACTGGATTGAGCGATAAAAAGATGAAGCAGCCTTTTGTTGGGATAGCCAGTTGCGGCTATGAAAGTAATCCCTGCAATATGCATCTAAACGAGTTTGCTAGTTTAATCAAAGGTTCCTCACAGGATCACGATTTGACCGGATTGGTTTTTAATACCATTGGCATATCCGACGGAATTTCCATGGGGACTTTGGGGATGCGCTACTCACTTGTCTCTAGAGACATCATCGCAGATTCTATTGAGTCCTTTATTTTGGGACATTCATTCGATGCCTGCATCGCACTTGCTGGCTGTGATAAAAACATGCCAGGTGCAATCATGGGCATGCTTCGAATTGATCGTCCTTCCATATTAGTCTATGGAGGTACAATTGCCTCCGGAAATTATAAGGGCGAGAAATTGAATATTGTCTCCGCTTTTGAAGCTTTCGGTAAGCGAATCAATGGAAATATCTCGGATGAGGATTACGAAGGCGTGATCAGAAATGCTTGTCCTGGAGCAGGCGCATGTGGAGGAATGTATACTGCAAATACCATGTCTTCAGCCATTGAAGCAATGGGAATGTCACTTCCTTATTCGGCATCTTACCCGGCAAATTCTCCTGAGAAACTCGCGGAATGTCGCCAAGTGAATGAATATATGCGAATTCTTCTGGAACGAGATATCAAACCAAGTGATATAGTCACTCGGAAAAGCATAGAAAATGCAGTGAGAGTAGTGATCGCATTAGGTGGAAGCACAAATGCAGTGCTGCACTTATTGGCTATTGCCCAGACTGCAAGGATAGATTTTACCCTAGAGGATTTCAAAGCACTCAATGCTAAAACACCGATGATTGCTGATTTTAAGCCTTCCGGAAAATTTTTAATGGAAGATCTGCATGAGCAGGGTGGACTTCCGGCATTCATGAAATATTTCATGGAAAAAGGGTTTTTACACGGGGATTGTTTGACCGTGACTGGTAAGACTCTCGCGGAAAATCTGGATAACATTGATGCTATCGTGCCTTCGATGGTCAATGTAATCCATCCGGTAGAGACTCCGATCAAGCCAGAAGGACATCTTTGTATCCTCTCGGGCAACCTCGCTCCTGATGGTGCGGTAGCAAAAATTACCGGAAAGGAAGGAAAAGCCTTTACTGGACCTGCCGTTGTTTTTGATTCCGAGCAGGAAGCAAATGACTCAATTCGAGATCATCAGGTGAAAGCCGGTGATGTGGTAGTGATCCGAAATGTTGGACCAAAAGGAGGTCCAGGAATGCCCGAAATGCTTAAGCCTACCTCGATGATTATTGGAGCAGGCCTAGGTTCATCGGTAGCATTGATTACCGATGGAAGATTTTCAGGAGGGACCCATGGATTTGTTGTTGGTCACGTGACTCCAGAAGCTTGGACAGGTGGGCCTATTGGCTTACTCGAAAATGGCGACCTTATTACTATCGATGCGGATTCGATGGAGCTTTCTGTAGCAGTGTCAGATGAGGTATTTGCTGATCGTAAAAAAAGCTGGAAACAAAAGGAATTAAATGGACTCCAGGGGACTCTCAAGAAATACAACAAGTTGGTTTCGACCGCTTCTGAAGGATGTGTGACAGATAAATTCTAGGCTATGAAAGATTCTAAGATCAGGGGAGCGGACATTGTAGTGCGCTCATTAATAGCAGAGAGCGCAAATATAATTTTTGGCTATCCAGGGGGAGCGATCATGCCCGTTTACGATGCCTTGCATGATTACCATGACCAGATCAGACATGTCCTTACAAGACATGAGCAGGGTGCCATTCATGCGGCCCAGGGCTATGCCCGTGTGTCCGGAAAAGTAGGTGTTTGTATAGCCACTTCGGGCCCTGGTGCGACAAACCTGATTACAGGTTTAGCTGATGCTCAGATTGATAGTACACCTTTGGTTTGTATTACTGGCCAAGTGGCTGCGCACTTACTTGGAACGGATGCTTTTCAAGAAACAGATGTTTTGGGTATTTCTATGCCAGCCACCAAATGGAATATTCAAGTGAGAAGAGTGGAGGATATCGCCCCTGCTATTGCAAAGGGATTTTATATTGCCAAATCAGGTCGTCCGGGGTCTGTTTTGATTGATATCACTAAAAATGCCCAAGTTGATTTCGGGGAATTTAATTACATCAAGTGTGAAGGTTTTCGGTCGTATAAGACTAACATCCCTGTTGAAAAAAGTGCGATTCAGGAAGCTGCCTTCCTGATCAATATGGCAAAAAAGCCTTATTTGCTTTTTGGACAAGGTGTAGTATTGGGCTCTGCTGAAGAAGAGCTTAAATTATTTTTGGAAAAGAGCGGTATTCCGGCTGCGTCGACGCTGCTAGGGTCTGGGGCATTGTCTCAAGATCACCCAAACTATGTAGGTAAACTGGGGATGCATGGAAATTATGCGCCAAATGTACTTACCAACCATTGTGATGTGCTAATCGCCGTAGGGATGCGCTTTGATGATCGAGTGACGGGGGATTTGAAACGTTATGCTAAGCAAGCGAAAGTAATTCACCTCGAACTTGACCCAGCTGAAATCAATAAAATCGTCAAATGTGAGGTTGCAGTCTTAGGGAATTCCAAAGAAAGCTTGGCCCTGTTAACGGAAGCTGTTCACCAAAAATCTCATCCAGAATGGATGGCTAGATTCCGTGAATTGGATGAGGAAGAAAATACTGTCGTAATTAATAATGATTTGAAGCCAACGAAAGCAGGCTTGACAATGGGAGAGGTAATGCATCAGATTAACCAATATAAAGCAGATGATGCTATTTTGGTGACTGATGTAGGACAGCATCAGATGATTGCTTGGCGATATTTTAATTATAAAAAAACTCGGACTCAAGTTACCTCTGGTGGATTAGGGACGATGGGTTTTGCTTTGCCGGCAGCTTTGGGAGCTCAGCTACACGATTATTCGAGACAGGTGATTTGTGTGGTTGGTGATGGAGGAATTCAAATGACAATCCAAGAGCTTGGCACTATAATGCAGACAAAGGCTCCTGTAAAAATCGTTTTGTTGAATAATAATTTTCTCGGGATGGTAAGACAATGGCAGCAAATGTTCTTTGACAAGCGCTATTCCTTTACTGAATTGGATAATCCCGATTTTGTAAAAATCGCAGAAGCATATAGCATAAAAGCACAAAAGGTATCGGAAAGAGCTGATCTAAGAGAAGCGATAGAAGATATGTTTATTCATGACGGCCCCTTCTTTTTGGAGGTAGTAGTAGAAAAAGAAGATAATGTATTCCCAATGATTGCTACCGGATGCTCGGTAGAAGAAGTCAGACTTAGCTAAAACCCGCCTATGAAGCGCTATACCATTTTCGTTATCACGGAAAATTTCATTGGGATCCTAAATAGGATTACCATTATTTTTACCCGAAGGGGAATCAATATTGATGCCTTGACAGCATCAGAGAGCAGATTGGAAGGAATCCACAGGATTACCATAGAAGTTACTGCATCGGAGGAAACCTTGATTCAGCTTGTCCATCAGATTGAGAAAATTATTGACGTAATCAAGGCATTTTACCACGAGGATGAGAGTGTGGTGTATCAAGAGATTGCGCTCTATAAAATCCCGGTTTCGAGACTTGATGGAGGATTAGAGAAAATCATCAGGCATCATAATGCCAAAATTATAGCTGCAGAACCTGAATTTGTGGTCTTGGAGCTTACTGGACATAAAGATCAGACTCAGAAACTTCTTGAAATTCTCAAAGAGTACGATCTTCTGGAATTTGCCAGATCAGGCCGTGTGGCTGTTGCCAAGCGAATGCTTACAATAGATGACTTTGTCAAGTAGAAAAAAATAAAACAATCAAATACAAAATCAAGGAACCAATAGGACCTATTAAATCAATTAAAAATGAAATTAAAATTCGGCTCAGTAGAAGAAAACGTAGTAACCAGAGATGAATTTCCTTTGGAAAAAGCTAGAGAAGTCCTCAAGGATGAAGTAATTGCTGTTTTAGGTTATGGTGTGCAAGGTCCAGGACAGGCACTTAATCTAAAAGATAACGGATTCAATGTCATCGTAGGACAACGAAAAGGCTCCAAAACTTGGGATAAAGCTGTTGCAGATGGTTGGGTTCCTGGCGAAACACTTTTTGAATTAGAAGAGGCTTGCGAACGAGGAACAATTCTTCAATTCTTACTTTCTGACGCAGGTCAAATAGCAGCTTGGCCAATGGTGAAAAAAAACCTGACTCCAGGGAAAGCACTTTATTTTTCTCATGGATTTGGGATTACCTATAAAGAGAAAACAGGAATTATTCCTCCAGCTGGTATAGACGTCATTCTAGTGGCTCCAAAAGGATCAGGAACATCGCTTAGAAGAATGTTTGTCGAGGGCCGTGGATTGAATTCTTCTTATGCCATTTTCCAAGACGGAACAGGTAAAGCTAAGGATCGAGTTGTTGCATTGGGTATTGGTGTTGGATCTGGCTATTTGTTTGAAACCGATTTTTACCGTGAAGTAACTTCCGATTTGACTGGAGAGCGCGGAACCTTGATGGGAGCTATTCAAGGAATATTCGCTGCACAATATGATGTGCTTCGTGCAAATGGACATACCCCATCTGAGGCGTTCAACGAAACAGTGGAGGAATTGACCCAGTCATTGATGCCATTGGTAGCAGAAAATGGAATGGATTGGATGTATGCTAATTGCTCTACTACCGCTCAGCGGGGAGCATTGGATTGGTGGAAGCCTTTCCGAGATGCGTCAAAGCCCGTTTTTGAAGCGCTTTATGCATCTGTGAAATCAGGTGCAGAAGCTCAAAAATCTATTGATTCTAATTCAAAGCCTGATTATAGAGAAAAACTTGAAGCAGAATTGAAAGAATTGAGAGAGTCAGAAATGTGGCAGGCTGGAGCAACCGTACGTCAGTTGAGACCAGAGAATAATTAAACCTAAACCCAAAAAAGATGAGTGAGAAGCTTTGGATATTTGATACTACCCTCCGAGATGGGGAGCAAGTGCCCGGGTGTCAGTTGAACACCCAGGAGAAGATCATTGTGGCGAAAGCCTTGGAAGAATTAGGAGTAGATATCATTGAGGCAGGATTCCCGATTTCCAGCCCAGGAGATTTTAATTCGGTGTTAGAAATTTCAAAGGCTGTTTCAAATCCGATTATCTGTGCACTCTCAAGAGCAGTAGAAAAAGATATCGAAGTTGCCGCTCAATCCTTGAAGTTTGCGAAGAAAGCTCGAATCCATACTGGAATCGGAGTTTCCCCATATCATATTAAATACAAACTCCGTTCGACGCCTGAGGATATTATCGCTCGAGGTGTGGCGGCGGTGAAGTTTGCTAGAAGGTTCGTCGATGACATAGAGTTTTACGCAGAGGATGCAGGTCGTGCAGAGCATGATTTCCTTGCGAAAATTATCGAAGAGGTGATCAAAGCAGGTGCGACGGTTGTCAATATTCCCGATACTACCGGTTATTGCCTTCCGGAGCAGTATGGGGGAATTATAGCTATGCTAAAAAACAGAGTTCCAAATATCGATAAAGCAATTATCGCCACCCATTGTCACAATGACCTTGGTATGGCTACTGCTAATACCGTAGCTGGAGTACAACAAGGAGCTCGTCAAGTAGAAGTCACGATCAACGGTATCGGAGAGCGGGCTGGAAATACTTCTATGGAAGAAGTGGTAATGGCAATCAAATGCCATAATTCAATTGAGGTTCATACGAATATTGTCACTCCTAGAATTTACAATACCAGTCGATTGGTTTCCAAACTGATGAACATGCCTGTCCAGCCAAATAAGGCGATTGTTGGTAGAAATGCCTTTGCGCACTCTTCAGGAATCCATCAGGACGGTGTGTTGAAGCATCGGGAGAATTATGAGATCATCGACCCGAAAGATGTCGGAGTAGCAGAATCTACCATTGTATTAACTGCCAGATCCGGAAGAGCTGCTTTAAAGCATCACTTGGATGCTTTGGGAGCAGAATTGGAAGGAGAAGAATTACGGGAAGTGTATGAGGCCTTCTTGATCTTGGCTGATAGCAAACGCGACATTAGTCGAAAAGACCTCATGGGCTTGGTAGGTAAATATGTGACTGATTCGAATTTTATTGAATTAGAAAATGTTGCCTATTCTTCCAATGGGACAATTGAAAGTACAGTTACTTTGAAAATCGGAGATGAATCAATGACCGCATCCGCTCATGGAAATGGCCCGGTGGATGCAGTACTAAAAGCAATCGAAAAACTCGCAAAACCTCATGTTGAACTTGAAGAGTTTTTGATCCAAGCCATCACTCATGGAAGCGACGACGTCGCAAAAGTTCACATGAAATTGATCAAAGGAGACAAGCCTTATTTTGGCTTTGCTTCCCATACTGATATTGTCTTGGCCTCTGCTCAGGCATTTATCGATGCACTTAATAAAATTCCAGTCAAAGACTATACGACTGCCTAATTATGGAAAAGACAACTCTATTTGATAAAATTTGGGACGCACACGTTGTGAAATCCGTGTCAGCAGGCCCAGATGTGTTTTTCATCGATAAGCACTTTATCCATGAAGTAACCTCCCCGGTGGCATTTCTCAATCTGGAAACCCGAGGAATCGGAGTTAAATATCCAGAGCGCACAATTGCGACACCAGATCACAATGTACCTACCATTAATCAAGAGCTGACAATCAAAGATCAGCTTTCAAGGATGCAGGTTCAGAAGCTCAGAGACAATTGCTCCAAATATGGGATCGAACTTCATGACTTGGGCTCAGCTCATCATGGAATCGTCCACGTGATCGGTCCGGAATTGGGCATTACTCAACCAGGGATGACCATAGTTTGTGGGGATAGTCATACTTCTACCCACGGGGCTTTTGGAGCGATTGCATTTGGAATCGGCACCTCTGAGGTCGAAATGGTTTTGGCGACGCAGTGTATTATGCAGTCAAAGGCTAAAAAAATGAAGATTACCGTAGATGGGATTCTTGGGAAAGGCGTAACGTCTAAGGATATTATTCTTTATATCATTGCAGAAATCACTGCTTCAGGAGCTACGGGATATTTTGTAGAATATGCCGGATCAGCGATCCAAAGTCTGTCGATGGAGGCAAGAATGACTATTTGTAATATGTCTATTGAAATGGGTGCACGTGGTGGATTGATCGCTCCTGATGAGACGACTTTCAACTATCTAGAAGGAAAAAGATATGCTCCAAAAGGGGAAGACTGGGATAAGACAGTCGCTCATTGGAAAACATTGAAGACTGACGAAGGTGCAGTTTTCGATAAAGAGTATCACTTCGATGCAGCCGATATTGAACCGATGATTACCTATGGAACCAACCCCGGAATGGGGATTAAAGTAAAAGGAACCATTCCGACAACAGAAGGAATGGAAGGCAGCAATAAAGCTTCTTACCTAAAATCTCTGGCTTACATGGGCTTTGAAGCTGGTGAAGCGATCAAAGGTAAGTTGGTAGACTTTGTCTTCGTGGGTTCCTGCACTAACGGCCGAATAGAGGATATTCGCTCGGTCGCTCAGTTTGTAAAAGGGCATAAGAAAGCAGACAACATTACAGCTTGGATTGTTCCAGGATCTCGTGAAGTGGAGAAAATGGCTCATGAAGAAGGCTTGGTTAAAATCCTAGAAGAAGCTGGATTTGAATTGCGACAACCTGGATGTTCGGCTTGTCTTGCAATGAATGATGATAAAATTCCAGCTGGAAAATACGCCGTTTCTACTTCCAACCGAAATTTTGAAGGTCGTCAAGGTCCCGGAGCACGCACGATGCTCGCTTCGCCTTTGACAGTAGCAGCAGTGGCTGTTACCGGTAGAATCTGCGATCCACGAGAAGTTTTTGAAAATTAATTTTTCAATCCACTACCGCGGACAAGTTCTTCCAATTTTCCAATCTTTAATTCTATAGAAAATGGCTTACGATAAATTCACACTGCTTAAAAGCACTGCTGTGCCTCTACCCAATGAAAATGTAGATACAGATCAGATCATTCCTGCTCGATTTCTGAAAGCCACCGAGCGAGTAGGCTTCGGGGATAATCTTTTTAGAGACTGGCGCTACGATGTAGAAGGCAACCCAAAGAAGGATTTTGTCCTAAATGATTCTACCTATTCAGGAAAGATCTTGGTAGCTGGTAGGAACTTCGGTTCGGGATCCAGTCGAGAGCATGCCGTGTGGGCTCTGTATGATTATGGTTTCAGGGCGGTAGTGTCGAGCTTTTTTGCAGATATTTTCAAAAATAATTGCCTTAATATCGGTGTACTTCCTGTTACTATTTCTGCTGATTTTGCAGATAAACTATTTTCGGCGATAGCTTCAAACCCTGAAACTGAAATCGAAATTGACCTTGCCTCTCAAAAGATCACACTTCTTTCTACGGGAGAATCCGAGTCTTTTGATATCAACGAGTATAAGAAGGAAAACATGAAACATGGCTTCGATGACATTGATTATCTACTAAATATGTCAAGTGAAATTGATGTATTTGTTGAGGACAATTAAAAAATAAAGGTTAGAATTTAAGGTTCGCCAGTTAAGAAATACAATGATGGAGTTGAAAAGACGAATTGAAATCATGGACACCACACTGAGGGATGGTGAGCAGACCTCTGGGGTTTCTTTCCTGCCTTCTGAAAAACTTCAAATCGCAAAGCTTTTGCTCGAAGAGCTGAAAGTGGACCGAATCGAGGTGGCCTCAGCTCGTGTTTCTGACGGGGAACTTGTGGGGGTCCAGAAAATCACGAAATGGGCTGCTGAAAAAGGCTACTTGGATCGTGTGGAGGTTCTTGGTTTTGTAGATACTCCAGCATCGGTGGATTGGTTAGTGACTGCTGGGGCAAAGGTGATGAACCTCCTGACTAAAGGGTCTTTAAATCATCTCACTCACCAATTGAAAAAGACCCCCGAGCAGCATTTTGAAGAGATCAAAAATTGTATCAATTATGCCAATTCCAAAGAAATCGAAGTAAATGTGTACTTGGAAGATTGGTCAAATGGCATGCGAAATTCACCAGTTTATGCGCTGGAATTGATCGATTTCTTGACCACTTTACCTGTTAAGAGAATCATGCTGCCAGACACCTTAGGGTTACTTTCTCCGGAGGAGACTAAAAGCTATTTTAGTAAGATTTCGACGAAGTATCCTACTGTGCATTTTGATTTTCATGCGCACAATGATTATGATCTTTCTGTTGCCAATGTGATGGAAGCGATGTTACATGGGGCGTCTGGAATTCATACGACAATCAATGGACTTGGCGAAAGAGCTGGTAACGCTCCTTTGGAATCTGTGATTGCGGTGATCAAAGATTTTACTGATTTTGAAATCAATGCACAAGAGCAGAAAGTCTACCGAGTTTCTAAGCTTGTAGAACAATTCTCTGGCCAACATATCCCAGCAAATAAGCCCGTTGTTGGAGAAAATGTCTTCACACAAACTGCGGGAATCCATGCGGATGGAGATAATAAGAAGAACCTTTATTTCAACGATTTGATGCCTGAGCGATTTGGGAGAAAGCGAAAGTATGCACTCGGCAAAACCTCAGGTAAAGCCAATATTCTCAAAAACCTAGAGGAGCTTGGTATTTCCTTGGAAAAGGAAGAGCTCGCTAAAGTGACTCAGCGGATCATTGAGCTGGGAGATAAAAAGGAGCGAGTGACTACTGAAGATTTGCCTTACATCATTTCCGATGTACTTCAGAACAACTCCATTGCAAAAGAAATCAGTATTGAAGGCTATCATATGACGCATTCGAAGGGCCTGAAACCTTCAGTTCAGCTTCGATTGAATATTCAGGGGAAATCTTACAACGCCTCAGCAACTGGTGATGGACAATATGATTCGTTCATGAAAGCAGTGAAAAAGATTTATAAGTCCCGGAAAAAAGAACTGCCAAAACTGATCGACTACCATGTCTCAATTCCTCCTGGAGGAAAGACTGATGCTTTTGTCGAGACAGTAATTACATGGGATTTTGGAAAAATATTTAAAACGAAAGGGCTTGATCCCGATCAAACTGTGGCAGCGATGATGGCCACGGAAAAAATGCTAAATATCATCGAAACTTTAACTCAAACTACCCACTTAGAAGAATCCCAACTTTATGGAAATGAATATCGCACTATTGCCAGGTGATGGCATTGGTCCAGAAGTAATCGCTCAAGCGGTCAAAGTAGTAAAAGCAATAGGTCAGAAATTTGGCCATCAGATTATTTTTAAAGAAGGAGTAGTAGGCGCTGCAGCTATAGATGCCACGGGTGAGCCATACCCAGATGCCACTCATGATATTTGCCTAGCCTCTGATGCCGTGCTTTTCGGAGCAATTGGAGATCCCAAATACGACAACGATCCCAAAGCAAAAGTCAGACCTGAGCAGGGCTTGCTTCTGATGCGCCAGAAGCTTGGACTATTTGCCAATGTTCGTCCTACCTTCACTTTCCCCTCGCTGATTCATAAATCTCCTTTGAAACTCGATCGGGTAGAAGGCGTTGATTTCGTTTTTTTTAGGGAATTAACCGGCGGGATTTACTTTGGGGAGCCAAGAGGAAGGAATGAGCAAGGAACAAAGGCTTTCGATACCAATGTGTACAGCAAATTCGAGATTGTTCGTCTTGCACGAATGGGTTTCGAAGCTGCTCAAAAGCGAAGAAAACTCTTGACTTGCGTGGACAAAGCCAACGTGATGGCAACTTCCAGACTTTGGAGAGAAACCGTGCAGGAATTAGCACCGGAATATCCTGATGTAAAAGTGGAATATGAGTTTGTGGATGCTGTCGCAATGCGATTGATTCAGTGGCCAAAAGCATATGATGTGTTAATTACCGAAAACTTGTTTGGTGATATTTTGACTGATGAGGCTTCTGTGATATCAGGTTCTATGGGCTTGATGCCATCTGCATCATTGGGTTTAACCACCAAGTTGTTCGAACCAATTCATGGGTCTTATCCGCAAGCTACTGGAAAAGACATCGCCAATCCATTGGCTACAGTGCTATCCGCAGCTATGATGTTTGATTACGCATTTGATCTGAAAGCTGAAGCTCAATTAATTTCTGATGTGGTGAATCTTTCTTTGGATGAAGGAATCGTCACTGAAGATATTGCAGATGGGGGAAAAGCGTATAAAACTTCTGAAGTCGGGGATTGGCTTGCGAAGAAGATATTAGCTTAGAAATAGCTTTGTAAAAGATTTAAATCCACCTTGAAAAAGGTGGTTTTTTTGTTTTTAATAAGCCATAATTCTATAAAATGGCTTAGATTCAATTAATTAACTGATGCTTGAATACTTAGTAATTTCTTAATACAAAACCACCAGTCAGGTTTTTTGTAAGAGTTATATTAGCCTTTTAAGCCTCCGATCACCATGAAAAACCTGCTCAATTCATTCGCTTTCATAATTTTAGTTGGCACTGCTTGTACGACTACAAAAGAGCTTGCGCCCACCAAGCAATGGTACAAAGGCAACCTCCATACTCATTCCTATTGGTCTGATGGCGATAATTATCCTGAGATGATCATGGATTGGTATAAATCGCATGACTATAATTTTGTGGTTTTATCGGATCATAATACACTGGCTGAGGGGGAGAAGTGGAAATTGATTCCAAAATCTCCGTCCCATGAAATGGGCTTTCAAAAGTATGTTGAGAAGTATGGGGATCAGGTGACTTATCGAGAAAACTCTGCAGGAAGGATAGAAGTCAAGCTGAAAACTCTATCGGAGTATGGGCCTAGATTTGAAGAGAAAGGAGAGTTTCTAATCATTCAATCTCAGGAATTGACAGAGAGTTTTGAAAAGAAACCACTTCACATGAATGTGACGAACATTCAGAAATTAATACCAGCAGAAGGAGGGAACTCTGTCCCAGAAATATTGCAAAATGGTTTGGACCGCGTAAAAGCTCAGCGAGACTCGACCGGCATACCCATGTTCTTGCATATTAATCACCCTAATTTTATCTGGGCGATCACTCCGGAAGATATCATGGCCTTGGATGGAGAGCGATTTTTTGAAGTTTATAATGGTCACCCTCAAGTCAATAATTACGGGGATTCTTTGAGACCAAGTATGGAAGTGCTTTGGGACAAAGTTCAAGCAGCTTATCTACAGGCCAATAAACCTTTGTTATATGGATTAGCAGTTGACGATGCGCATAATTATCATGTTTTCGATCAAAATAGCAGCAACCCTGGTCGTGGTTGGGTAATGGTTCTAGCAGAAGATTTAAACCCAAGCTCCTTAATTGAAGCCATGGAAAAAGGAGATTTTTATTCTAGTACGGGAGTTACCTTGAATACGATAGATTTTGATGGAAAAACGCTAAATGTAGCGGTTGAAAAAGAGGCAGGAGTAACTTATGAAATACAATTCTTCGGTACCAAAAAATCCTCACCAGAATCAAGCGGAATATTGTTGCGTCAAATTAGTGCTGCCTCTGGGTCCTATACTTTAGTCGCTGATGATCTGTATGTTCGTGCCAAAATCATCTCTACTAAACCAAAAGAAAATCCATATCAAACTGGAGATATGGAAGTGGCTTGGACTCAACCTGTTTTGAAAAAATAGATGTGGGGTTTAATCACTTCGATTTCACCTTTGATTAGGCTGGCTTATATTTGAACACGCAATCCCGTCCATTTTCTTACCTTTTTTCAATCAGTTATTTCGGTGCCCGCTATAAAGGTTGGGCGCCACAGCCTAACCAACCAACTGTACAGCGAAGACTCGAGCGAGTAATTCGGCATGTTTTGGGCTATGAAGATTTTTCATTAATCGGGCAATCCTAACAGACTCGGGAGTTTCCTACCTAGGACGATTTCTGCAACTTTTCCTTCGAGAAAAAG
Organism: Planctomycetota bacterium; assembly: GCA_047612305.1. GTDB lineage: Bacteria > Bacteroidota > Bacteroidia > Cytophagales > Cyclobacteriaceae > Algoriphagus. The sequence continues at coordinate 17,771 of JBLGAM010000022.1, read as the reverse complement.
TAAATATGGATGCTTTGTCGCCGGAGATGATTACTCATTTGCCAGATGATATTCGATTGAATGGGCTGGAGGAGGTATCTATTTCTTTTAATTTGATTCGGATGGTGAAGCAAAAAACCGATTGATACTATTTTGCACAAAAGGTAAATTTTCATCCCTTTGCTTCTACATTTTTTGTGAATGTCACAGAAGAACTGAATTTAGAACTGATGCATCAAGCTGCTCGACTTTTTATTGGCGAGCATAATTTTAAAGCTTTTAGAAAATAAAATTGACTTCGAGCGCGAGGTTCTGTCTCCTGAAATTCATTCTTCTAATGAGTTTCAGGAACATTTTTCCTAAAGGAAATCAACTACTATCACCGTGATAGGAACAGGCTTTATCCATCATCAAGTCAGAAAGATGATGACTGTTATTTGGGAAATTGTCAAGGGAAATTGGGAATTGAAAGATATTCAAGAAAGACTGAAACATCTAGATGCCGATTGGGAACAAATTCCTCCCGCACCATCAAATGGACTGATTCTTTAGAAAACGATTTTGAAGTCAGAAAGCTAAAGTGAGAAGTCTGAAACTTGACTTTTTTCAGACTTCTATCTTTTGATTTCAAAATTTTGATCAAACATTCTTTGGATATGGATGCACATAACCTTTTATGTAAGGTCTACGCAGCTTTTCGGTAGCTTCTTTGTCTCGATGTTTACAGTGAGACTATTTTTTTATTGAAAGGATTTGAATCAGTTCATCCTCATAAAGCACCTGATAATCCACTTTGGCATTAAAAGACTCCAACCTTTTTAAGGCAGTAGCTACGAAGTCATACAAGTGAAGTGGATGAGCCTCCTTAGTGACAATTAGATAGTCTGCATAGAGCTCAGGTTGCTGAAGTGCTGAGATAAATTGGGGGCTGAAATGTCCATTCCATGTGAACTCTGAACTGAGTTGGGATAATTCAGGATAGAAAATCGCATCGTCGGCAAGGACATGACCGCCTCCATTATGGTTAAAAACAGCAATTGACTGATTTAACGACTCCGCAATTCTATTCTTGGCCGCATTGTGAGAAACATCAAAATAAAGGCGTTCTGCTTTCACAATGCTATTTTCGAAATAGTTGTATTCAAAAAAAATAGCTAAAAAGGGAATCAAAAAGGGAATGAATTTAGCGCTACTCTTAAGAGATGATTTGGTGGATTCACTAAAGTATAAACTAGCAAGTCCTGTGCCTGTGAGCATTGAAAGTAGCGTCAAATTCAGATTTGTTATTTTGGAAGTTAAAACTTCTGAAAGAACAAAAAGTAAAATTATTCCTATAGCAATTCGGGTTGATACTGAATTGTCATATTTGAAAAGCTGTAAAACTGCTACCGATCCAATTAAAATAATTGAAATCAAATAGAAAATTGAACTTCCAGAAAGTACCTCCCAGATATATGGGGTTTCTGAAGTCAGGTGGAGTAGGGAAGAATAGCTTTGCCAAGAATCTCCGAGACTCCTTTCAGAAAAGTGGTAGTCACCTGCAAACACCTTGTTTATTATTAAAAAAATCAGATATCCCACACATGGAATAAATGTCAAAATCAAAACCGAAGCAAAAAATTCAGAGAAGAATTTTCTTCGTTGTGAGGCATTTCTAAAAATAGCTGAAGCTCTATTAAAGAAGTTCCCACTGATTCCTTTGGCTTTATAAAAGCCGGAAAAGAAGAAAATCGGTATGGCAATGAGAATCAATTTTACGAAAGGACCATTCATCAATACATGCATCCCCACCAATAAACTTAAGAGAGTCAAATGAAATACAGAAAGGGAATTAGCGTATTTCATGATTAAGCTGAAATACAAAAAATAGAATATCAGATAAATTGCAAGGCTCCCCCCTGACGTAGCAGAATATACAATAACAGGACTAAAAAAAAGATAAACCAAGAAAGATTTATGAATTGGGTTGCCCTTGATACTCTTGAAAAATAGGTGATTGGTCAATCCTCCAATGAGAAACGCGTTCAATATATAAATACCCTGAATTTTCCATAAATAAGTAAATGGTAAACTGATTATAAAAAGAAAGCCCGGCTGTGTAAAGTAGAAAGTTCTCAAAAATTCTGAATCAAAACGGGTGATTACTTGAGTCTTATATTCGAAAAAGTAGGATTCAAGATTGTAAAATCCTCTCAATTGAATCCAATAAGACAATAATAAATAAGCGGAGCTAATCAACAAAAAACCAAGGATATAGGAAAGTTTATCCTTTTTCATACAGAGCTGTTTTTTACACTTTTTGTTAAGCCATGATTAGTCTTTTCCCAATAGAAAGGCTTGGTAATCAATTGAATCAATCCTTTGTATGCTGATATAGAATGCATCAACCAATAAAGCGGATTTAATAAAGCAAAAAGTATTAAAGAGTATGATTTCCTTCTGAAAACCGCAATCATATTAACGTAAATCATCATCAAATTGCCTATAGAAAAGTTGAATATGGAAATTATCAAAAGCCAATCCGGGAAAAAGATTTTGATCCCGTTCAAGAGATCTTGACTGACCGTTAAATCATTCCAAAAGATAAGATAATCTATAAGCTCTGTTTTTAGAAATACCACAGTGAATAAAAAAGATAATAGAATTGGATAAACCAAAAAGGTGAAAAAGGTGCCGCCAATAAAGAATTGGAATCCTAAAAACCCCTTTAAGCCTATTTTATTGTAAAGTTTGATGGGGGCCCTCATGTGGACTAGATAGGTCTGCATATAGCCTTTAATCCATCTCGAACGCTGACGGATCCAATTAAAGAAGTCATTATTAGCCTCCTCATAAGTAGTTGAATCTAAAACAGTTACTTTGTAGGATTTGGCATAGGCTCTCAGACCCAAATCTGCATCTTCTGTTACATTGAACCCATCCCAGCCGCCTAATTCCATAAGCTTGTCGAATCGGAAGTGATTACTTGTCCCCCCTAATGGAATCGGTACATCCAGGTTGTCCAAACCAGGCAACATATAGTCAAACCAGTAGGAATACTCCAAAGTAAAAAGCCGTGTCAAAAGATTTTCCTTTTTATTAAAGTAGTTCAGAGCGCATTGAATGACTACATATTCTTCTGGTATCTTCTTGAAAAGCGCATAAACCAGTTTCAATTGATTATTATCCGGTATGTCCTCGGCATCATAAATTGTGAGGTATTTCCCTTTGCTAAAATAAAGCCCATAATTACAAGCCTTTGGTTTGGTTTGAGGTTGAGCATAAGGAATAATCACAGGCTCAAAAATGCAAGGGAAATTCATGTCTTTTATTGCATTGTAAGTCATTGTATCATCTGACTCTATTAGCAGTTTGATATCGAGTTTTTCGAGTGGATAATCCAAGTTTTTTAGATTCCAAACTAGTTTATGGATGACTTCTGACTCTTTGAAAACGGGTAATAAAATCGTATAAAAAGGAAGCTCTTCGTTAGTAACTGCATCAAGTTCAGATTTATTGATTTTTCGTCCAGTCTCCATTTTTGAGCCATATAAGGTTAAAAGAAATTTGAACCCGATGGAGAAGAAAAGAACTGCGTTTAAAAGTAAATTCAAACCAATCGCTACGCCAATCGGAAAAAAAAAGAAAAGTAGTAAAGTTAAAATTAATACACCTCCTATAAAAACTATCTGTGATCTGGTGAAAGTCTCTATCGCACAGCTATCCCGATCTTGATCATAAATCCCAAAAACTGCTTTGTCAAGATGATCAAGTCCATAGGTAACATGAAGTGCTTTGAGCACATCTAAATCTTCTGCTACCTGAAACTTATCAACTTTTTGACCTAAAAGCTCCTCAATGGAATTGATATTGATGCTATCTGAGGGGTCTGAAAGAATTACTTCCAAGTAGTCATCAGTCTGATTAATTGGGAAAATCAAGGACTCTAAAAAAGCATGTAAATTCGTTTTGATAATTTCTTTCTTAGGAATTTGAACAAGCTTTTCATATTCAAAATTGTACAACGGTATCTTTTCTTTCTCCAAGGCTTTTCTCCATGCCCGTCTACTCATGTAGCCATAGTTTAATGCAATTTGGAGAAAACTCTTATTGAGACTTTTCCCCAACTTTTCGATTTGCTCTATCTCTGATTGTTGCAGATGCGCTCCCTCTTGGAAAAGTGATTTTCGAAAATATTCTTTTCTTGCGATCATTTGGATGCGATTCTTATTACTGTGAAAACTTGAAATCCACTTCCAATCCCAGAATTCCGATTTAGGATATCATGAAATACGCCGCTATAAAGTGAGAATTTGGGAGTGAATTCGTAGCCAAGGTTGATGGAAGCTTTGACCATTCTGAAGTCTGAAACCAGCTGAAGATTGTTTTCAAAAAAATCACTGTCATTGCTAAAAGAGAAAATTCCATCAAGCTCTCCAAGAATCACCGCTTTCTTAAAAAAATATACACCTTGAGAGGCGAAAACTCTAATTTGGCCCGGGTCACTTGGGAAGAAATATCTATAGCCTAACTCAAGTTTGTGAAAGTTATTGGATTTACCCTCCCATGGAGAATTGCCTGAAAGAATGAGTCTACCTTCAAGTCCAAATCTATCAAATCCAGCATATGGAAGTTGATTGTTGTCATAAGCCGGGATGAAAGTGGCGACTGATGCCATCAGATAATGATCTCCCAATTGCTTGAGGTGAAATCGGAGTCCAATTTTAATATCTCCAAAATCTGAATTTTTTTGATCTGCGGTATTGTCTTTATTTTGGTTGAAAAAATAGGGAAGCGAGCCAAATAGATTGATTTTATAATCTTTAAGTGGCAGGCTGAAATACATTCTTGGATTGTAATTGGAAAATTGCCCATTTTGGTCAAAGTCAATTTTTTCCCCTGAACGATTACGAAATGCAGATGCGCTGTAATGACTGAGATAAGGAGAGAGTAGAATTTCCCCTTTCCCTTGTTGCCAAGGATTTTGAGAAAATCCCGCTCCGATTTGAAAGAAAAGAAGGAAACTAAGTATAAATAAAGTTTTGTCACCTCGCATCTTCGATATTCTTTTTAGCAATTTTTGATTTATTGAAGATGTAGCTCAATAAGGTGATCACAAGAGCTACTCCAATAAGTATTATAAATACCCTGAACCTTCCCCAAAAATCATTAAAGCTATTTTTAGTATTGTCAGTTTTATTCTTCAATTCGGTACTTCTCAAATCGAAGAAATAATATCGTTCACCATTGGAGATCATTACGTTTCCAGAATTGGTAAAATACTGGTCTTTCATGCCTAATAAAGCATTTTGTAGTGCTTTATGGTTTTCTGAGAGATCATTGATCATGAAGATTTTATTTCCTCGGTGCTCAAAGAGCTGCAGAAATGCAAATTCATCCTTAAAACTTAAATCAAAAAAGTGAGGTATATCGTCAGATCTAAATGAAATACTATCTCCATAAAAGGAAATATATTGATTCTTTTGAAGGATAGAATTGTAAGCTGCAGGGGTTTTGGTTAAGAATAGTTTATTAGAGTTATTCTCGAGCAATTTTTGTACTGAATCCATCTTGCGGAATTTAGGAAAATAAGCTTTTGAATTACTTTCGAATCGGATATTGATCAAACTAATCAGATCGGAAATTGCAGAAATATCAAACTTAGAGATATCATAATCATAAATTATTTCTATGGGTGCCCCGCTAAAATTCAGCGGAAATGAATTGAAGGTTAGCGGTGGATTTGAGAAATAAGCTGGGCTTAAGGTGGATTCAAGAGTATTTATTTGTGAGTAAAATTCACTCGCATTTGAATTACACAATCCCCCGTCTGGAATATATATATATTCGATACTAATAAAGCTTCCTGTTGCGAATCTAACTCGATTAGTGAAAATGTACTCATCAAAGATTCCCGATTCATTGAGTTTATAACTCCCGATCAGATCATTATTAATGTAAATATTTGCGAATCCACTTTCGTTTTGTGATATGGGTTTGTGATTTATTTTTAAATGAAGAGCTAGTGAACGGAGATTGGACTTGGTAAGATAACGTGGTATCAAGAGGTTTGTGATAATTTTACCCATTCCACTCGCTTTTTCAACATCAAATCCAAGATCCAGAAAAGTAAATGTTTCCTTTAACTCTGATTGGAAAACGGAATCTGACTCCAGAATACCCAAAACTGTTACTTGATCTGTAAATGCTGCCGATATTAAATCTTGACTGAATAAAAACAGAACAGCTTTCTCTAATCCGTTTTTATCACCGCCTGTCAGTAATAGACTGGATGCATACAGCGAATCTTGACTGGCAGAGTCCAAGTATTGGCTGTAGGCTATTCTCAATTCTCCTTGATTCGGATTTTTACCCAGATCCTTTTCTTTGTGGAATTGCGAAGTGAGCTCTTTCCCTGTCCCAAAGACAATTGCCCTGTTGAGATCAGCAATCTCCACATCTTCCAAATAACTAATCTTTAAATTCTTTTGATAGTTTCTTTTAAAAAAATAATGTAATTGACTAACAAGATCTACATTTTGATTCATAGTGCTTTTAGGAATAATCAATTGATCGATGGTGGAGATAAACTTATCAATCTTCCAATTAGGCTTGGTTTTGTTTCTTTGGGCAATACTTTCTTCAAAAAAAGATCTTTCTGTTACCTTTAGCCAAAGAGCGGGTTCATCAATATTTCGACAAACTTCATGGTTAAGAAAAAGATTTGATCTTATTTCCAACTTAATGAAACCTGACTGAAGTTGTTCTTGAATCACCGGCAAATCTATTTTAATTGTATCTCCAAGATCCTTTAGGAATGAAGAATAAATAGGGTGATCTGCTATTAAAAAGGTTATAGTGCTTATTTCTTTATTTATTACTTGAGAAGCAATGATCTCTAAGTGGATTTTGCCGTCCTGAAAATCCTGACCCTCGACCTGCTTAAAAAAAAAGGTGCTTCCAGCTTTTGGTCCGTAAAGAATTGAATTTTCCGGATATCCAAATTTCGAAAATTGTGTTTGCTCAGCCATTAAGCCAACACTTACAAAAAACAGCCATGTTAAATAAAACAGAGGAGTTAAATTTTTCATAAATTGTTTAGTCTGTTCGATGTAGATTAATACTTATTGTGGAGTTGTTTTAGGAAACTCTATTTTAAAAACAACGCCATCCATTTCGTCAGTTTGGAATTTGAAGTATCCGCCCATTCTTTCAGTCATACTTTTGGCAATTTGAAGTCCTAATCCCTTAGGTGTACTAAAGCTAGAGTGAAACTCAAAATTTTCTAATGGTTTGAAAATGTTGTTTAAATCTCCAGAAGATATTTTAGCGGAAGGTGCGGTAAGCTCAATCCGTATATTCTCAGTTAATTCCATGGATGAAATTATGACATTTTGATTGATAGTTGACCAACCAATCAAGTAATTCAGAATGTTTTCAAGGATTGTATTGAAGACTAAAAAATCTGCAAGGATGTATGACTCTTTGTTTTCCTCTATTACTAATAGGTTGATTCCTTGCAAATCAAGCTTTGGTATTAGCTCCTTCTGAACCTTCTGGAAACTTCGAGATAAATAAACTTTCTTTATACTCATCCTTAGGCTAGACCCATCCTGACTGTCCGATTGATTAAATACATTATCGGAATATCTTAGTAAGTCTTTACTTACTTCTTTTAGCAATTGAAGGTAAGATTGATCCTCTTCTGTTATTTTACCATCTTTTATTTCTATTAATTGTGATAGACCAATAATATTGGTAAACTTATTTTTAAGATCGTGTCGAATAATTTTTTCATTTTCGGAATTGATTTTTAATATTTCTTTGAGTTCACTGATCTCTATCTGGGTACTATTTAATTTTTTCTGTTGTCTAGAAATTAGTTTCTCTTTGAGTAACTCCCTTTCTAAATTTAGAAAATAATTTTTCTTCCTAGCATCCGGGATGAATGCACTTAAAATAAGTACTAAAAAGAAGGAGTAACCTCCCAATTGCAGGATATTATTAAAGGAATTAAAATTGTCATTATACTGTATAAGAAAAAATATTGTTATTATAGAAGACACTTCAAAGAAAGAAAATTTTACTTTCCAAAGTAATAAGTAGTTTGAAAATCCTATCACAATGGATAAGATAGCAAACAATAAAGTGATTTTAAATCCTTCAGTAAGCTGGATAATTGTAAAAAAATAGGCGGAAGAAAGAACTAAAGTGCATAGTATTATCCAATTAGGAGAAGATAATTTAGGCCTTAAATAGGCGTAAGCAATAAAACCTACTCCGAATAATAGAACTTTAAATATTAATGTAATTGTCCATAAATCGTTGAGTATAAAAAATTCTAAGATTATTAAACCTAACATGATGCTACTTATACCCCAAAAAATGTAATTAAAAGAATCCCAGTTTTTTTGGTTAAAAGAATCCGCTGCCTCAAAAGATAGTTTTAATTTTGAGTTTGTTGACATATTTAGATAGGAAGTAAATCTGAATTCAAAAATTTAACACTAAATTATTTTGAAAATTTATGTCCAAATTTAATTATTTTTAACTTATTAAAAAATATATTTACTGAGATATGCCTAGGTTAATATTTTACTTGATTTTGATTTTTTATCATTTTACTTCTTTTTCGCTGTTGAAAACCAGTTTTCATGGGATCAATATTTCTGGAATGGAAAAAGTTTGGGAACAACCTGATTTCAGCAGCAAAATAATTATTAGTAAAATTAGAAGCGCACGTACGTTGGGTTTTAATTCTTTTAGATTGCCAATTGCAGTAGAACATTTTATTGATTCAGATCCTAGATTTTTTAAGGAACTCCGAAAAGTAGTGCGCTATACAAATGATAATAAACTTGAACTCGTATTAGTCTATTTTGATCACATGCTTACCGAAGAGAATTCCAAATGTAAGAGTGAAGAGGTTGGTCTAAATTGGAATAGAATTCTCAAGTACCTGAATTTGAAAGGGCAACTGAATGGTGTCTATGTTGAACTTGCAAACGAGCCTCAGTTGAATCCCCAAACTTGGGAAATTATCTGGCCAAATATGGTGGAGATTATCCGTGACAAAAATCCAGATATCCCAATTATTATTGGGGCGACGAATTTCAACAGCCTGTTTGAACTTAGCAGAACTACTCCTCTGGACCTCAAAAATTTGATTTATACATTCCACTATTATGAGCCTTATATTTTCACACATCAAGGCACCGAGTGGACTGGTAACCAAAATTCCACTACTGGTATTCCCTATCCATATCAAAAAGAAATAATGCCTCAAATTAGTGCTTTCGCAGACGGGACATCAGGAAAGGTTAATTATAGAGATTATTATCTTACAGGAAATAAAGTGGCTTTGGAAGATAAAATAGGTCAGATCTCCAGTTGGGCTCGTAAACATCAGGTCACCCTCTGGTGTACTGAATATGGAGCTAGTGTAAATGCTGATTCTGATTCCCGCATGGCCTACCTAATCGATGTGAATGCTGTTTTGAATGACTTCCAGATTCCGGGATTTGTTTGGGAATGGGAGGGAAATTTTGGTATAAAGGAATTGGTAAGAAACTGATTTTCTTGGGCTGTATTCTAAAACAATATTCTGAATATACGCTACTTTGCCAGTATGGTCATTTGGCATTTAGCAAATGAGGTTAAAACCTGAGTTTGGCACACATCGGTCATCGGACACCTGTCACCCGTCTAGTAAAGCAAAGGAAATAAGGTTACTGGCAGAATTCCGCATAACCATAGACAATATCATTTGAAATTTACTTAGAAGTTTCTTTTTTGATTCCATGAGATTTCGCATTAAAAATTTATAGGTCAGAAGTTGTGAATAGAAGTATTAGTTTTTGGTTAAGCTTTTAAATATTTGAGATTAGTAACATTCAAGCATGCAATCCCGCTCATTTTCTTATCTTTTTTCAATCAGTTATTTTGGTGCCCGCTACAAAGGTTGGGCGCCACAGCCCAATCAACCTACCGTTCAGCGTCAGTTGGAGCGAGTAATCCGGCATGTTTTAGGTCATGAAGATTTTTCATTGATTGGAGCCAGTCGTACTGATTCTGGAGTTTCTTGCGTCGGCGGATTTGTACAGGTTTTTCTCCGTGAAAAAGTTGATATGCTTTTGCTTTTACCTCAATTGAACGAGCATCTGCCTCAGGATATTCAGTTAAATTCGGTGCAAAATGTAGCGACAAATTTTAATTTGATTCAGTCTGTTACTCACAAAACTTATCGATACTATTTCTCCAATTCCCAATCTATCCATCCTTTTGCTTCAGCTTTTGTGGTCAATGTGACCGAAATTTTGAATTGGAAGGGTATGGAAAAAGCTTGTCAATTGTTTATTGGGAGGCAAAACTTTAAAGGATTTTGTAAGCCTTCGGAGAATAAGACAGATTATGTGCGCGAAGTTCTTTCTGCGGGTATTTTCAGCTCTAAAGAATTCCTTGGACAATTTTTCCCGCAAGAGATTTATTACTTCAAAATCACCGGATCAGGTTTTCTTCACCATCAAGTGCGCATGATGATGTCAGCAGTTTGGCAAATTGGCAAAGGAGAAATGGAGCTTGCCGAAATCTCTGGACGATTGGAATTTTCTGATGAGTTTGAAAAACTGCAACCAGCGCCAGCAAATGGATTGGTACTTTGGGAAACTATCTTGGAGATTTAAGACTCAAATCTTGATTTCAAATACGAAGTCATCCATTACATACCCATTACCGATGTCGATAATCTCACTTTTAATATTGATAAAACCTAAGTTCTCATAAAAGTCAATTGCCCCCTCATTGTATTTATTGACATTTAGCAAAATGCTAGTCTGACCATTTTCTAAAGCAATCTCTGTAATCGCTTGGATTAGCTTCTTCCCAATGCCTTTTCCCTGTGCCGTCGGTAAAATGTAGATCTTATGAATCTTGGTTTTCCCAGGTTCCTGATTCATTTCAAAACCTGTAAACCCCAACTTCTCGCCTGATTCATCAGCGAGTAGAAAAATATGGCCTTTCCCATTCTGCTCTTGAAGATGAGGCAGGTCATAAAAATTATTGAGCATATAGTCGATTTGAGCTTGACTCAGTATCTTTCTAAAGGTATCTGGCCATGTGCGATGCGCGATACTTTGGATTATTTTTAAGTCTTCTATTGTAGCATGAATGATATGAATCATGTGATAGTCCGATTTTTAAATTAAGATATTTAGAAGGGGTCGAATAAATAGAACGGAAAAAACTCTTCTAATAATTCTTAAATTATAAGTGGATTAGTGCATTAGGCCAGAGTGAATAACCCCCTTTTTTTAGTCAATGTTTAAAACAAAGAAACCGTGTGCCAGCTAGTGAGACTCGGTTTCGATTGTTTCTAAAATCCAGTTAAACTTTATTCGGTTCTGGATGCACATAACCTTTTCTGTAAGGTCTACGCAGCATTTCGGTAGCTTCTTTATCTCCAATGATAGTCATGGTTTTTTGGTCATATTTCAAGGTACGACCTCCAAGTTCCATGGAGATATTTGCAAGAATACAGGAAGCGGTAGAGATATGTCCTTCTTGGATATCAGCGATAGGGAGCGTATCCTTTTCGATGGAATTCAGCCAATCTTTCATATGCAGTCTGGTAGCTGGAGCCGCATTCAGTTCGATTCGCTCTTCGGTGAGATCCTCAGGAAATTGTTCTTTTTCCAAGACCAAATCAAAGTGAATCGGCTTTTTATCCTCTCCATAAGGCACAAAATCAGCCTGCATAGTGCTACCAGCTAAATAGCCATGCTCACCAAAAATCTTGAATGCCCATGGATAATCTTTGTCCACAGGATTGCCCCAGGTACGATGTTGCCAAACCACATTCAATTCTGGATACTGGAAGATAGCTGTCTGGGTATCTGAAATATTTGATTTACCCTCTTTCTGGACATATATTCCTCCAGTCGAAGTGATTTGTGTTGGCCAACCTAGCTTCAACATCCATCTTACTGTGTCTAGCATGTGTACACACATGTCTCCAGTGATGCCGTTTCCATATTCAATGAAAGTTCGCCACCAACGGATATGTGGTAGGCCATCATATGGGCGAAGTGGTGCCGGTCCAGTCCAAAGGTCGTAATTGAAAAAGGATGGTACTGGCTCTTCAGGCGGGTTTCCATTGGCACGCATATGAAAGTAGCAGCAGACTTCGACATGAGATATTTTCCCCAAAAGCCCTTTGTCGATTACTTGTTCTTTTGCGGTGATGAGGTGAGGTGTGCTCTTTCGTTGAGTACCTACTTGTACTTTCTTATTATATTTTCTGGCAGCAGCTATAATCGCCTCGCCTTCGATCACATCCACCGAAATCGGCTTTTGCAGATATACATGTGCTCCAGCTTTCAAGGTATCAATGGCCATGAGTGCATGCCAGTGATCAGGTGAACCGATTAGCACATATTCCGGCTTTGCCTCTGCGAGAAGTTTCTTATAATCTTCGAAAAGTGGAGGAACCTTACCTGATTTTTGTCGCTCTGAGACAAGCTTTCCTGCAGCTTCTAAAATATTTCGATCAGGATCACAAAGTCCCACGACCTCTACATCTGCTACTTGAATGAGACGAAAAAGATCTGATTTGCCATACCATCCTGTGCCGATTAGCGCCACTTGAAGCGGTCCTTCGCGGTCTTTAAAATCCATACCGAGTAGGCCAAAACTTGCCAAAGCAGCCAGTGTTGAGGACCCTTTTAGGAAATCGCGTCTATTTAATTGGTTCATAGGTTTTTGGGTTGATGTGAATATGAGAATCAATTTACGAAAAGACGGCAACTGAGCAAATCTACTCTGATGAGAGGTTAAATTCCCCTTTGAAAGAATTAAGAGGATTTCCAGTCAAGTTGTCGCCCTTCGTTTTTTGCTTTGTGATCCATTCCTCTACCGACTGCTATTCCAATGGCCATTCCGATGGGTAATCCGATTCCCAATAGTGCCATATTTCCCATAACAGCTCCAAATGCTACACCCAATGGAACTCCAAATGCGCTCATTCCGAGTGCCAACCAAAGGGTTTGATAGTGGTTTTGAGGGACTATTTTAAGTTCTTTCTCGAGAAGTTTGATGAAAATGGACTGCCCTGCTTTGAGGGCTTTTATCAATTCCAAATCCGTACCGGAAAAAACATTGATTCCACCGATAATTTCATTGATTTTCTGGAGTTGCTCTTCTGGGACTTCTTTCTTTCCAATTGCTTCCAATAAGGATTGCAAGGAATTGAATTGCTTTGAAAGTTTTGGATTGGTTTCAAGAGAAGGGCGAGGGGAAAGCGGAGCTATTTTCATTAAAGAATTTATTTATAAACAAATGTACGAATCGCCTGATAACTCTTTCCTCCCTTAGTTTTGCAGATTGTCTCGATCTAAGCTATTGTGGCTTTGGTTAAAACAAAAAATAGTGCCTAATCTAACCTTAAAGCTTCAACCCAAACCGTTCTCCCAATGCTGTCAAATCCTTTACCACTGGATCGAGTAATGGAATTCCTTCCTTCATTCTAATTCCTTCCAGTTCCCGCTCCGGGTCACCAGGGATCAATACTTTTTCATTTCCTGGAGTAGGAGTAGCTGATCGGAATCGAGTGATCCAATTGTCCATATGTGATTTGAATTCTTCTGCCGGGCGAAAAGCGTCTACTCGCATTGCTCCAAAAAAGTGACCAATTCCTTCTCCCACAGGATTGGGATCTGGTTCTAAAAAAGCCACAAATGGTGGAACCCACGGGCCATAATTGGCTCCTGAAAGTACGGCCGACAAGATATCTACGATTGATCCTAGCGCATAGCCTTTGTGAGAGCCGTGCTCTCGATCTCCACCTAATGGCAATAAGGCTCCTCCATCTTTCACCCCATTGGCTGAGTTAGTTGGGTTGCCAATTTTGTCTTGGACCCAACCAGTAGGAGTATCCATTCCCTTGCGCTGGAGGATTTCCAATTTGCCATTCGCAGCGGTAGTTGTAGCCATGTCAGCTACAAAGGGAGGTTGATCTTTAGCCGGAACCGCCACTGCAATCGGGTTGGTGCCAAGCAGTCTTTCTTGGGAAAAAGTTGGTGCGACCAATGGGCTGGCATTGGTCATGGAAACCCCAATCATATCATGTTCCAATGCCATCATGGCATGGTAGCCTGCAATTCCATAGTGATTAGAATGCTTTACCGAAACCCAGCCTGTTCCGGCGACTTTAGCTTTTTCGATGGCCACTTGCATTGCAAAAGGAGCAACTACTAAGCCTAATCCCCCATCACCATCCACCACGGCAGTGGAAGGAGTTTCATATACCACTCGAATATTTGGGGTGGCATTTATCCGGCCTTTTTCCCAGAGCCGAATATAGCCCGAAAGACGGGCGACTCCATGCGAATCTACGCCACGAAGATCTGCTGAAAGCAAAACTTCTGATGCAGTCTTTGCCTGATCTTCGGGACAACCGATTTTGCAAAGCATCTGAAAAGTAAATTGGTAGAGTTGATCGTAGGAATAATTCATCGGACAAAAGAAAGACCAAAATGTTAATTTTTGGCCAAAGATAAGGAATTGATTTTTTTGAAAACGAAAATCAAGCAGTTTGCTCCGCAATCAATAGCCTAGAAATTGCACCTTCTTTGAGTGCATAATGAGAGCAAGTGATGGAACGGATTGGGATTAATTGCAAAATAAAATCAATCAGAGTAGCCGCGACCACGATCATATCTGCTCGCATAGGAATCATACCTGGAATAGCCAGTCGCTCCTCGTGATTTTTAGAAAGCATATCATGGTAGATACTCTTAAAATCATCTAATGGCAGCTCAAAAACATGCGGCCCTGTCAATTTGCATTGAAGTATGGATTCAAAATACATTTCAGTCAAGGTGTCAAATGTTCCAGATGCGCCGACCAGGCCGGTAGGATTAAAAGTTTTAATGGCCTTAAGTAGTGGCAGGAGTTTTTGACTTAAGTGGTTTTTCAACTCGCTGATTTCTTCGGGAAGAATAGGATCATGTTTGTGAAACAATTCCATCAGGCGTTGTCCGCCAATCTCAAAACTCTCCTTATAGTAAACCTCTTGAGAAGTTCCAATAATAAATTCGACAGATCCGCCGCCTATATCCATCATCAATTCCATCTGACCATTGAGCGCTCCAGATAGCTTGATGCCCTCATAGATCAGTTGTGCTTCTTGTTCTCCCGAGATGACATTGATTTCAATTCCAATTTCTGATTTTACAGTTTGGACAAACTCAGGTCCATTTTCCGCGTTTCGAACGGCACTCGTAGCAAAAGCAAACGTATTGCTAATGTCCTCACCGTCTATGAGATTTTTGAAGTGGCGAAGTGTATGCATCGCTCTCTTTAAGGCGTCTGGTGCTAAAAAATTCTGATTGATTCCGCCTTGACCAATTTTCACAGCGATTTTTTCCTTGTAAATCGTCTTAAAACTTACCCCGTTTATTTCCACCAATAACAAATGAAATGTATTGGTACCCATGTCAATCACCGCTGCCTTTCGCGTGCTCATAATTGTGCCCAAAATTTTGGTTGGGCGAAGATAGAAAGTTTATTGAATTTCAATAGATTAATAAAACGTGAAAAGATAGCGAAGTATTAATAACACCAAGATTTCACTATAAAGTCTATTGAATAAGTAAAACCCGAGAGGTTGATTTATTTTCTTACAATTCAAAGGCTCTTATATTTGACTAAGTTAAAAATCTTTTCCACGGCAGAACAGCATAAACCCAACTCAACTTTGACACCAAATCAACAGAAGTTAGCGATTTTAACCGCAAAAAATAAAGAAGCTCTCCTTGGTGGAGGCCAATCTCGAATCGATTCACAACATAAAAAAGGCAAACTCACAGCAAGAGAGCGTGTCGATTTATTGCTTGATGAGGGTAGCTTTCAAGAGATCGATAAGTTTGTGCTGCACCGTACCAAGGATTTTGGTTTGGATAAGGAGCACTATCTCGGAGATGGCGTCGTGACTGGATATGGGGAAGTCAATGGGCGATTAGTCTATGTTTTTTCGCAGGATTTTACCGTTTTTGGAGGATCTCTTTCCGAGACCCATGCAGAGAAAATCTGTAAGATCATGGACATGGCAATGAAAAATGGTGCTCCAGTGATCGGATTGAATGATTCCGGTGGGGCTAGAATCCAAGAAGGAGTTAATTCGCTTGGTGGTTATGCGGATATATTTTACCGGAATACCAGAGCTTCTGGAGTTATTCCTCAGATCTCAGCCATAATGGGTCCTTGCGCTGGTGGGGCAGTTTATTCTCCAGCAATTACTGATTTCATCTTTATGGTGGAGAACACCTCCTATATGTTCGTGACAGGACCGAATGTCGTGAAAACGGTGACGCAGGAAAATGTTACTGCCGAAGAATTAGGAGGAGCTTCTGCACATAGTACTAAAAGTGGAGTCACTCATTTTTCTTGTGCGAATGAATTAGCGTGTATCCAACACATCAAACAAACTCTGAGCTACCTTCCACAAAATTGTGAAGAAATAGCGCCAGTTTATTCGTATGAGATTCAAGGGGATGAGATTCGTAAGGAGCTGGATTCACTAATTCCAGAAAACCCAAATCACCCTTATGACATTCGGGATGCTATTACTGGGATTGTGGATGAAGATTCGTTCTTGGAAGTTCATCAGAATTATGCAGACAATATTGTGGTAGGTTTCGCCAGAATCGCAGGAAGAAGTATTGGTGTGGTCGGAAATCAACCTCAATCTATGGCTGGAGTCTTAGATAATCATGCCTCTACTAAAGCTGCTCGATTTGTCCGGACTTGTGATAGTTTCAATGTGCCTTTACTCGTATTGGTTGATGTCCCGGGATTTTTACCAGGAACTGACCAAGAATGGAATGGCATCATAACCAATGGAGCTAAATTATTGTATGCTTTTTGCGAGGCGACGGTGCCACGAATTACAGTGATTACCCGTAAGGCATATGGGGGAGCTTACGATGTGATGAACTCTAAGCATATCGGTGCAGATTTAAATTTTGCCTGGCCAACGGCAGAGATCGCAGTGATGGGGGCGAAGGGAGCTTCGGAGATAATATTTAAGAAGGAAATTGCGGAAGCAGCTGATTCAGAGGCTAAGCTTCAGGAGAAAGTGGATGAGTATACAGCTAAGTTTACTAACCCTTATAGGGCTGCTCATCGTGGCTTTATTGATGAAGTCATTTTGCCTTCAGAGACTCGAATGAAATTAATCAAGGCATTTAAAATGCTAGAAAACAAGGTGGACAAGATTCCAAGAAAGAAGCATGGGAATATACCTTTGTAGTAAATCAATTATCAATTTTCAAATACAATTTTCACTATGGATTCCAATACCTTTTTATATAAATACTTAAACAATGCTTCCCCAACCGGTTTTGAAGCTTCTGGACAACAGATTTGGCTGGACTATTTGAAGCCTTTTGTAGACAATTATTTCACTGATAATTACGGAACAGCAGTAGGGGTTATTAATCCCGAGGCACCTTTTAAATTTGTAATCGAGGCTCATGCCGATGAGATTAGCTGGTTTGTTAATTACATTAAAGACGATGGCTATATTTATGTGCGCCGCAATGGGGGATCAGATCATATGATTGCACCTTCCATGCGGGTGAATATTCATACTGACAAGGGCGTGCTTCCAGGAGTTTTTGGCTGGCCGGCAATTCACGTAAGAAAAGACGGGAAAGAGGATGCTCCAACCTTAGATAACATCTTTATTGATGTGGGTGCTAGGACCAAGGCGGAAGTAGAGGAAATGGGGATTCATGTTGGCTGTGTAATCACCTTTC
>JBLGAM010000021.1:0-35774 GCA_047612305.1 Planctomycetota bacterium | reverse complement strand
ATGTTGAATCCTGTGCTCCACTGGAATTTACCAGCCACGATATTTACTGTTTGCACATCGATATCTACACCTTGATTTCTAACTTCTCCTGTATTTCTAGTAATTGAACCAAAACCTGAATCTGTTGGAAGCGGTGTATTAAATAAAAGAGAACTGGAATTTTTTCTCCAGAAATCTACCGTAGTGATGATTCGGCCATTGAATATAGTCGCATCTAAACCTATATTAAAAGTTTCAGATTCTTCCCAAGTCAATAAATCGTTACCCAATTGGGTCAAATCCAAACCACCTTGACCTAAGTACTGTCCTGAAGATCCAATTAAAGATCTTGATGCAAAGTTTGCAATGTCAGAGTTACCAGTAACACCGTAAGAAGCTCTCACTCGTAAGTTGTCTAACCAAGTCACATCCTGAAGGAATGCTTCAGATGAAAGTCTCCAGCCGGCGGAAGCAGCATAGAATGTCCCCCATCTGTTTTGCTCGCCAAATCTTGAGTGACCATCTCTTCTAAGCGTGAAATCAGCAGTGTAGCGATCATCATAATCATACTTTACTTGACCAAATACACCCGCTCTTTTGAATTCTGAAAAGCTACTTCCAACAGAAAAAGGAGTTGCTGCATTGTTCAGATAAATCAAGGTTGGATTTGGGAACCCTCTACCAGTTGCCGTCTGCAAGTCAAACTGCTCAGCCTTATATTCAAAACCTAAGATTCCTGAAACCGTATGCACATCCTTGAATTTCTTATTGAAATTAAAGTTGTGGTTAGTATTGAAGTTGTTCGTTCTTCTTGCTGTAAATACAGAAGCACCACCATATGAAGAGAACACAGGGATCGTAGAAGGTCTGTTGTTGATATCCGCGTTATCAGAGAAATCAAGACCGAAATACGAAGTGAAACTCAACCAAGGAGCTATTTGGTAATTCATCTGAAGGTTAGAAACTGTCTGAACTGTTTTCCCGCTTCTTATTTCTTCAAATACTCCTTGTACAATGTTATACCCAAACAAGTGATTTGAAGGATATCTAGCGAAAGCACCATCCTCATCGTAAATTGGAACATTTGGACGAGCTGAGAAACCTGCCACAAATGGGGAGTTTACAAAGTTACCGTTTGCGATAGAGCCATTCGTGTTTTGGAATGCCAAAGACAAATTAGCAGAAACTGTAAAGTTTTTGCTTGGTTTATGTGTGACATTCAGGCGACCAGTAGCTCTAGAGTAATCAGACATTTCAATCTGTCCTTCTTGCTTAGTATACGAACCGGATAGATAGAACGTAGTTTTCTCGTCTCCACCAGAAACTGAAATATCATACACACTCAATCTTCCGTCTCTGTAAAGCGCATCAACCCAATCATTGGTTTCTAGATTTGGATTCTCAGGGTTACCATAGGTAGCATCTGAACCTGAAGTAGCTAAGCCACGATTTTGGTACGCTACTCTTTTGATACCTGCAAGCTGGGAAGCATCCATCAAATTATATAGATTCAATGGCTGTACGATACCTTCCTGTACGGTAACTTTCACTATTGACTGTCCTTTTCTACCTCTCTTTGTAGTAATGATAACCACACCATTGGCTGCTTGAGCTCCGTAAATTGCTGCTGCTGCGGCATCTTTCAACACCTCAATAGATTCGATATCATTCGGGTTAATCGAGCCTAAGGCATTCGAGGCTCCTTGACCCGAAAGACCACCGCTTGCAATTTGAACACCATCTACAATGTAGAGTGGATCATTACCAGCATTGATCGAACCAACACCTCTAATACGAACGTTCAAAGTTCCACCTGGCTGACCAGAAGTAGAAGTCACCTGAACACCAGCAATTCGACCTTGCATCGCACGGTCAAAAGATTGAACAGGTAGGTTTTCGAAGATTTCACCTTTCACTGAAGAAATTGCCCCCGTGGCTTCTCTTTTTGATTGATCACCATAAGAAGTGATCACATATTCAGCTAAGGCCTGAATATCCGGCTCCATGGAAATATCCACAGTAGTTCTGTTGCCGATATTGACCTCCTGAGGTCTTAAGCCAACAAAGCTAAAGACCAATATATTACTTCCGGCCGGGACATTTATTGAATACTTACCATCAAGATCTGTGGCTGTACCAATTGTCGTTCCCTTAACCAGAACTGTTGCTCCTGGTACGCCTAAGTTATCCTCGTTGGAGATAACTGTACCAGTGATGACACGACTTTGGGCAAATGCAATAGCACTTCCCATTAAAATCATGAGACCTAGAAGTAAAACTTTCCTCATATTTGGTTTGATTATAGTTTAAAATATGTTCAATGATATTCCTAAAATTGGATTATCGCAATGGCAATACCCATAAATATGACAAATGGTTTAATTATGCGAACTATGAAAAATATGCAAAAACCACCTTTGTCCAAATAAAATTTTTTTAGGATAATATTTTCGGAATTAATCAGGTGTTTTTTAATGTTATTTTAGTGTTAACAAAAGTTAATTTGTTAAAAAAAAATCTAATTTTGAAAAAATTTATTTTTAAGTAATACTACAGGACTTAATTTGCCATGTTCAAGCCACTATTGCAACACGCTTGTAAGATAATAATTTTTCTCTTGGGGTTAAATAGCCAAACTTTCTAATTGGCCTGTTATTGATTTTATCTTCGATGCTTGCAATCTCTTGATCGGAGATTAGATTAAGGTCTGTTTTCTTGGGCAAGAATGCTCTGATCAACCCTATTCTGTTTTCCACAGTCCCTTTGTCCTGAGAAGTATAGGGCCTTGTAAAGTAAGTCTTAATGCTGTATTTCTCCTGAATTTCGTGATGGAGTGCAAATGCCATATCATTGTCAAAGGTCATTGTTTTGATCCAGCTGCTGCCTATCCAATTAATTCTATCCTCAATTTTCTGTTTGACAGCTTTGGAGTCTTTACCTGCTAAAAAGTCCATGGTGGTAATGAGCGTAGCCCTGTCAGTCATGACTAGTAAGGCAGACTTATGTTCTTTTCCCATCATCAGATCCACTTCTATGTCTCCGATTCGTTCTCGACGTTCAATTAGTTCTGGGCGTTGGTCAATCGGCGTACGATGCTTTATTATCCCTCTGGCATGCTTCTGATTACCTCGTTTTTGGCGTCTCTTTCCATGTCTAAGGCACTTATATAATTCGCTGTCCTCGATAAGGTCTCGATGTTTACTCTTTTTAGCACTCCATATCCATTGATATAACCTTTCATGAGAAACAGCAGGCTGCCCGTTCCTTTTCCAAGATGCCGAGATAAGCTCAGGACTTAACCGATCTTCTTGAAGCCAGTGCCTCGCCTCTTGCTTCATCTGCGGTGTAAATCGGGTATTCTTACGCTTGGCTAGTTGACGATCTGAATACCTCCTTTGGGCAATGTGACTGGCATAGGTCTTGGAATAGGGTCCTTTGGCGGCTTTATTTCGCCGTAATTCCCGACTGACTGTACTCTTATGAACCCCTATAATGACAGCGATTTGAGTTTGGGTAATTCCGGTTTCTAAAAGTGCCTCGATTTGGTACCTTTGCTCTAGGCGGAGGTGATTGAATTTTTGCATAGTAACACTAATTTAGTTAAATCTACCAAAGGAAGGAGCCTAGGTTCCTTCCTTTAAACCTTTAGTGTTGCATTAGCTACTTGAACTTGGGTTTCCTCAAAACTCATATTGGCAAAATATTACATATACTAATATTATTTATAGCCATTATTATAACTTTTTTGTACGAATAGATAGAATTTAAGTCTGAAATTAAAATAAATACAGCTCATGACTTAAGTATTTATTTAATAATTTATTTTATTAGTTATTAATGATCAGGAAATATAAGGAACTTTTAACTAGAGAATTAAAGTACTTTGACTGTTATCCTCCTATTAAGTGCTTGATTTTGTGTGTTGGTGTTTGGAACCATTGGCACCTTATCCCCTTTGCCCTCGACCATCACTCGCGCTGGGTGCAAGCCCCTTTTCACCAAATATTCTTGGACGCTTTGAGCCCTTTGAAGACTCAACTGCATGTTGTATGTAGCACTTCCAATATTATCCGTATGCCCTGCAATCAGGATATTAACATTGGGGTTTTCGGTCAAAAAATTATAAAGACGAGACAGGGAGGACGTTGATTCTGCTTTCAAGTCATATCTGTCAAATTCAAAGAATACATTTTCAAAGACAAATTCAATACCTGGTTCTATCGGCTCCAATTCGATCAAAAGGTCTTTTACATTTTGGATTTTATCCCGCTCTACGTTGAAAATTTTTGGAATAAAACCCTTCTTTTCCACATACAGTCCGGAAACAGATTTGTCTGGATAGAGCATCATAAATTCTCCCGTTTTTCCGTCAGACTTAAATTCATAAAGTGTACTATCATTCTTCAAGGAAACTAAGGACAAAGCCGCCTCGATCGGCTGACCTGTCTTAGAATTGAACACTTTACCCTCAGTCACTGTCAAATTTGCACCTAGGTAGATATCTTCTGGAAATTTGAACCGATAGAGTAAGGCTCGATCGTTTTCCTTTTCTTCATTTGTCAATTCAGTAAAATAGGCATAATCCTTTTGGGCAGTGATAAAGAGCGCCATTTGATCCAGCTGATCATTAATCGGACGACCGAGATTCTCAGGCTTGGTAAACTCCCCTCCTTTGACTCTAGAAAGCAAAATATCCATTCCTCCAAAGCCTGGATATCCATCAGAAGCAAAAAACAAAATCTCGTTATTAAAAAACATAAATGGGCTTATCTCATCTTTATCTGTATTAACCACCTTTCCAAGGTTTTTAGCCTCTGACCAAGCCCCATCTTTCTGCCTGATGGTAAACCAAATATCATTGCCCCCGAACCCCCCTTTTCGATTAGAAGAAAAGAAAAGAATTCGACCATCCGCAGAAAGGGAAGGCTGAGAATCCCATGATCTAGAATTCACCTTTTTCCCCATATTCTTTGGACTCTGCCAGATTCCATTGGTCTTGTACGAGATATAGAGGTCACAACTCCCCTCTGTATCTGGAGCATCGCAAGAGGTGTAGATCAGGATATTCCCATCTGCGGTGATCGAACAGGTACCCTCATTATAAATCGAATTAATGGCCCTAGAAATTGTACTAGGCTTAGACCACGTACCTTCCGGAGAAAGATATGCTCGATAAATATCTTCTTTATCATTATTTCCTGTGCCATCTCGTTTGGTGAATAGGATTTGTTCCCCATCGGCGGTCAATACAGGGAAGTATTGTAACCGAAATTCATTTAGTGGATTAGGCAGCATTTCCTTTTCGATTACCATTACTTTCCCAAGCTCGGATTGAATAAAATCCATCTTGTTTTTCATTTCACGATAATAAGTGGAAGACTTAAAAGATTGATCTAGGAGCGGTTCTATTTCCTGGAATGCTTGGTAAGCTTCCTCAAATCTCCCTTGATTTAAGTAAAGATTTGAAAAAACCCAGCCAATATCCGCCACATATTTGGCTGTGGAATTCTTACCTTTTAGTTTGCTTTTACCCACCAAAGCCACTTTTTCCGCCTCCAAAAGTCTGCCTTGTGTAATCAATAGCTGAGTTTGCTTTACGTAGGCTTCAATAAATGAAGCTTCACGGTCAATGGCATCTTGGTATTTCTCAATAGCCTCATCATATCTCCGAGACAAAGTAAGTTCTTCTGCTTCTTTGTAATATTTTATTGCTTTGGAATCAATGATTGAATAAGCCTGACCATTGACAGTCAAAGCAGCTGTAAAAAGCAGAATTCCAAAGAAAAGGAGGCGCATGGGTTTATGGTATATCCATAAATTTATGAGTTTGAAGGGATATTTTCCAAAAAGGACGATTTTTAACGTATTCGATGATTTCAGGAGTAAACTTTTCTGCCTTGCTCCACTCTGGTTGAAGGCGAAGTTCACAGTCACTTTTTACTAGCTTTGCATGCTCCTCAGCAAACGCAAAATCGCTCTGATGAAAGACTACTACTTTCAATTCATCCGCTTCTTCATAGATCGATAAATGTGGCTTTTTGAATTTCTTTGGAGAAAAACAAACCCAATCAAAATCCCCGGAAAAAGGATGAGCACCGGAAGTTTCGATATTCGTAGTAAATCCCTTTTCTTTCAAAAGCTTGGTCAAAGGCCCCAAATCATAGAGTAAGGGCTCACCACCGGTGACCACAACCAATCTTCCTGGATAAAGACACGCATCATCCACTATTTTTTCAATAGCTAAAACCGGCCATTTTCCAGCCTCCCAACTTTCTTTGACATCACACCAAACACAGCCAACGTCGCATCCGCCTAAACGGATGAAGTATGCTGGATGTCCAGTGAATTTACCTTCGCCTTGTATGGTATAAAAAGCTTCCATCAATGGCAGAGATTTGCCGGAAGCGACTTGTTCTTGGATTGTCATTTGAATTTTTGGTAAAGCGGGTGATTCGACCGCTCGATTTATTATTACAACAAAGATAATGTTTAGGATTGAAAAATTGGAAGATTGAAAAACTCTAAGATTTGCATCCTATTTTTTCAATCTTCCACTCCTAAACTTTCTCAATCCTTCTTTAAAGTAGGATAAGTAACTCCCAACTGCTCCAAATATGTACCATACTTCGTTTCATCGAAATAAAACTTCTCCAGAAGTGGACGATATTGATTCATAATATTAGTGTTAAGGTAAATCGGAGGCACATCATCTGCAGTGATCATTGGCTTATAAGTTTCTTCCTTGGTTTGTACATTTTTGAAGTAGTCCCAAGCCTGATCCACTAATTCTGGCTGAAGAAGAAAATCCAAAATCGTCATCGCCTCAGCTTTGGCTCCAGCCGTCACTCCTTTATGAGCAATCGGAGTGGCCATTGCTATCGCATTACTCCAGTGATGTCCTTGCAGACCTGGGATATTCGAAGGAAATCTCAAAGTTACCGTCGGTACTACCCAAGAAACATCTCCTATGTCATCTGATCCACCAGAAATTGGCACTTTCACTGGAAGTCCAAGTGTATCCAACTTGGTGTCCAAGCCTTCAATTTTCTTAGACTTTACTTCAGTTTGTACTGCCTTAGCAAGTGTCTGATCATCCTCTGACCAGTTTGGTAAACCTACTTTCAAAATATTTGCATACATCTTCTCCGCGATCACTTTATTAAAGTGTCTCGGCCAAGCTGTTCCCAGAATTTTCGAGGTCACTTCAGTATTGGTCATCAAAGCAGCACCTTCAGCCATTTTATTTGCGATTTCATACATCTCCATAATCCCATCATACTTCACATCCCGGAAATAGTACCAAATGGAAGCTTTGGAAGGAACCACATTAGGTTGATCACCAGCATCTGTAAAAATCGAATGCGAACGCTTCAATGGATCTAAATGCTCTCGTTTGTAATTCCATCCCACATTCATCAGCTCAGCCGCATCCAAAGCGCTTCTTCCTCGCCATGGCGAACCAGCCGAATGAGCAGCCTCCCCTGAGAAGGTATATTCAACAGAAATCAAACCTGTACCAGATGCTTGACCATAGCTTACGCCAAGGTTATCCCCTACATGGGTGAATATGCATATATCCACGTCATCAAAAAGCCCATCCCGAGTGTACCATGCTTTCGCAGCAACTAGTTCCTCAGCAATTCCAGGCCAAAGAATCAAAGTGCCTCCTATATTTTCTCGTTCCATAATTTTCTTCACTGCTAAGGCAGCAGTGATATTCAATGGGATACCTGCATTATGACCTTCGCCGTGTCCAGGTGCTCCCTCCACAATTGGCTTGTGGTAAGCTACTCCTGGATATTGAGAAGCTTTTGGGATATTGTCGACATCAGAACCTAATGCAATCACAGGACCTTCACCGTTCTTCCAAGCCGCAAACCATGCGGTTGGGATTCCGGAAACGCCCATCTCAATTTCAAAACCATTTTGCTCCAAAATACCCGTGAGATATTTCGAAGATTCTACTTCTTGAAAGCCGAGCTCTGCAAAACTGAAAATCTTATCGACCATCACTTGGCTCATTTTAGCGTCTTGCTCGACCAATGTTGCAGCTTCTTGCTTCAAAGCATCGATTTGCTTCGCAGACATTTTCTTTTGAGAATATGCCTCTTGGGAAATCCCAAGAACTACTATGGAAGCAGCTATTAATCCTATTTTAAATGTTTGATTCATCTGATCAGTGGTTTGATTTAAAATGGAAAGTAAGAAAAAGGTAAGATCATTTGAAATAAAATTGATCAGTGGAAAGAAAAAGGAGTCAAGAGGAATTGGGAAATTGATTACTAAACCCACTCGAATTTTCTATTTTTGCAGTCGTTTAGCTTAATTATCATCAAAAATTCAATCATGGCGGAATACAATTTCAGGGAAATCGAACAAAAATGGCAGGCATACTGGGAAAAGAATCAAACCTACCACGCTGAGCCAAATCTTGACAAGCCTAAATTCTATGCGCTCGACATGTTCCCCTACCCTTCTGGTGCAGGGCTACACGTTGGCCATCCACTAGGATATATTGCATCGGATATCATTGCAAGATTCAAGCGGTTGAAGGGATTCAATGTCCTCCACCCTATGGGTTATGATAGCTTTGGACTTCCCGCTGAGCAATACGCTATTCAAACTGGACAGCATCCGGCCATTACTACAGCACAAAATATTGCTCGCTACACCGAGCAATTAAAGAATATCGGCTTTGCATTTGACTGGAGTAAAGAGCTCCGAACTTCTGACCCAGCCTATTATAAATGGACGCAATGGATCTTTATGCAGCTATTTAATAGCTACTATAATCAAGATACGGATAAAGCGGTTTCTATTGATTCCTTGATTTCTCGATTTGAAAAAGAAGGAAACAAGAATGTAAAGGCCGTTTGCGATGATGAAACTCCTATTTTTTCCCATTTGGATTGGAAGGCTTTTTCCGAAAAAGAAAAACAAGAAATGCTGCTCAAGTACCGTCTGACTTTCTTGGCAGAAACCACCGTAAACTGGTGCGCGGCTTTAGGTACCGTACTCTCAAATGACGAAGTGAAAGATGGATACTCCGAGCGTGGAGGACATCCGGTAGAACGAAAGAAAATGATGCAATGGTCCATGCGGATCACTGCCTATGCGGACAGACTATTACAGGGTCTGGAAAAACTGGATTGGTCCGAACCGATCAAAGAAATGCAACGCAACTGGATTGGGAAATCCATCGGTGCAGAAGTTACTTTTCAGGTAAAAGATTCCTCCGAATCGATCAAAGTTTTCACCACCAGAGTTGATACGATTTTTGGAGTCACCTATTTGGCTTTGGCACCTGAGAGTGAATTAGCGGCAACACTCATCACAGAAGATGAGCGTGCCACTGCCGAAGCCTATATCGAAGTAGCCAAAAACCGGTCGGAGCGCGAGCGTATGAGTGATGTCAAAACCATTTCTGGCGCATTCACTGGCTCTTATGCAATCAATCCCTTCAACGGAGAAGAAATCCAGATTTGGGTTGCCGATTATGTGCTCGCAGGTTATGGCACCGGTGCGGTAATGGCCGTGCCTGCTCATGATGAGCGGGATTATAATTTCGCTAAACACTTCGGTCTAGAGATCAGACAAGTGATCGATGGCTCTATGGAGGAAGGTTCATTCCCTGGAAAAGGTGGTTTGATTATCAATTCTGACTTTATCTCCAATCTTTACATGAAAGATGCAATGCTAAAAGCCATTGAATTTTTGGAGAAAAAAGGAATTGGCAAGGGCAAAATTCAATACCGGATGCGTGATGCGATTTTTACACGTCAGCGCTATTGGGGCGAGCCGCTCCCTGTCTATTTCAAAGATGGATTGCCTTATTTAATAGATGAAAAAGATCTGCCTTTGGTTTTGCCAGCCGTTGATAAATATTTACCAACTGAAGATGGAGCTCCTCCACTGGGTAGAGCAAAAGACTGGAATTACAAAACTTCCGAGGGCGAATTCCCACTGGAAATGAGTACAATGCCGGGATGGGCTGGATCTAGCTGGTATTTCTTCCGCTACATGGATCCGAAAAACGATCAGGAATTCGTAGACAAAGCGAAAGCAGATTATTGGGGAGCTGTCGACTTGTATATCGGAGGTTCCGAGCACGCAACCGGCCATTTATTGTATTCTCGATTTTGGACAAAATTCTTGTTTGATCTTGGGGTAGTTTCCATCGATGAGCCTTTCCAAAAGATGATTAACCAAGGCATGATCCAAGGGCGGTCTAATTTTGTCTATCGAATCAAAGGCGAAAATAAGTTTGTCAGCTATGGTCTAAAGGATCAATACGAGACCTCAGCCATGCACGTGGATGTGAATATTGTCCATAATGATCAGTTGAATCTGGAAAAGTTCAAAGCTTGGAGACCGGATTTGGCTGATGCAGAATTTGTGTTGGAAGACGGCAAATACCACTGTGGCACAGAGGTGGAAAAAATGTCCAAGTCCAAATACAACGTAGTAAATCCCGATGACATCATCGAGCGCTATGGCGCGGATACGTTACGCTCTTATGAGATGTTTCTCGGCCCTTTGGAGCAATTCAAACCTTGGAACACGAATGGAATTGATGGAGTATATAAGTTCTTAAGAAAGCTTTGGAATCTCTACCATACCCAAACTGGAGAATTCAAAGTATCTGAGGAAATACCAAGCAAGGAAGAGTTTAAAACCCTACACAAAACCATCAAAAAGATGGAAGAGGATATGAGCAATCATTCCTTTAATACCTCCGTGTCGAGTTTCATGATTTGCGTGAATGAACTGACTGCTTTGAAATGTAATAAGCATGGAATTTTGGAACCTTTGGCCATTTTGGTTTCGCCTTATGCGCCACATATTGCCGAGGAACTTTGGAGCTTATTGGGACATTCGACCTCAATCACTGAAGCCACTTTCCCCGAGTTCAAAGAAGAATACTTGGTAGAAAGTAACTTCGAATACCCTATAATGATCAATGGTAAAATGCGAGCTAAATTGAATCTACCGCTTTCCCTTACGAAGGAAGAAATCGAAAAAGAAATTATGTCAAATGAAACGGTTCAGAAATGGCTAGAAGATAATGCTCCTAAAAAGGTGATTATCGTACCTGGTAAGATTGTGAATTTGGTGATTTAAGTACTAAAAATACTTAAAAATCAATGGGCCAAAGGAAATTTTTTTGGCCTATTTTTTTTTAGTCCCATTAGGACGGCCGATTAATTTGCCAGAGGTTTTAACCTCTGGATCCAATTAGTCATAAAAACTACTAAGTCCCATAGGGACAATCCATATTCATTCCATTTCTTTAAAAAAATATTCGGGCAAAAATTCAACCTTGTGCGCTTTTAGCATGAGTATATATTCTTCATAAAATGTCATTTTCGAATGATGTTTTTCCTGATTTTTAACATATTCAAATACATTTTGAATTTCCTTTTACCTGTAAGTGAAAACTCCAAAACCAGATTGCCATTCAAATCTGTGAGACAGATAACTGGTTTCATTTAGCCATTTAGAAGACTTGCTTTTGGCTACTTTGACAATATCAGAGATCGAATTCTTCGGGAAAAATCGAAAAAAACAGTGAACGTGATCTTCGACTCAATTAACAATCAGAAGTTCACCACCGGCTTACTTTACCAAGTTTCCAATTACCGAGAACAACTCGCTTTTGAATGAATTTTCGATTCTCACATTTCTGTACTTGACCGCAAAAATTACCTGACAATACATTTTTGAATACGTATTAGGCATAATTAAAAAGATTATTAAACTACAATTTAACCTAAATCGTCCATGCCTTTGGCATTTCCACTAAGGCTTCACACCATTTTCACAGCCATTAAAATGGCGGGTTAAACTATCCATGCCTACGGCATTTAATCCTAGGTATAATGAAAACGGCTTGATGGAATACTCTCCTTTCTCCTTTTAGCGAATAAACCTATATTTGATATATGAACCTTGTCGAGGCAAATAGCGCAGCCATTAATACCCTTTGTGAAAAACACAAAGTGGCGAAGCTTTACGCTTTTGGTTCGGTGCTCACATCGGATTTTAATGACGAAAGTGATGTTGATTTTTTGGTTGATTTTAATAAAAACCAAATAGAGAATTTTGGGGCTAACTTTTTTGAATTCCTTTTTTCATTGGAAGATTTATTTTGCCGAAAAATAGATTTGATTGAAAGAGAAGCTATTCGAAACCCTTACTTCAAAGAGGATGTCGAAGAGACAAAATTGTTGATTTATGGACAGGAAAATTAAAACGTATTTATTCGATATTTTAAAATGTATTGAAGAACTCGAAGACTTTTTTCAAGACACTGAAATCACAATTGACACGCATTTGGCTGAGGTTGTTAAAACTAGAGCTGCGGAACGTGATTTGGAGATAATTGGTGAAGCGATCAAGAAAATCTTAAAAATTGAACCAGCACTTCCTATTTCCAATTCAAGACAAATAATTGCAACAAGGAATTTCATTGTCCATGAGTATGGCACAATTTCTTATGAAAATATTGTGGAGGGACTAAATAAGCACATCCCTATTCTTAAGAGAGAAGTACAGGAATTGATGGGAAAAGAATGATCCTCTTTACCTTCCCCATCCGAACTGCATTTATTGATCGAGATCTGGAAATGATCTCGCCGGAGATGGAAATTAAAGCATTAGAATTTACTCAGAGCCCAATAAAACTTCCCTTTTACCTTCTTCTCCAGTTTTTTCAATTGCTTTGGTATCTACCAAAAACGACTCAATACCTCTGTTTTTTTGGCGGGTATCATTCAGTCTTACCGGTTTGGTTTGGGAAAGTTTTTAGGAAAAGATGCATCATCCAAGCCGGAGGAACCGATTGTATGAATATGCCCGAGATCAATTATGGAAATTTTAGAAAAAAATGGCTTCGAAAAGCAACCGTCTATTCCTTTAAAAACTGTAGTCTGATCCTTCCGGTAGCTCAAGCTTTGGTCAAGCAGGAGTATCAGTTTGATCCAAATATTTCTCGCAAGCAAGGATTGCTGAACCTAATCCCTGAACTCACAACTCCCATTCAAGTGATCCCAAATGGATTTGACACCCATTTTTGGAAGGATTTAGAAAAAAAGCGAAACCCTTTCAGCTTTATTTCGGTAGCTACCGGCACTTCCAATCCCGCACGAGCAAGAGTCAAAGGCTATGATCTTATTGAGCAGTTGGCAGCCAATCATCCTGATTGGACATTTACTTTAGCTGGAGATCCGAATTATATTTCCCCAAATCAAAATGTGAAAATTCTAGGGAAGCAAAGTAATACTGAACTTTTGGCGCTTTACAATACCAATCAATTTTACCTTCAGCTCTCTACCTCGGAGGGTTTTCCAAATGCCCTCGGAGAGGCTATGGCTTGTGGTTGTGTTCCCATCGGGTCGGCTGTGGGTGCGATTCCGGAGATAATTGGTCAAACTGATCTGATTCTAAAGACAAAGAGTCTAGATATGTTGGAAAAAACCTTAGAAAAAGTTTTTTCCTCTGGAGCTGAGGGATTCTCAAATATCTCCCAAAATAGAATCCGGCTCAACTTTACATTTAATCGTAGAAAAACCTTACTCCTCCAACAATTGGATTTGATAAGAAAATAAAGCCATTTTTCTGGGCTTATGAAATGATCATCAATTAATTGCTTGATCATTTCATTGGTTAATTCAGGATGAATTATTCCAATGTTATCAGCCTATTACCTAAAAAATGTTTCAAGAATTAATCGATTCGTCTGAAATAACTGAAAATATTCTTTTCTCGAGAACTTTCATAAGCATGTGTAATAGATAGAGTTGAGTTATTGGAACCAACATCATCAATATATTCAGTGAGTTCAGTGACACGTTTTCCATCAAAATCAAACTCACAATCAAAGAAAAAATCAATCCTATGTAGCTCCGAATCAAAAAAGTAAGTCCCAGTCATACAAGAACCATACCTAGTATAAACAAAGCTTTTATCACCAGTAAGTTCTAAAGTAAATCCATTCTCAACGTTAAACCAATCGTATGGGGGAGGATCTTTTGAGGCATCAATCATATCAAATGACCTTGTTTGCACCCACTTACCAATGATTATTTCCGATAAATCTATTCTTTCAATGGTAACATCTTGTGCGCAAGAACTGATTAGACAGAAAACTGTCAAAAGACATGCGATTTTAGTCAAGCCTACAGTATTCATAGCAGTTTTGTTTATAAATTATGTATCTAATTGAGGAAAGTTTTTCAAAAGATTAACGTAGAAAATTTTATGATAATTAGTCATATTGTTCGCTTTCAAAATGAAAAGTCCAAGCCAAAAGGCTTGGTCTTTATTGACTTACTCAACAGGTAAATTGATAACTTTAATCGGATCAAGCCTACAGTCAGATGAAGAAGTTCTTGAGGGGAAAACATCTTGTAAAAAACAAAATTTATTTGCTTCACAGCCTAAATTTAATCACCGGCGTAAACTCAAAACTCTCAAAACTTTCACTATACCCTTGGGTGTAAAACAAGCGCGACCTTAAACCAATCTGGAAGTTTCGGATATCATGGTAATACTCGACTCCTAGGAATATTCCAAAGTCAATGAACCTAGTTGATTCACGAATATTTACAATAAAGTTCCCATCGAAATCACCTGAAAAATCAACAACTTGATCTCGATAACGGTGATAATAGAGCCCTACGGAACCCAATAATTTATTCTCGATGATATGTCTCTTCCAATGGATATGATGAAAATTTTTAAAATTTCTAAGTACTATGCTTTCAAATCGAACTATAACACCCCGAAAAACAGCGTCTTCGCTATATTCTTTGCGATGTACTTGCTTTGAAAAGCCAAAACCCCATTCGTTTTTTTTGCCCTCAGGACGATAGCTATATTCAAATCCGAAAATTTGACCCCAGCTATCACGACTTCCAAAATCGTAAATGTCACCACTTTGATTTTTTGCAAAAAAATCATAAGAAAGCCCATAATTGAAACTTAGCGTGGATCGATCCAGAATAGAATCAAGCTTTTGTGCTTTGATCTGAAGGCTACAGAAGGAAAATAAGGCTGATAAAAGAATTATTTTTTTCATAATGAGAAAATATAAAAAAGGAGGGGTAGCGCTACCCCTCCTTAGATTTAATCAGGGAAATTAGTATATCGATGCTCAAAATAATAGCGCAAATGCCCGATTGGCTTAACATTGTAGTCAATGCCATTTCGTAAGCGAGTACCATGACCGGTATCTCCAACAATTGTATTCATGACAGCTCTTCTAACCAACTCGCCATTAACCCGAAATCTTGAACCTCCAAGTTCAACTTCAACATTAACTGAAGTGGTGGCTTCTGCCGTTGCTTTTTTAGCAATAAAATCATAACCGACTTTAACTGATCCCTCAGCTTTTCCCGTTGCCGTCAGGTTATGTTCGGTAAAAAGAAACAATTGCTGACTATTTTCGGACATATCCCAATCCGGATCAAACTGCATGTTTACAGCCTTCCATCTTTCGAATCTAGCATCATCTTTACTAAAATCGACTTGATCATACCTAAATGTTTGTCCGTCTGCAGAAGATCCTACTGTACCATCAAAATTCACCTTCAAATCATTTGACCCCCTAAATATTCTGACTTTAGTTTTGGTCCCAAACAGTCCAATGTAATCATTACTTGTAAGTTGCATCTCAGGAAGGTTGGTAGATAAAATATCTTCTTGAGTAATTGACCTATCATCAACATTTGCGGCTAAGATCACCGAATTAGGTGCTGGCGTTGGCAATGATGGCGTAGAAGGATCATTCATAATGAAATCATCTTCATAATAATACGTGACGACAAGCGTAGGATTCTCAAAAGAATAGTCATCATCTACTACTGGCACCCTTACTAGACTTGTCGTGCTTGAAATTCGAGCATTATTGGTGTTATAAAGAAAGCCTTCATTCCAGTCATTTCTGGCAATAGGATCATAAGTGGTAGTGATTACATTGTCGTAAACGTCCCAATCGAATTTTTCCTCATAAGGAATATGAACTACCAATCCTTGGGAAGAATAAAACTCCTTCAAAACTTCTTTTGCCGATACATTCGCATTTTGACGGGCTGCATCAGACAGATACGAATCGAAGGACTTTTCTATCAAACTATAATTTGAAAGATTAGCTAAGGTGTAGTCTAATAAGGATTCACTTAAGTGAGTTGCTCCTTTTCTAAACGAAGGGTTGTTTTCCAAGTTTTTTAACAAACTTAATTCGGAAGGAGCCATCCCACTAGGATCGTCTAGTATCGCAGAAAGGGTTACGGCATCTCCAAAAGAATCCATGTGTTCGATGAGTTGAGCGAGTTCGATCCTTGACTGCTTTTCTTTCATCACCTCTCCCAATACTTGGGAAAATTCCTTGGCAAGCGCTACTTGTTTTAACTCACTTTCACTCAAAGATAAACTCAGCTCAGATGTGACTTCATCAACTAAAACAGTATCCTCTGGCACACAACTACCAAAGAAAAAAAGAGTTACCGATAACCAAATAAACAGATTTGATTTGATTTGATTTGTTTCATTTTTTTTTAATTAAAAGTGTTAAAATGTATTTTTAAAAAACTTAAGTCATAGTGAGATGGCGAGTCTCCAAAATTGTTCCCGTATTTCATTAAAATAAAAGTCAACTTATAATATGGTTTGAAAGTAGTGAAATCTGTTGAATAAAAAATTATTAGGTGTGTTTTTTTAAAAAAAATTAAATTTTTAGGAATAAAGGGATCATCCAAACTGGAGGTACGGGTTGCATGAATATGCCCGAGATCAATTATGGGAATTTCAGGAAATTATGGCTTCGAAAAGCTACCGTTTATTCTTTCAGAAATTGTAGCTTAATCCTTCCTGTTGCTGAAGCCCTAGTCAAGCAGGATTATCATTTTGACCCTAAGATTTCTTCCAAGCAAGGATTGCTTAATCTCATCCCTGACCTCACAACTCCCATTAAAGTTATTCCAAATGGATTTAATGCCAATTTTTGGAAGGATTTAGAAAAAAAGCGAAATCCTTTCAGCTTTATCTCGGTGGCCACCGGCACCTCCAATCCCGCACGAGCAAGAGTTAAAGGCTATGATCTTATTGAGCAGTTGGCAGCCAATCATCCTGATTGGACATTTACTTTAGCCGGAGATCCGAATTACATTTCCCCAAATCAAAATGTGAAAATTCTAGGAAAGCAAAGTAATACTGAGCTTCTGGAACTCTACAATTCCCATCAGTTTTACCTTCAGCTCTCTACCTCGGAGGGTTTTCCAAATGCACTTGGTGAAGCGATGGCTTGTGGCTGCATTCCAATCGGGTCGGCTGTGGGTGCGATTCCAGAGATTATTGGAAAAACGGAGCTTATTCTTAAGAAAAAGAGCATCTCTGATTTAGAGCATCTCTTAACACATCTAGATCAGGATCAATTGATGAATCTTTCAGGAAATGCGGTGAGCAGAATACACAAGCATTTTAGCTATTCCATCCGACAAACACTGCTTCTGCACTATCTTTCAGTTTAATATAGCTGCGTTTATCTGAAAAAAAACCCAATTAATTTGATGAAAATGAGTATTACAATTGGCACTATTTTTAAGTAATCTTTTAGGCTACTTATTCATGCATTCCAAGACAGATAAGACTTGATTCCCTATTATAAGTTTTGGTTAATGGGTTAATTGATCGAAAAGCCTTCTCGGAATTTTCGAGAGAATTTTCTTTTTTTTTAGCTCTAAAACCAAATAATATTTATCAAATAAAAAATAATATATCAAAACCACTTTTAATGATTTAAACAGATTTATGGAAGTTTTTAATGTTTTTTTAAACCAGTTTTCCAAAACTATACAAAACTCCTTTGAGAACACCTCAAAAAAATAGGAGCCTTTTCGAAAAAAGGCTCCTAATTGGGTCTATTGTAAATTAAGTAAAACCTTATAAACTTTGGCAAACAAGTAAGTCAGTAAACTTTTTTGTCTATCAAGGTTTCTTAAACTTAATAAAAATTCTGAAATAAATACAATTTCGATAAAAAGTTTATCGAAATTTTCCAATAAAATTTTCTCATTGCTTTTGAAAGACCTTGGGGGTAAAACCGTATTCTGTTTTAAAAGCTCGAATGAAGTAAGTAATATTATTGAATCCTGACATTACCGAAACTTCCTGAATTTGAAATCCCCCAATTAATAGATATTGACGTGCTAGCTTAAGTCTTTCCTTCAAAACAAAATCCATAGGAGTCTGTCCAAGCTCCAGCTTGAAAGTTCTTAAGAAATGGGATTTACTCATACAAGCCTGTGCAGCAAGCTTTTCCAAGGTCAGATTTTCACGAATATTCTTTTTAATGTAGTCCACTACATGAGCCAGTCGATTGCCAGAAGCGAGGTCCTTATAGGTTTTCTCCAGCATCTCTCTGGCTTGCGTCTGACTAAGACGAATTATCAATTCCTTTAGCGCAAGAGAAGCAATAAGGTCTTTATCGCGTGAGCGCTCCTTCACACCTATTTTGATAAAACGATTGATTATTTCGGAAAGATCCTGGGTATTAATCAAATGAAAATAACTTAAATCAAGTCCCCATTCATTAGTAAGGACTTTCTCAGAAAATTTCTCATTGATCATATTGAAAGTATTCTCAATCATCTCTTTAGAAATTGAGAGTGCGATACATTGAGTAGGATTATCCCATTTCGCCTCAGGAAAGTCAATCTTCATCAGCTCATTTGGTGGAACAATGACCGATTCCCCAGGTAAATAATCAAAGCCAGGTTTGTCAAAAAGGCGCATGACCTTTTTTCCTTTGAGCATGGTTGTAAGTACCAAATCACCAAAAACAAGATTGACATCTGTTGCCTCCTGATGCGTCTCAAATATGTTCAGCTCGCAATTATCAAGCGTATATATCGTCCGATTTTCAACCATGGTTTTGAGATCCCGGCTGTTTCTCCAGGGTACTCCTGAGATGAAATTATCTTGGTTCATACAGAAAATTATTAAATGCTTATAAAACCTTTTTATGTGCAAAACATGAAGTCAATCTTGACTAAATGCTAAAAAAGTCAATGGAAGTTGATGATATGATCATATTGTGCAACTTTTTTCTCGATATTAAAAGAATATTTGAAAATAGCCAAAATAACTAAAAAACCATGGAAACATTAACCCTATCTCAGGCCAGTCCTGTCGAAAGTCCCAAAATCAAAGAAAAATACGATCATTTTATTGGAGGCAAATTCGTGGCGCCTTCTTCAGGTGAATATTTTGACAACATTTCCCCAATTGACGGAAAGGTATTTTCAAAAGCTGCTAGAGGAAATAAAGAAGACATTGAAAAGGCATTGGATGCTGCTCACAAAGCTTTTCCTACCTGGTCCAAAACATCAGCGGCAGAAAGAAGCAAATTACTAAATAAAATCGCCGATGTAATCGAAGAAAATCTAGAAATGCTCGCTCGGGTCGAAACTATAGACAATGGAAAGGCAATTCGGGAAACTAGAGCTGCAGATTTACCTTTAGTTATTGACCACTTTCGATATTTTGCGGGTGTCATACGTGCTGACGAAAGTACAATTTCTGAGCACGATGAAAACACCGTCAGTATTGCGCTTCATGAGCCTCTTGGCGTAGTAGCACAAATTATCCCGTGGAATTTTCCGCTCCTAATGGCAACTTGGAAAATCGCTCCAGCTTTAGCGGCTGGCTGTTGTACTGTTGTAAAACCTGCGGAACAAACTCCCACAAGTATCATGGTATTAATGGAATTGATCGGAGACATTCTTCCTCCTGGAGTTTTGAATGTGGTTACGGGATTTGGAGTAGAAGCAGGTAAACCTCTAGCTTCTTCACCCAGAGTTGCAAAAGTCTCTTTCACGGGTGAAACAACGACCGGTCGACTGATCATGCAATATGCCTCTGAAAATCTTATTCCTGTTACTATGGAATTGGGAGGGAAATCTCCAAATATTTTCATGAAATCCGTAGCTGATGCAGATGATGACTTCTTCGACAAAGCTGTGGAAGGTGCAGTAATGTTTGCTTTGAACCAAGGCGAGGTTTGTACCTGTCCGTCAAGAATCCTAGTTCACGAAGATATTTACGACATGTTTATGGACCGAGTAATCGCTCGTACAAAAGCAATCAAAATGGGTCACCCTCTTGCTGAGGACACAATGATGGGGGCTCAAGCTTCCAAAGATCAATACGAAAAAATACTTTCTTACATGGACATTGGAAAGCAAGAAGGCGCCTTGGTACTTACTGGCGGCGCTGAAGCTAGCTTGAACAGCGGATTAGAAGAAGGATACTATATTCAACCAACCATTTTCAAGGGTCATAATAAAATGAGAATCTTCCAAGAAGAGATTTTCGGGCCAGTGGTTTGTGTGACAACTTTCAAAACAACCGAAGAAGCCATCGAAATTGCGAATGATACGATGTACGGACTAGGCGCTGGCCTATGGTCAAGGGACGCCCATGAATTGTATCAAATTCCTAGAGCGATTCAAGCGGGCCGCGTTTGGGTAAATTGCTATCATGCCTATCCTGCTCATGCGCCATTTGGCGGATACAAGAAGTCTGGATTTGGAAGAGAAAATCACTTGATGATGCTTGGCCATTACCGACAAACCAAAAATATGCTAATCTCCTACAGCAAGGAGAAGCTCGGATTCTTTTAATTGTAAATCCAAGTAAACCAGAAAAGGCAGAGGAAAAATCCTCTGCCTTTCTTTCCTTTACAAAAAAGCTAAAATAATATGGAGACAATTAAAAGAGTACTGATAACAGACTCTGCAAAAGAAATAATTGACACCTTACGAAAACGCTTTGGTTCGGATCTAATGTTTCACCAAAGTGGTGGATGCTGTGACGGATCCTCACCCATGTGTTTTGAAAAAGGTGATTTCAAAGTAGGTAGCCAGGATGTTTGGTTGGGAGAAGTGTATGGCTGTGATTTTTTTATGAGTGCCGATCAATTTGAGTATTGGAAACATACACAACTCACTTTGGATGTTACTCCCGGTCGAGGAAGCAGCTTTTCGATTGAAATCCCAATGGGTATCAGATTTATGATTCGATCAAAATTATTCACGACCGAAGAAATAGAAAATCTCAATCCTATTAAAACTGGCGAAGAGCGTTTAACTGAAAGCTAGTCTCCTATTGCTTTTTCCTTAACTTCCATAGCTTAACTAATAGCTATGAAGAAATTATTACCTGCCTTAGGAGTAGTCGTGATCCTTTATTTTGTCTCAACATTGTTAGTACCTCCCTACATTGAATCCGAAAGGAATCCTATCAAGCTGGAGAAACCTTACATTGTCTCGATCGAGGCTCAGCAAATCTATGCCCGATTAGATTTTATCGCTGATCTCCATTGTGATGCCCTACTTTGGGGGAGAGACTTGACTGAAAGAGGCGAGATCGGCCATGTAGATTTCTCAAGAATGCGTGAAGCTAATGTCAGCTTGGAGATGTTTACTATCGTTTCTAAATCTCCCGCAGGACAAAACATGAAAAGCAATAGTGCTGATGCTTTTGATAATATCACGCCTCTAACAATCGCCAAAGGCGAAAGCCCTTTTAATTGGTTTAGCCTGATTAATCGAACGCTTTCCCAGTCTAATGATTTGGCCAATTTTGTCGAGAATGAGGATGGAAAAGCAATTTTCATCAAATCAAAAATCGACCTTGAAAATCTGATCCAAGCTCGAAAATTAAATAAAAATATGATTGGAGCTATGTTAGGTATTGAGGGAGCGCATGCCTTGGAAGGTAATATTGAGAATCTCGATTTGGTATATGCCGCTGGAGTTCGGATGATCGGACCTACTCATTTCTTTGACAATGAACTTGGCGGCTCCGCTCACGGGGAAAATCTCGGGGGTTTGACTGATTTTGGAAAAGAGGTAATTCGAGAAATGAATGAACTTGGAATTTTTGTAGACTTAGCTCATTGTTCCCCAGCAATAGTAGAAGATGTCCTAAACATGTCTACAGCGCCTGTTATGGTATCTCACACTGGTGTGAGAGCGGTCTTGGACTCACAGCGAAATCTGAGCGATGACCAGATCAAAAAAATAGCGGCTAACGAAGGGATCATCGGAATTGCATTTTTTGACATGGCAGTGGGAGAGCCAGAATTGCCAAATATCATCGCCTCCATTCGTCATGTCAGAGATCTAGTCGAAATCAAGTATGTTGCATTAGGTTCGGATTATGATGGCTCAGTCGCGGTTCCTTTCGATATTACAGGATTACCGCTAATCGTAGAAGGCCTTATTCAAGATGGTTTTACAGAACAAGAAATTCGTGCTGTGATGGGCGAAAATGTAAAGCAATTTTTGCTAAAAAATCTTAGATAAATGAAAGAATCACATATTCATCAGGAAAATAGTTATTTCGGAAAGCTACAAGAATACCTCAGAGAGTTCGTCTATGGAGGAATCGATGGTGCTGTCACCACTTTTGCAGTAGTAGCGGGAGGCTTTGGGGCAAATTTAGATGCTGGAATAATCATCATTTTAGGATTTGCCAATCTCTTTGCAGATGGATTTTCTATGTCTGTAGGTGCATACCTCGCTGCGAAAAGTGAAAAGGATAATTATAAAAAACATCAAGACATCGAATATTGGGAAGTGGAAAATCTTCCCGATGTTGAGCGGCACGAAATAAAAGAAATCTATGAGGCAAAAGGATTTAAGGGTGAGTTACTTGAAAAAGTCGTCGATCAAATTTGCTCAGATAAAGACATTTGGGTAGCTGAAATGATGAAAGATGAACTCAATATGATGGAGGAAACCAAAAGTCCGTTTCGAATAGGTTTGGCGACTTTGATCTCATTCATAGTGGTTGGATTTATTCCATTGACGGTTTATCTCTGGGTTTTTTTCAGTGAAGTGCAGCTCAATATATTCCTTTGGACTAGCATTTTGACTGGAATAGCATTCATGTTGGTTGGCTGGATGAAAAGCCTAGTCAATCAAACACCACCTTTGAAAAGTATAGCCGAAACACTATTATTAGGACTATTAGCTGCTTTAGTAGCCTATTACATTGGTGATTTTTTGGAGGAATTCTTTATTAGCAAATAATGAAATCAATTGCAGAGGTTTTAATTCGAATGGATGAAATCGTATCCGAATGTAAATCAAAAGAATCCCGGATTGGATACTTTGCCGTGCTCTATAGACAAGTCACTCGAAGAATCCAAAAGGGTGTTTTGAATCGGGAGTTTGAGGACAATCCTAGAATGGAAACACTGGATATTCTTTTCGCTAAGCAGTTTATTAATGCTCACGAACTTTGGAGCCATGGAATGCATCCTACTAAGAGTTGGGATACCGCGTTTGAA
Source organism: Planctomycetota bacterium (assembly GCA_047612305.1). Classification (GTDB taxonomy): domain Bacteria; phylum Bacteroidota; class Bacteroidia; order Cytophagales; family Cyclobacteriaceae; genus Algoriphagus. The sequence goes on along the minus strand of JBLGAM010000021.1, from coordinate 12,439 downwards.
GCCAGTAAATCCAATAACTATTTAGCAATCCAATATTTATTTCTCGGAATCAATGCTCATATCCATCTCGATTTGGGAATAGCCACTTCTGAACCTATGGCAGGAAAAGACCTGCATGGAATTCAAAAGGATTTTCATCCAATAAACGCTTTTCTAGGTGAACTTGTTGATGGTCTCAAAGCCAATATCAGTACTGTTTCCACGATTTTCTGGTGGCTCATTCCCTTAGCAAAAAGGTAAGGAGGAAATGCTCCTAAACTTCTCAATACAGTTGGCAAGGGATGGGGCTTGAAAGTGTGCGGGAGAGAATCATCTCGCTCCATATAAAGATTCCCAACTAAAGGATCGAGACAGAAATACTTCTAAACTCGCTACCGAACTGATCAATCCACGGAGATTTCTCTTATTCTTGGTGAAAATCGTAGCTTTTGCCGATCAGAAATCAGATGGTAAGGCAATGGGATCAATTGGATGCTTTGACGGAATGATTCTAAGAAATTGATAGATAAAAGATTGGAGATTCAGACATTATAGAAATTGGGAAAAACTAGAAAACACTGTTTTCTGGTTTTTAAAACATTACTAGTTTAAACTTTAAATTTCTGCTCTTGCTTATTGATCTCTGCTTCTATTTTGGCCTTGTTAGTTCGATTGGTTTTTTCCTTACTTAAATCATTTCCGTAAAAATGAGTGTCCTGGAAGTAACTCACTCTAGCTTCTGATTCACCTTTCGCTTTTACCCACTTTTCGCCCTTGAAAAGTTTGACTTTGTCTTCAGCCAATTCCAACAAATCATCATAAGGCCCTCGTGGCGAAATCAATTTTACAAATATTGGAGCTGTCTCGATCGCAATAAAAAGCAACACGATAAACACGTTTGCCAAAGCCATCGCAGCAGAGTCCTTGGTCAGTAAGTCTAAAGCCTCCATTCGAGTTGCCAGTCCGCCAAAGCTATCAATTCCTGCCTGTTGCTTTTCAAATTCCAATTGCCGAAGTTGAGAGAAAACCCGAATTTGCGCATCAAGCGTATCGATTCGAATCTGATTTCTTTTCCGTAATTCCACCAAAACTACTTGAGCTGCATCCAACTGTTGTTCTTTCTTATTGGCGTTAGTTCCCCGTCCGATAATCCCACTAGTTCCACTTGTTTTTTCTCCAAATCGTTCAGCATCATATTCGTCTTGGACTTGATCTCTAAAGGATTCTGATTTAGCTAATTCAGCCTTTAAACTATCTTTTTTAACTTCTAGAGCTTGAATCTCAGGAAATCCCTTTGCTAAATTCAACTTCGAAGTGATGATAAATTCGGTTTTCTTTTCATCCAATTTACGATTGATCTCCCGCTCAAACATCTTTAATTCTAAAGGTTTTGAAATGACCAATGCCAATAAAACTGCCAAAACTAGCCGTGGAATGGCCAGCTTCCACTCAGCCGATGCATCCTCCTTTTTTCGCATACTAGAGACAATGAATCGATCCAAATTGAAAATCATCGTTCCCCAAAACAGGCCAAAGAAAAGGGCAGGCCAAATGCTTTCAAAAACAGTAAATAATGCATATCCTGCTGCAATAGCTGCCAATACCCCAGTAAAGAAGACTGTAGCTCCTATTCCAATATATTTATTTGATTCTGTAGGGGTTCGCCTGAGGATAGGAAAATTAGCACCACTACAAAACCATAAAAACCAAGAAAGATGATTCATTCAAAAGGGAATTAGATTGACATAGATTTTAACGCTAAAACATCTCCAAAAAAGATCAGTAAGTCTACAAAATCAACCTTCTGACAAGAAATGTGACCAAACCCCAATTTAAAGGGGTGAATCGGCATATTTGCAGAACATATTTTATACATTAAAGGATTGAACCAACCCTTCAAAAGTGTTCGCTCTGTTCACTTTTGAGCACTTGCTGAACGCTTTTGAAAAAAAGCACAAATTATCCCAACGCGAATCACTATGAAACATACTACTAGATTTATCTTTTTTCTATCTCTGATATTTGGATCAAGCACTTTACTATTTGGCCAGGAAATTCCTTTCCAAAAGGAAATAAAATCACTTACCGAACGAATCGATCAAGCTGGTTGGAAGGCAAATTCTTATGTTTTCACAGGAAGTTCGAGTGTGCGACTTTGGAAAAATATACAAGAAGAATTCCCCGCAATCCCAATTATCAATACAGGATTTGGTGGATCACAGGCCTCGGATTTATTAATTCACTTGGATGAATTAGTGATTCGTTATAGTCCTGAAAAAGTTTTTATTTACGAAGGTGATAATGATCTTAATGCAGGAAAAGACGTGTCTCAAATCATGGAAGATATAAACTTGCTCGTCACTCAGATTCATCAAAAACTCCCAGAAACAAACATTGTTCTGATCAGTACAAAACCGAGTCCATCTCGATGGCACCTTAAAACTTCCTACACCGTACTGAATGACTTGATGCGTCAATATGCGACAACTCACGATCAAGTCAATTTTATGAATGTATGGAACGTGATGCTAGACAAGTCCGGAAGACCAATCTCAGAAATCTTTATTGCTGATAGCCTTCACATGAATGCAAAAGGCTACGTAATCTGGAATACGTCTGTGATTCCTTTTATGAAATGATTATGACCGCTGGAGAATACGCTGGAGAATTAAGCAATTGAGCTAGAAATAAGTATTTTGTATAGTATTTCAGTTTATAAAAATAAATTATACCTGAAAAGAAATACCAAGATCACTCACTCAAATTTAAAGTTATTCCTGTCAGAAATAACCTAATTGAATTTTTCATAGCAGATATAGGTTTACTCAATGAAGGAGCATTTTATACTGATTTGTATAATCTAAGACAAACCATAACGGAATTCAGTTGTTAAATAGTGAAATTATATTTAGAGCTAAACAGAACGATAAAAAAACTGTTTTACTATTGAAAGCTTTAGGATTCCATTCATAAAAAGAACAAATCTCAAATGATTCACTTAAATAAAAGTATTTTACCCATGCTAAGTTTACTAGTTGGACTACTCATGTCCTGTGGAACTTCCACAACAGAATACCAAAATTCTTCCTCTACTGATGCTGAATTAGTGGCTAATTACGATGGCATTACTCAACTAGCAACATTTGCTGGAGGCTGTTTTTGGTGTGTTGAGGCACCATTTGAAGGTATTGATGGAGTTGTCTCTGTAGTATCAGGATATTCAGGTGGAAAAGAAAAGGACCCGACTTATGGAGAGGTAGCCAGCGGGAAGACCTCCCATCGAGAATCTATTCAAATTACATTTCAACCCGAAGTCATCAGCTATTCCGAATTAGTGGATATCTTCTGGCAAACCTATGATCCTACTGATGTTGGTGGTTCTTTTTATGACAGGGGTACACAATATGAGTCAGCAATATTCTACCATGATAGTGAGCAAAAGAAAGTTGCAGAAGATTCCAAAAGATATTTAGATAAGTCAGGTCGATTCAAAAAGCCAATAGCAACGCCAGTAATCAAGTACACCAATTTCTACGCTGCTGAAGAGTATCATCAAGATTATTACAAGAAAAGCCCTACAGAATATTATGCATACCGCTCCGGATCAGGAAGAGATGCCTTTATTAAGACTCATTGGCCAGAGCTAAGCGAAGAAAAATATGTAGCTCATTCAAAATCTGAATTGAAAAAAACCCTTACGGACCTTCAATATGAAGTTACCATGGATGATGCGACTGAATATGCTTTTCAAAATGAATACAATGGGAATAAAAAAGATGGAATTTACGTGTGTATAGTGTCCGGAGCTCCTCTATTCAGTTCAAAAGATAAATACGAATCTGGTTCAGGATGGCCTAGTTTCTCCAAACCAATCGATGCTCGAATTATTGATAAGCCAGTTGATAAGGATCTAGGAATGATTCGGGTGGAAGTTCGAAGTACGTTAGGAAAAAGCCATTTAGGACATGTCTTCTACGATGGCCCAGCTCCTACAAATCTTCGTTATTGCATGAACTCAGCAGCAATGAAGTTTATACCTAAAGAAGAAATGGCTGCCAAAGGCTATTCAGATTTTGTTTGGTTAGTAGATTGATTTGGAAAAAGCTACTTTAAACAAGTAGCTTTTTTTATGAATATGAAATTTTTTAAAACTGATAAAAAATCAAGTATTGTGATTTATATATTTAAGACCAATTATAAATCGACTTTAAAAAATTTGGCTGGATTATCGGAATAATTTTCTTTACAGTTTACGCAGGAGATTTTTGGTTTATGTATTATTTCGTTTTTGGTGAGGGGATAAAATCTGGTAGCCCAAATTATTTTGTCAAAAAAGGAGTCTTGTTCAAGACCTACGAGAGACCAGTAGTCCAGGAAGGCTTTCAAAGCCCTACTGAAGGTTGATTACAAGGTAATGACTTTAGATTCAGCGTTACAGACATTACAGTTGCAGGATAATTAGAGCGATACTCGGGAAAACATGTAGAGCTACAATACAAGGAATATAACGGAATCCTTCCGTCGAGGGACACTAGCACCATTGAGGTTACTAAGGCATTATAAATCAAGGAAAGCGGCAAAACCGATTCATCGGCCCTGCCATATATTCAATAATTACTTCCTAGTCCAATAATCCAAAACAGTTACTTTTTCCAAATGAGGGCCTAGAAGAGCTCCAAAAGCTTTATGGGCTGGATGTGGTAGATATTCATCTCTTGCTGCATATGAATAGAAAGTAAGGGTAAATGCATGCGTTAAGCCTTGATTTAGTCCTTCTGGACTAGAATTAATGCCCCACTCAAACGATTCGATGTTAGGAATTTCATTTTGAAGATTTCTAAATGCATCTACTACTCCTTGGATGTCTTCAGGCGATGAGGTTTCCTTAAAGCTAAAATAGACAACATGTCGGAGCACTGAATCTGGAGCGTTAAGCATAGGAATTTCTTCAATTATAGTTTCTGTGGTGTTAGTGGAGTTTATTTCTTTTTCACCACAAGAGATAAGACAAAGAATTGGAATGAATAAGAGTATTTTTTTCATTTTTTTTTTATTTGAATGTAACATTATTTCACAACTTATTTAACCGAGTTAAATATGAAAGTCGCTTTTTTTAGTTCTAGGTCCTATGACAAAGCGCGTTTCAATAAACTCACATTAAATTTCAAGCATCAACTTACTTACTTTGAAGTCAAGTTGGACCAAGATACTGGTTACCTAGCTCAAGGATTTAATACCATTTGTACGTTCGTAAATGATCATCTAGATCAAAATATTCTCAAGAAACTAGCCGAGTAATAAATTAAAAATATCGTTCTAAGATGCGCAGGCTATAATCAAGTCGATCTTCAATCAGCTGAAAAAAACTTGGAATACGAATCTGTAGAGTTCCTGCATACAGTCACGAGGCAGTTGCAGAACATGCATTAACAATTTTGATGACAGTAGTAAGAAAAACTCATAAAGCATACAATTGAGTTAGAGAGAACAACTTTTCACTCACTGGCTTAGTGGGAATAAATATTCACAAGCTAACGGTTGGCGTCATCGGCACAGGCGAAATTGGTAGTGCTTTTTGCAAGATAATGATGGGAATGGGTTGTAACGTATCAGCCTATGATCACTACGAAAAAAAGCATTTGAAAAAAATGGGAATAAGCTATGTAAAATTGAATGAGTTGCTTATTCAAAGTGGCATTATCTCGCTGCATTTTCCATTAACAACTGAGACGAGACACTTGATCAATAAAGAGAGCCTTGCTAAGATGCAAAAAGGAGTAACTATAATAAACACAAGCCGAGGAGCTTTGATTGATCTTAAGGGGATTATTAAGTTCTAAAAGGAAAAAAATGTAAGCTATTTAGGAATAGATGTATACGAACAAGGGGAAGATCTATTTTTCAGAGATTTATCAGCGGAAATTCTTCAGGATGAGGATACCACCCGATTGATGACATTCCCAAACGTCTTAATCGCAGGTCATAAAGCATTCTTAACAAAGGAATCACTTATTGAAATTGCTTTCATTACACTATCAAATCTTAATGAGCTTGAATCAGGCAAAGTAGTCACGAACATAATCCAGAGCCAAAAAAATTAAAAATGCCTGCAAATCAATAACTTGCAGGCACTGGTCAAAGTATTATTTCGGGAAAACCCGAGATTAATTACTTAGCTACCTTTACGTTAACAGCGTTAACGCCTTTTTTACCTTGAACTATGTCATAAGTAACACGATCGTTTTCACGGATTTCGTGTACAAGACCTGAGTGGTGTACGAATACATCTTCACTGTTGTCTGCTGGTGTGATAAAACCAAAACCTTTGGTTGTGTTAAAGAATTTTACTGTTCCTTCATTCATGATTACTGACTTTTAAATTTGTTGTTTCTATTAAATTTTTGACTCGGATTAATTTCTTTTTTTGGTGGCTCAGGCTCAGGTGGTGTATCAGATATATTACCAAATTCGTCTACATAAGCCATCATGTCGTCCAGATCTCCGCTTTTTGGTTGATCCTTTCTCGATGCCATTTTTTCTTGTTTGTCTCTTTTCTTTCTCTTTTTAAGTTCTGCTTTTTGTTTTTTGATAAATGTGTTCTGATTTTTTGACATTTCGGCGATATTAATTGACAAATGTTATGGCCGTACCGGTTTTTCCGGCTCGACCTGTCCGGCCTATTCTGTGGATATAGCTATCCATAGACATGGGAAGCTGATAATTTATCACATGTGATACATCAGCCACGTCTATACCTCTGGCAGCCACATCGGTAGCTACAAGCACTCTAGTTGTTCCGTTCTTGAACTCTTCTATTGTTCTATTTCGGAAATTCTGGGATTTATTACCATGAATCAATCCTGATTTTACTCCGACTTGATTTAATTTTTTAGCGATACGATCTGCGAGTCTTTTTGTCTCCATGAAAATAATCACACGACCCAATTGATCATTTTTAAATAGACCTGATAGAACGTCAAACTTATCTTTTCCATCTGGAACATGTATAATTTCCTGATCAACATTTTCACTTGTCGTACCACCTGAATTAACTTTGACTTCTACCGGATCCTTCAAAAGACCATCAATTAAATTTTTTTGAGTTGGCTCGAGGGTGGCCGAAAAAAGCATCGTCTGCTTTCTCTTGGTCATTGCATTCACAAGTTTCTTAACATCGTGAACAAATCCCATATCGAGCATCCGATCAAACTCATCCAATACAAGTGTATTAACTCGGTTCAAATGGAGAAGTTTTCGATCTGCTAAGTCAAGCAGTCTTCCGGGAGTTCCCACAATTACGTGGAGTTTTCTGCCCAATGCTTTAAAATCTGAATTAATATTTGTTCCCCCAATAAAGGTATTGGAGTAAAGGTTCATTCCTTTAGTCAAGCTTTTGAATTCCTCTTCAATCTGAAGTGCCAACTCACGTGTGGGAGTTACAATCAATGCTGAGAAATCTGATGGATCAGCTTTCGCATGTTCAATAATCGGAATAAGAAAAGCGCCGGTTTTACCGGAACCAGTGTTAGATATTCCAAGTAAATCTCTTCCATCCAATAGAGGAGATATTGATTTTTCTTGAATATATGTCATATTCTCATAGCCTTTTGCCTGAATATTTTTCAGTAATAAAGCATTGAGATTTAGACCACTAAATGGTATTAAAGATTGGAAACCCTCCTGTCCACTAGGCTCAGCTTTTTTAACAAGGAGCCTAGGGTCTAAGGTAGATTCTTTCTTCTTTTGAGTTGGACGCGAGGTTGATCGAGTATTGCGATTTTGGCTTGCGGGTTTTGTATTTCTATTGAACGTCATTGAATCAGGCTTTTACTTGCTCTACTTTGGGCATGTTACCCAACACATAAAGCATTTTAAAATGGTCAAATACAGCCGACAAAAAATTAGGCTTTGTATGGTACGGAATGTTAAATTCCGCAGCAGTTGCTTTCACTATTGGAGCAATTTCTCTGTAGTGCACATGGCAAATATCCGGGAATAAATGATGTTCTACTTGGTAATTTAATCCACCGATAAACCAAAAAAGCAATCTATTGTTTGGGGCAAAATTGCAAGTAGTAGCTAATTGATGAAGAATTCTCTCTCCTTCAACAATACCTTCCGCATCAGGCATTGGAAAGTTTACATCTTCTACAATATGTGCAATCTGGAATACCATAGTAATTGTAAACCCTGTAACAAAATGCATCATAATGTATCCTGTGATAATCATTCCAACAGAAAATGGTGCAAATATTAATGGTAAACCCAAAATGATAGAAAAGTAACCAAATTTCCAAGCAATAATTTTTAACACATTTTTTCTATATTCTTGGTTGTTTTTAATCAGTCCTTTATCATAATATCGCTTTAAACGGATGAAATCTTTCACCGTAACCCAAGAAAGGGTAGACAAGGAATAAAAAAACCAAGCATATAGGTGCTGATACTTGTGTAAATTATTTTGTGGTGCATTCGGAGAAAATCTTAAAAAGAAAGGTGCGTTAATGTCGTCGTCGTGATCATCAATATTAGTGTAGCTATGATGCAAAACATTATGTTGAAGCTTCCATACAATAGAACTGGCACCAACCATATCTAGAGTATGTCCCACCCACCTATTAATCAGTAGGTTTTTGGAATAAGATCCATGAATAGCATCATGCATAACACCCATTCCTACCCCAGCCATACCCAGTCCCGATAGGAAAAAGCAGGAAAACATCTGAAATGTAGTGGAAGCAACGCCCGTAGTTATTAGTGCCAAAGGAACTAAATACAGGGAGACCAATATAATGGACTTGAGGACCATTGATGGTGTAGCATATTTTGAGCGGCCAGTGGACTTAAAGTGTCCATAAACCCTCGATCTTAATGTTTGGGAGAATTCAGATAATTCTGATTCAGAGAACCTTACTGTTTTAATAGACTTTATTTTTAATAGTGTTATACTCATATTTCCCCTTTTGGGGTTTGCTGCAGGTTTTAATCAAAAACAACAAATCAGTTGTTGTGATTAAAAAAGTAGAAGGATGAAGAATTAAAACCTTTGCGGGGGAAACTCTCGAATTTGCTACTTGGGCAGGTCGATAATAAACGCTTACCTTTTTTCAAGAAAAGATAAAATCCTTATGATTTTTCGTCTTTATGATACAAAGGTGAAAAGAAGAATTCATAAAACCTAATTGACGCTTGAAGTTAGTCATTAAGTTAAAACTATCCTGATCCTTTTGATTAATTCAAACTCCAGTTCAAAATCAAATTCGCATGAATCATTCCTACCTTATTATAGCGTTGATTTGGATTTAAATCAGATTGTTGCAAAGGCTCTTTATTCATAATGATCGCATGGATAGACAGATTCTCTAAGGATTTTGGCTTATACTTTAAACCTAAATTCATCTGTTGGTAAGAGGGGAAATTATATTTGTTGGCTTCTACTAAAGAGATATCCGGCAGAAAGTGTAATCCGAAATGCAGGTATGGAGTCAGACCAATTTCTGAAAACCCGTATTCTACATAAGCAGTCCATGCATTTAAGCTAGAAAAACCTTCATTTCTTTCTCTAGGGATAAAGGTATACCAAGCATCCTTGCCCCACTCTCTGGGGCTGAGCCAACGACCATTGCCTCCCAAATGAGTGAAATTCAAATTAGATTTTAAGCGACTTTTAGTGTAGCCAACTCTAAACGAAACTGCATAATTCCTATCTTCAGGGTTCTTGTATGAAAGTTTAGGGTCTGGATTTCCTCCTTCTCCCCAGCCATGTTGGAACCCAAATTGGGCCCCAAAAACCCAACTAGAATTTTTTAATAATTGGTGCTCTCCATTAATCCAGAAAGTATTTGAGATATTTTGCACCGAGGTCACTGAAGCTTTGGCTTCAAAATTTTCCCAACTCTTCGAAAGATTCACGATACTGATCCACTTACTTTGAGTGTTCTTAAAATATTGTGAGGGCTTCCCAAACACATCTCTTCCTATTGGAAATACGCCAATAGATTCCCCAACTGACAGCCATTGACTTGTCCCTCGAACACTCATTTTACCGATTCCCCAAAACTCAAGCTTGAATTTTTTTTCTGATTCAACCCAAAAGTTAATTCCTTCAATTGCTGTGGGTGCTAATCGTCCATCTTGCAAATTCACCCAATCCGAATCAATCCCCATTCTTCCTGCAGTAATTCCCCATTGGTTTTTGGAATATGAAACCGATAACGTTTCTATTTTTCCAAAAAACCTATTCTTAGGATTTAGCAGATCAAATAATCCTGATTCGTAGCGATTAGCCTGTCCAGATAATGGGTCTAATTCATTTAAATCCGAACTCCATAAGTTTCCACAAAATCGATATCCTAGTTGGATTTTCAAGCGGTTTTGATAACTCAGTTCGCCTCCAAGATTCAAGGAACTCCCCAAAGCAAAATCATTTTTGAATTCGCTTGGGTAACTCGTACTCATCCAGAAGGTTCGGAAATGAGCTTTAGGGACTAACGTGAGAGTTTGCTCTTTTTCTTGAGAAAATGAGTGGATAGTAACAAAGAATACCAAAAAGGCAATAATAAATCTCATTTTGATTTTCCAGCTTGAATGGCCTGAAAAGGGCCATATTTATGCTGGTTTTCTGAAAAATCATCAGAATAAGGACCAAAAGGATGATCCATAGGTTTTTTGGAAATATCCGGCCAATCTTGAATAAGATTTTTCTTGGGTCGATCAAGGCTATTAACGTACGCAGCTACATCCCAGGACTCTTCATCAGAAAGCATAGGGCGCTCGTAAGACGCACCAAAAGGCATATTGGCACGTACATAGCCTGCAAATCGAGAAAGTCTAAAGAGGCCTGCTCCAAAATTGTAACTATTTGCTCCCCAGAGAGGCGGATAGGTATAGCCAGAACCATCTGATTTCTGTACCCCTTGACCATCTTCCATATGGCAGGACTGACACTGACTGATATAAATACTTTCCCCTTTTATCGGATCAGCTGCTCTATCTAAAATAGGAGCTTCATAAAGCCCTACTCCTTTCGGTTTTTCGCCTTTCGCGACATCTTTTCCCAGCCATTCCATGTAGGCAACCATCGCTATCATTTCTTTACTAAAGACTGGCAGCCCTTCGCCATTTAAACTTCTCTCAAAACAGTCATTAATTCGCTTTGGAATATCTTCCATATTCCCAGATCGACCTCTTATTTTAGGATAAGTGGATGCCACGGCAGAATAATTGTTTCCCAAAGGAGCTGTACCAGCTTGTAAATGACAATTTTGGCAATTCATACCATTTGATATTTTCATCACCTTTCCATTTGGGCCTAGATATTCTGAGGTGTTGGCGATTAATTCGCGTCCATATTTAATTGATTCAGCATTTGACTCCTCCTCCACTTTAGACCAATCAGGAGCTTGCCACATCCCTACAGGATCCATTAATGGCTTTACTGTAGGAGTCGGAGATTCGGTTATCAATGCTTGTATTTGAGATTCAGAACTTGGAGCTACACCCTGATAAGCGAGGTATACAGCAAATCCTATCACTCCAACCAAAACTGATGCAAGAGCCAAGAGCCCAACCATAAGAGTGATAAGTTGTAAAAATGGTTTTCCTAGATTATTCATACTTAAAGCTTTTTACAAAAGTGAGAAATGAACTTGAGTAAAAGTTGTGACTCTTATCACATGTTGTGGAATTTAAAGAAAAGGAGCTTGAAATAAAATTTAGGCTTCCGTTTCTGCTAAGAATACCGATTTATTCAAAACTTTTCCTTGAATTTGAAATTTATCCTCCGACTTATAAAGTTCTAATTTGACTAGATCGCCAAGAACACATTCTGCCAAATAATTGATGCGAAGTTGGCTGGAGTCAATTTGATGATCTTTAAAAAGATCTTCTACCCATCGAATATAGGTCGTGTTATTTACATGATTGTTCAGGTCCAAATCAGAAAACCTAACTTTAACCTCCTCCTCAAACAAAAGCTTTCCGGAGATTCGAATTCGATCGGGCTGCCAATCAGGTTTTAATTGGGGATCAAAAAGCGCTATTGGCAAAACCTGCTCTGGTCGATGAATTTTCTTAGACACTGTATTCAATAATACCCAGGAGGACATTGCCCTTGCCAGAGGTTTACCTTGAAGATCTGTGATTAAGAATTCGCGAAAAGCAAATAACTTGTCCACTCCTCTACCTGCAGTTAAAACTTTGATCGATTCTCCCCAAGTGGGAAGATTAGTAGCTTTAATATCAAATCGAGAAAGGATCCAACTTAAATTATCCTCTAAAAGATTTCTTCCAAAATCAGCTGAATCGGCATGTCCCCAAGCACCTTCCTGAAAGAAATCAGCTAAAGAATTCATCCGTAATTTCCCATCAGGATGGACTTGAAATGATCCCACTGTAAACTCTTTACTATATTGAAAACCGCCTAGTTGTTTCATAATTAGGGTTTACTAGGAATCAAAAA
>JBLGAM010000020.1:0-40501 GCA_047612305.1 Planctomycetota bacterium | reverse complement strand
TTCCATAATCCTGAAGAGTCGCCACGTAAGTCAAGTCTTGTATGATGTTATTTGCCTCAGCTGGAGCGTAGATTTCTCCAATCAAATCCCGAGCATCCATTCCCAATCGGTACCGCAAACCCTGAGCCGCTGCTATATCTCCCAATTCTGTCGCATCAATTAATAGTGTTGATGTGACGATTATACTTTCTTTTCCCTTTTGATAAGTCAGCCTCCATTTCCCTTCGGCGTAGACCGCAGTTTCCCAGGCACTCTGAAACGATATGGTAAGATTTGGAGTCTTTGCCGCCATTTCCTGAAGTAATTCATTAGCCACTTTAGGTTCAAAAAGTGTGTTGCTTACCCATCCTGTCGCCATATTTTTAGGACCTCCATAATACTCCTCCAAGGCATGCTTGAACTCTCCATAGAAGCCGCCAGAGATCTGATCATTGCCATCAATTGCCGAAACGCCCGCCGATGTCAGCATCCCTCCAAGCCAGGTGCTTTCCTCGATAATAAGCGTTTTGATCCCTAACCTGCCTGCAGAAATCCCAGCAGAAGTCCCACTAGCTCCTCCACCTACGATGATGAGCTCATAATTTTGTTGCGGAAAACCCTGAAGGCTAAAAAGTCCTAAAAGCCCAATCAAAAACGATTTTTTAAGGATAAAAATCTTCATGGTTTAGGATTTTATAAAAAGTTGACAGGCTCCGATCAATGCAGCTTGCTCACCCAGAGTTGAGATTTTAATCTTTGCCAAACAGCCGTGCTGAATCAAATATTGAGAGGTGGCTGGTAAAAATCGGGCATTCATCAAGGCTATTTTTCCTCCCAGAATAACAGCCTCAGATTGAAGACGAATCAAATAAGGAACAAGAAATTCTCCAAGTGCTTTGCCAAATATCTCAAATAAAATATCCGCTTCTTTCTGAATGGTTTCTGATTCCCCCAGCTCTTTCACCCCTGAAATAGTAAGATTGAACTGTTTTTTTGCTTCCCTTATAAACCAATTGGTTCCCAAGTAATCCTCAGCGATTCCATCACGAAATGGAGCAGTCCAAAGCTTTGCATCTATGACTACATCACCCACTTTGATCGCAGATCCAAGACCTGTTCCCAATGTCGTACCTAGAGAGTTTTTAAAAGCCTTGGCTGATCCGGCTAGACTTTCGCCCAATAAGAATGCTTCTGCATCATTGGTAAACTGAATTTGTCCAATGCCTATACCAAGAGATTCTGCTAGGAGGTTTTTAACTGACAATTTGTAGAGTGACTTCATTTTCCCCTGATCCTGAATCAGGGATATTCCGTTAGGGTAATCGTAAGGGCCAGGCATTGCTATTCCTACTTGGTAGTCTTTTGTTCCGTTAGCACTTGCCCGAATCACCGCAGACCAAGCAGAAATTAAGGCCTCTGCTGAAGCTGTTGTATCTACAGATGATTCTTGAAAATCAACCAGACTCAGCTTCCCTGCTGTAAAAATCAGGGAAGCAGCCGATATATGTGATCCTCCAATGTCTACTCCTATAAGTTTCATGAATTAATTCTAAGAATAAAGAATCTAGCTTCCAAGTTTAAAATCCACCAAAGGTCGTTTTATGTTGCTATCAATGGCATTCAATAATGAACCTGAAGGATCTTCGGAAAGCTCCCAAAACATCACCCCTGCAAGGTGCTCCTTTTTCATAAAATAGATTTTATGTTCTATGGATTTTAGGCTTTCGAAAGTCACCATTTCCCGCTTTTCGGTTGAATACAAGAATGAATTCTCCGCCTCATAATCCCAAAATTGTTTGAATGAAGGATCTTTTTGTATTTCATGAATTCTATCCTGAGACAATCCTCGATCAAATATACCGGGTTGATAAAGTCCATTGTTTTCTGGTCCCACCTCTTTCCAACGCTTTCCATAAAAAGGAATTCCTAACACTATTTTTTCCCGAGGAATCCCAAATTCGATGTGATCCAACACTGCAGATTGGACTGATCGGTTTTGCTTAGAAGCTGGCATCATAGCTTGGTTACCCTTGTATAAATTAGCGTGATGGCCTGTAGTATCATCTCCCGCCCCAAAAAGATCATAACTCATAATATTCACTAAGTCTAAATATTTTGCTGCAGACCTAAGATCATTGACTTCCAAATATTTCCGAAATCCCCCAGAGGCAATGGTACTTAAATAATGTTTTCGGTTGATCGCACCTAAAGAATCTAATGCCTCTCGGAAGCTTTTTAGCATTGAAACAAAATTCTCCTTGTCGATGTCCCTTACGACATTATTATCTCCTTGAAGTGCTGGATATTCCCAATCAAAGTCCAATCCATCAAGCTTATGCTTGATCAAAAAATCTATTCCGGATGCGATTAGCTTCTTTCGGCTTTCAGGTGTTAAGGCAGCATCGGAGAAGCCCTTTGACCAAGTCCAACCACCAATTGAAACCAATACTTTGAGGTCTGGATTCCGGGATTTCAGGGAATGAAGTTTCAAAAAGTTTAAGCTATCCCGCTCTGCCAATCCTTCACCCGAAGTCACTATCCCATCTACAACATTGGCAAATGCGTAGTTGATATGCGTGAGTTTCTCAGCAGGGGTTTTGTTGGGATCTACCCCCTTCCATCCTGCTATGTATCCGATTACTACTTTTTTTCCTCCTTGCTGTGAAAAGCATTCGGAAAATACAGAAAACATGAGGAATAGAAAGAATGAAAATCGCATAGTAAAAGTGTAGATAGGTAAATAAAAAGATAGAGGTCTGGTATAACCAAGACCTCTATCAGCAATTTAATTAAGAAAATTTCTAAGTGAGATTTTACTTATCCCACCAAACTGGAATTATCCAAGTATCTCCACCCATGTTAGAAATAGCATTAACTAAGCTCTCTGGATTAGTAGTGCTTTCAGAAGCAGGGTATAATTGTCTTCTTGGAATTTGTCCACCCGAGAAGTTTCCAGAGTATTTTACTGGTGTCAAAACAGGATAACCTGAACGCTTCCAGTTATTCCAAGATTCTACGAAATTGGCAAACAAGCCAGTAGTAGCCCAAATTTGAGTATTGATCATTTTTAAAGCTGCAGAAGTGCTGCTTACATCCAATGGGTTTGCAGAAACAAAGGATGAAGCCGCAGAAGAAGAAATTGTTCCTCCTCCGAATTTACCTAAAGTAACTAATGCTCCATTTAATCCAGCTGCATAATATGATGATGCAGTACCTGGAACAGTGAATCCTCTTGTAGCAGCATCAGCTAATAAAAACTGAATCTCAGCATAAGTCAAGATGAAAACTGGTGCATTTCGGTCTCTGTAAATTGCAGTAGGCCTAGAGTATTTACCGATTAGAGAAATATCCCCACCGGTACCTGTTGAGCCTGGATAATTAGGAGATTTCGTGATATCAGTTTCCAACCCTCTTAGATCATAGCCATTCGGCATTCCAATCTGAACAGTAGGATCTTTATCACCAACGGCAGTACTTTTATTTCCTATTAAACCTGCAACAGGAATTTCAGCGATTAATGATAATCGAGGATCGTTGTTTGACTTAAGGAAGTCGATCAACTTGTTAGACCAACGTACTTCATATACATCGTCAGTTACGTTTAGCGCATTAGCACTTGAATTAGAATAACCATTTGCTTGATCAGATACTAAAACCGCTTCGTCCGCAGTAGATGCGAAGATGCCACCGGCGATAGCTTTTTGAACGTAGGTCTTAGCAGTAGCTGGATCCGCATCAACTAAGCGCATTGCCATACGCAACATGATTGAATAGCCTAATTTTTTCCATTTAGTAACATCGCCTTTATAAAGAACATCGTTTTTGATACGATCACCTGACTCACTAATTTTCGAAAGCGCGGCATCAAGATCAGAAAGCATCGCCATGTATAACTCAGATTGAGAATCATACTTTGGTTGAGTGATTCCAGATTCAGCCTTCAATGCTTCAGAGTATGGAATATCTCCGTATACATCAGAGACAAACGAAAGAGTAAGTACCTTCCAGATTTCTCCTACAGCAACTAGGTTGGAATATCCTTTTTGCTCGGCAAGAGCCTGCATTTGATAAACTCTGGAAGCTGTGGAGAATCCATCATTCCAAACACTTTGGATATAACTGTTTGTGCTTCCTGATGCCACATATTTATCGGCATTGGAATAGTAATTAGCTCCACCTGTGGAGGTAGATGCCATTACTTGCACCCACATACTCTGGAAAAGAATCGCTCCAGTATATCCTGTCATCATGTTACCATAGTTGAAGGAAACCGTAGGCAGAATAAGGTTTGGATCGAATACGCTTCCATCAGCACGGTTTGGATCCGTATTGATATCTGCAAAATCGCTATCACAACTGGATACGGCTAGTAAAATCCCCGTAAGAATTATGCTTATATATTTTTTCATATTAATTCAATTTGAAATTAAGGTTAAACCCAAAAGATCTAGTACTAGGAAGGTTTTGACCTTCAATGCCAGTGTAGTTAATATTAGAGCCAAAACTAGCTTCAGGATCAATGTTTTTAGCTTTACGCATCAAAAATCCAATATTTCTACCTACTAGAGATACGCTCAAACCCTTCAAGACTGGAGTATTACCAAACCATTTTGAAGGAAAGCTATAGCCCAGTGTTAACTGTCTCAACTTTATGAAATCTCCATCCACTACACTAGTACTAGTTACATTTTGTGCCAAAGCTTGGTAGTATCTTTCTGCAGTTGCTGTCACATTACCAGTAGTTACGCCTGATTCTCTGCCATCAAGAGTAACTTGATTTAGACCTCTGAAAGTCGAATAGAATTCAGTTGCAGAAAGCACTTTGTTGCCATAGTTATAGTCAATCAAGAATGAGAACATAACCCCTTTGTAGATGAAATCGTTATTCCAACCACCATAAAGTGTAGGTAATACAGACCCCATATTGATCAAATTCCCACGAACAGGAAGACCAGCCTCACTAACCTTAATACTTCCATCAGCATTATAAGCATAATCATAGGCTCTGATCTGAGGACCCGCTTCACCTACCACGTATGCTGTAACAGCATTTCCTAGAGTGGCTCTGTTCTGCCCCAAATTGACAGGATTGTTATTAGGATCAGTACTTAGTATTTTATTCTTAACATTGGACAGGTTGAATGAAGACTTCCAAGTGAAGTTTTCGGTTTGAATTGGAACACCAGTTACCAATACTTCAAGTCCTTTGTTACTTGTTGATCCCGTTGCTACCACCGCACTATTGAAACCTGAGGTTATGCTGTAACCTGCTCGCATAATTTCATTGTGAGTTTCTTTCTGATAGTAAGCAATATCAAAACCTAACCGGTTATTGAAAAAACTAAGATCGACACCAAACTCTACTTCACTTGTCGTAAATGGCTTCAAGTTCAAATTTGGAAGAGATGTTGGAGATGATCCAGCAGGTACTCCACTATAAGAGTTCGCAGAATTGTAGTAGAAAGTACTTTGGTAAGCATCAAATGGTTCGCCACTTGTTACTGCATAGGATGCTCTGAATTTACCAAAATCCAATGCCGGAACATCAATCAACTGATCAAATACAAATGCAGCCGCCACGGAAGGTGAGAAAATACTATTGTTGTTAGTCGGCAAAGTACTATAGACATCATATCTACCAGTGGTAGTTAACGTCAAAATATCATTGTAACCAATTCCAACAGAATAGTAAGCAGAGTGAACTTCACGCTCATTGTATCCATAAGATCTAGAGAATGTCTCTAAGTTGAATGGAGAATATAAGTAGGGAAGCACGAATCTGTTCCCGCCTACTCCAACAGATTCAAACTTATTGTTTCTCATATTTGCACCGGTAAGTACATCTAGATTTAGCTTATCTGTCAAATTAAACTTACCGCCCAAGATACCGTCAATGTTCGTTTCTGTTGTTTGAGATTGACCGCGACCGTTAAGACCACCTTTCAAATCCCCTGTATAAGCTAGGCCAAAAGGGTCAATGCTATAGAAGTCATCATTAGAAGCATCATTACCCAATCGTATCATTGCGAAAATATTCTTGGTGAAGCTATATTTTGTAGAAATAGCCGAGATAGTTCTCTTTCTCCCAAGGTCATTAATCCCTTGATTAACAATAAAGTAAGGGTTTGTCACATAGATATCATCACTAAAAACAGATTCAGCACCTGTATCTGTATTATAGCCAGGAGCAAAAATCCCTTGACTGATATTTGGCGCAAGAAGTAAGAAGTTATTTGGATTCTTAGGGCCATCACTTAGGTTAGGCACATTGGTTGACTTCTGATCAATGTAATTGATCATTGCGGTTACACTCAATTTGTCAGTAATATTTTGTTCTACATTCAAATTGATGCTCAGACGATTCACATCATTATTTGGGACAATAGATTTTGCATCAAGGTTGGATATGGACATTCTAAATGAACCATCATCCCCTAATCCTTTAGATAATGAAACAGTGTTAGTGAAATTAGTCCCTGTTCTGTAAAAATTAATATATCCGTCGCTAGTAGGCGAATAAGGGTACTGATTACCATCAAATCCAATTACAGGGCTGCCGTCCATCTTTGCTCCCCAAGACAATCTACCTGTAGACTGTGCATCGGCTGCTGTAGCAGGCCTCAATCCTCCTGTGCCTTGACCATATACTTGCTGAAAATCAGTGAAATCTACTGCGTTTTCAGTCATCATGTTCATCGTATAGTCCACAGACCAACCGCCTCCTTTTGATCCTTTTTTGGTAGTGATCAAAATCACCCCATTAGAAGCTCTTGAACCATATAGTGCAGATGCTGCCTGACCTTTCAAAACAGTCATAGTCTCGATATCATCTGGGCTAAGATTACCAATACCATCACCGCTATCGGCTCCTCCCCACTGTCCAGCACCACCTCTTTGAGTATTATCCATTGGAATACCATTGATCACATACAAAGGAGATCCTGTACCGCTGATACTTGGTAGACCTCTTAATGTGATTTTAGAAGTTCCACCTGGACCACTATTGGTTCCCTTTACTACCAAGCCAGCAACCCGGCCTGCTAAAGAGTTCGCAACGTTGGTCTCACGAGCTGCACTAAAAGATTCACTCCCTACCTGCGTCACTGAATAACCCAAAGTCGCTTTGTCTT
Organism: Planctomycetota bacterium; assembly: GCA_047612305.1. Classification (GTDB taxonomy): domain Bacteria; phylum Bacteroidota; class Bacteroidia; order Cytophagales; family Cyclobacteriaceae; genus Algoriphagus. Next base: position 33,392 of record JBLGAM010000020.1, on the reverse strand, counting down.
TGCTAATACCTAGAGCGGTAACAATCACTTCAGAAAGCTCATTTGAATCCTCAGCAAGAGTAACATTTAATTCAGTAAGATTCCCTACAGTAAATTCCTGCGCGGCAAATCCAATAAAAGAAAACACTAGCACCGTGCTAGGGCTTACCGAAACCGTATACTCACCGTCTATATTAGTAGTGGTACCTGTCTTATTCCCTTTATCCTGGATTGTTACTCCCGGCATGGGTAGTCCGTCTAACTCTGCAGTTACGACTCCCTTCAGAATTTTTGTCTGAGCTTGAGCATAGGTAGTGAGACCCATCATCAGCACAAGAGCAAAAGTAATTGATATAACTTTTCTCATAGTTTAAAATTAATGGTGAAATTAAATTGATTTGGTTCTTTTGGTGTTCCGAGGCCTGCTCGGAGCACAACATCATGTAAAATTTTATTCATAAAATTTGGATTAAAAGTTAAATTATAAAAGTTAATAGCATGATAATCAGTTATTTAAAGAGAAAAATCCGTGAGATTCAAAATGATCAAAACATTAACTGGCTAAACGTAAAAATTTAAAATTTAAAATAAAAGAGATTTTCTGTTTTTTTTCAGTAATACAGGCATTCTTATTAAAATTTTCAATAAAGTTAGATTTTTATTCACTTTATTTTAAAATTTAAAAGTAATTTAAAAAATATTTTATCATAAGACATCGTTAAAAACAGAAATTAAATATCAAGAATAACCACTTCGCTAATTTTTATTTACCTCAATCTATAAAAATTCGAAATTTTATTTTAAATAATTGACTTTCCAAATGAAAAACAGTTGAATTATTACGGATTTAAAAAATTGATAGTAAGCACATTAAACAAAAAAGCCATCCCAACTAGTTGGGATGGCTTAATCTTATTAAGTCAGCTACTATCTAAGGAAAAGTAACTCTCTGTATTTCACCAAAGGCCAAGACTCATCGTCAACTAAAAGCTCCAACTTATCTGCAGCATATCTGATTTTATCAAAATAGGCTTCTTTCACATCGGTTTGATAGCGTTTTGCCTGAACTTCAAAATCCGTTTCTTTATTCACTTGCTTTCTTGCTTCAATCATTGCCGTAACACTTTGCTTCAATGATTCGATATGCTTAGACACTTCTTTGATCGTATCTACTGCCGCAGAATGATCTAATCCAAGACTTTTTAATCCATTTGCATTCTCGATCATCTTGTTCTGATACAATATTGCAGTCGGGATAATGTGATTCAATGCAAGGTCTCCCATCACACGGCTTTCTATTTGAACTTTCTTGATAAAGTTTTCAAGCATGATTTCATGACGAGCATGAAGTTCTATATGATTCAGAACGTTATGACGCTCAAAAAGCTCTTTCGTGTTTTTCGTTTTGTAAACGTCCAATGCCAAAGGAGTTGACTTCAGGTTGGACAAGCCTCTTTTTTCTGCTTCTGCAGCCCACTCATCAGAATAGCCATCACCCTCAAATCTCACCTTCTTAGATTCTTTGATATACTTACGCAACACATTCACGATTGCAATCTTCTTTTCCTTGCCAGCAGTCATTTCTTTGTCGATGTCTTTGAGCATAGTTTTCAAGACATCTGCAACGATCACATTCAACACTGTCATTGGTCCAGCTACATTAGCCTGAGAGCCAACTGCGCGGAATTCAAATTTATTTCCAGTAAATGCAAATGGCGAGGTTCTATTTCGATCGGTATTATCAAGGATGATTTCAGGAATCTTGGAAATGCCAAGCTTCATATACATGTTATCACCTTTTTCTATCTTAATATTTCCATTCTTCTCCAGCTCATCAAGAACTTCCGTAAGCGTTTTCCCAAGAAATACGGAAATAATTGCCGGTGGAGCCTCGTTCGCACCTAGTCTAAAATCATTTCCTGCAGAAGCGATACTTGCTCGAAGCAAGTCTGCATTATCATATACCGCCTTGATTGTAGCAACCAAGAATGTTAAAAACTGTAGATTTTCTCTTGCAGAATTACTGGGTTGGAACAAATTAACACCAGTATCAGTGATCAGTGACCAGTTGTTGTGCTTACCACTTCCATTGACCCCTGCGAAAGGTTTCTCATGAAGTAAAACTTTCAAATCATGCTTCTCAGCAGCTTTCTCCATCACATCCATCAAAAGTTGGTTATGATCGGTAGCCTTATTGATTTCTTCATATACGGGAGCTACTTCGAACTGACCTGGAGCCACCTCGTTATGACGAGTCATCACCGGAATACCAAGCTTATGTGCTTCTACTTCGAATTCTACCATAAAATCCTTTACTCTGGAAGGGATTGAACCGAAGTAATGATCATCCAATTGCTGACCTCGAGCTGGACTGTGACCAAATACAGTTCTTCCTGCCATGACCAAGTCCGGACGTGCCGAAAAAAGTGCTTTATCCACCACAAAGTACTCTTGCTCTACCCCAAGCGAAGGTTGAACTTTCTTTACATTTCTGTCAAAAAGCTGACAAATCTGAATAGCAGCATCATTGATAGCTTCAATTGATTTTAGAAGTGGAGTTTTAAAATCCAGTGCTTCGCCAGTATATGACACGAAGATTGTTGGGATACATAGCGTATTTTCAAAAATGAAAATCGGAGAGGTAGGATCCCAAGCTGTATAACCTCTAGCTTCGAAAGTTGATCTAATTCCACCATTTGGAAAGGAAGAAGCATCTGGCTCTTGCTGAACTAATGCGGTACCTCTAAACTTCTCGAGCCCAGCATATGCGTCAAAAAATGAATCATGCTTCTCAGCTGTAGAACCTGTCAAAGGCTGGAACCAGTGCGTATAATGGGTAACTCCTTTAGACAACGCCCATGTTTTTACGGCAGAGGCTACTTCCTCAGCTGCTGACGCATCGATTTTCGTTCCCTTGTCGATTGCTTCCATTACCTTTTTGTAAACAGATGGCGCAAGAGATTCTCTCATCTGCTTGGATCCAAATACATTAGTACCGAAATAATCTGAAATTTTTGTTGATGGAGCAGTGACAGTTTTCCGCTGTCTACTTTGCACCATGGATAAGGCTTGTTGTCTAAGTGTTGCCATTTCTACAATGTGTGGTTTAAAATTATATCTACAAAAATATAAAAATACTCGTCTTCTAAAGCTTTTAGCAAAAAATTGAGGTTGATTTTTAAATAAATTACATAATTTTCAAAAAATCAAGCAGAATTTAACCCCAATTACTAAAAGTAATAGATTTTTGCCCTCAAGATTGGGGAATTGAAAACAAGCCAAGTTTAATTACCTTTGTAATCTCAAGAACATTACACAAAATTTGAAAAAAGTAGCCTTTTATACTTTAGGTTGTAAACTCAATTTCTCCGAAACTTCTACGATCAGCAGACAATTCGAAGAAAAGGGATACCTGAAAGTTGATTTCCAAGATAATCCTGACATTTTCATCATTAACACTTGCTCTGTCACCGAGAATGCGGATAAGAAATGTAAAAAGATCGTCAAAGAGGCGAAAAAGATCTCGCCCAACTCCTATGTAACCATTATTGGATGCTATGCGCAATTAAAACCACAGGAAATATCTGAGATCGAAGGAGTAGATGCAGTCTTAGGTGCAGCCGAGAAATTTAGATTGATCGAGTTGCTGGATGATTTTGCAAAAGCTCAGGAAACCAAAGTACTAGCTTCTGAAATACAAGAAGCCACTGTGTATAATAATGCGTATTCGATCAATGATCGGACGCGGACCTTTTTGAAAGTTCAAGATGGATGCAACTATGGCTGTGCTTTCTGTACGATCCCGCTTGCCAGAGGTAAAAGCCGAAGCAATACCATTGAATCAGTTTTAGAATCAGCGCGAGAGATCGCCGAGACCGATGTCAAAGAAATTGTACTCACCGGTGTAAACATCGGAGACTTCGGGATCGTCGAAGGAAAACGGAATGAGCGCTTTGCAGATTTAGTCTTTGCCATTGATGAGGTAGAAGGAATCAATCGCTTCCGAATCTCCTCCATTGAACCAAACTTGCTGACAAATGAAATCATCTCATTTGTCGCTACTTCCAAACGATTTGTAGCTCATTTTCATGTTCCACTTCAATCGGGCTCAAATACAATCCTTCGTAGAATGGGTCGCCGATACCTTCGCGAACTTTATGAGGATCGAGTATTTAAGATTAAAAATTTGATGCCGCATGCCTGCATAGGTGTAGATGTCATCGTAGGCTTCCCAGGCGAAACGGATGAGCTATTTTTAGAAACTTATAATTTCCTGAATGAACTCGATATTTCTTACCTCCATGTATTCACCTATTCTGAGCGAGCAAATACGCGAGCAGCAAAGATGGAGGAAGTCATTCCAATGAAAAAGCGGAACGAGCGATCCAAGATGCTTCGGATTCTTTCAGAGAAAAAGCGGAGAAAATTCTATGCCGAAAATCTAGGAAAGACCTTTACTGTGCTATTTGAAGAAGATGTGGAAAATGGAAAAATCCATGGGTTCACTGAAAACTACATTCGAGTTGCGGTCAAATATGATCCGATGCTGATCAATGAACTCAAACTGCTAACCTTAGACCAAATCAATGAACAAGGAAATGTAGAGGCCCTGGAGCCAGATTTCGTATTTGAAAAACACTAAATCAAAGGGGATCACTTTATACGATTCCATAATTTTATTCCCTATGGCCTAAACTTTTTTATTCATTTATTCCAAACCAACCTATTTTTCCTAAATTCATCTTCAGCAAAATCAATTTTTAGTGAGCAAAAAACATATCCCTATTTTAATCCAAGACGAACCTTGGTTGGCTGATTTTGAAACACAGATCCAAGAACGGAAAGCTCGCTTTGAAAAAGCCCTACATGAGATTCAAAACTACAGTGGCAGCATTATTGAGTATGCAGGAATGCACGAATACTACGGAATTCATTTCGAATCTTGGCGAAATGGCTGGGTTTATCGGGAATGGGCGCCCGCGGCAAACCAACTTTATCTTATAGGAGACTTCAATGGCTGGAACCTTTCCTCCCACCCTATGCGGCGAAATCCTCGAGGAGATTGGGAGATTTTCCTTCCTTATGAGAAATACAAAGACCGCTTTGTCCACCAAGGAAAAGTAAAAGTGCGAGTAGAATCTGCCAAATTTACCTTGGATCGGATTCCTGCATACATTACTCGAGTAGTCCAAGATCCTGAAAATCATGATTTCTCAGGACAACTTTGGTTTCCTGAGAAATTCCAATGGAGTGATTCTGACTTTTCTCCAAAATCAAATTTCAAGCAACCAATGATCTATGAATGCCATATTGGTATGGCTCAGGAGAAATTGGGAGTTGGGACTTATGCGGAATTCGAAGAACTCACTTTACCGCGTATTAAAGCAGCAGGATACAATACCATCCAAATGATGGCAATAATGGAGCATCCATATTATGGCTCGTTTGGCTACCATGTATCGAATTTATTTGCTCCTACTTCCTGGTTTGGCACACCTGAGGAACTCAAATCCTTGATCAATAGGGCACATGAAATGGGAATCGCTGTGGTGATGGACATTGTGCATTCGCATGCAGTGAAAAATGTAAATGAAGGACTCAACGAATTTGACGGAAGCGAAAATCAATATTTTCATCCCGGCGAAAGAGGCTATCATGAAGGGTGGGATTCCAAACTGTTTGATTATGGCAAATTCCAAGTGCAGCAGTTTCTGCTTTCAAATATCCGCTATTGGCTGGAGGAGTTTCACTTCGATGGATTCCGTTTTGATGGAGTGACTTCGATGATTTACAATCATCATGGACATATTTCCTTCAGTGATGCCTCGACTTACTTTGATGAGGGAGTAGATGAAGACGCCCTGCTATACTTACAATTAGCCAATACACTTATTCATACAGTAAATCCAAATGCGATTTCTATTGCCGAGGAAGTCAGTGGAATGCCCGGGCTTTGCCGAGGTGTGGCAGACGGAGGAATTGGATTTGACTACCGCTTGGCTATGGGGATCCCTGACTTTTGGATCAAGACACTCAAGCACAAGCTCGATGAGCAATGGGACCTATTTGAACTTTGGCATGAACTGACAAACCGACCAAAAAAGGAAAAATCCATCGCCTATGCCGAGAGTCATGATCAGGCTTTAGTGGGTGATAAATCCATTGCCTTTTGGCTTATGGATAAAGACATGTATTTCAATATGTCTATCCTTCAACCTAGCTTGGTCGTTGACCGAGGGGTCGCTCTTCACAAGATGATTCGGATGATCACGCTTACATTAGGCGGTGAAGGTTATTTGAATTTTATAGGAAATGAATTCGGCCATCCAGAGTGGGTAGATTTCCCACGAGAAGGAAATGACTGGAGCTATCAATACGCTCGAAGACAGTGGTCACTCGTGGACGACACTCTTCTACGCTATCAGCAGTTGTATGCTTGGGACAAAGCGATGATTAAACTAGCCACTGAGCATCAACTTCTATCTTCTCCACCTGCTGTGCAACTTCATTTGGATCCTGATAAGAAAATCCTTGCCTACGAACGCGGGGGAATGATTTTTGTCTATTCCTTCAATCCAGCAGAGTCATTTTTTGGCTTTTCGATCTATGTACCAAAACCCGGAAGTTACCAGATCTTACTAGACTCTGACGAAAAGAAGTTTGGAGGGTTTAAGCGATTAGACCCCACGATCAGCTATCCTACCGATGATTCCCAACACCTCCAACTTTATATTCCTAACCGGGTGGTCATCGTACTTGAGCGGAAAAAATAAAAGCAGGTAAAACCATATCTATCGTTCCGAATAAGAAAAGTATACAGGGGGGAGAAATGTAGCACTAAAGAAGTTTTTAAAATTTAGATTTATGGAAAAAACCATACTCTTTACCCTAGTATTTTTAGCTTGTTCTTCAATTTTCGGACAAAGTCTTGATGAAAAATACGGGGAAGATGTCAAATCACTGGACGCAATAATCGCTGCCTATTACGAGGTGATCTCAGGCTCTAGTACTGACCCATGGGAGTTTGAAAGAGATCAATACATTCATTCTAAAAATGCGGTGATAACTGGGTTAGACGAAAATGGAAAAGCTGAATCGCATTCTCTGGAAGCAGAATACGTCCCATTGGCCTTATCACCAAAATCAGATTTCTACGAGAAAGAGCTAAAAAGAAAAGTAAGTCAGTTTGGAAATCTAGCCCAAGTATGGAGTGCGTTTGAAATTAGAACTGATCCGAATAGTCCTTCAACTATTAGAGGATTGAATAGTATCCAACTTCATTACGAAAATGGCAGATGGTGGATAGATAGTTGGACTTGCGAAATGGAGTCTGATAAGAGCACTTTGGTGACAGAATTTTTGACGAAGGAATAAGAATTTAATTACCAATTGCCTGGACAAATTCCGTGAATCACAAATACTAAAAAGGGAAAACCAACAGCGCATGCTGGGTTACGGTATTAAAATCCCGCCAAACCCGATTGAGTTCCGTATGAGTTTTGGCTGCTTCTAATCCAGCAAAAGGGTAAAGTTTAGCGTTCGATGAGCGGCAAGCCTGAGTGAGCTTTCGACTGATTCGACTGACTTTTTGTAGTGTGGCTGAGGAGATTTGGATATTTTGATTCAATTCATCCCAAGAGCTGTTTACCGTTTTATAAAACTCCCTTTTCAAGTCAATTATTCGTTCGGACTCCTTTTTTAAGGATTTTTTGAAATGGCTCAATTCGCGGCTATTAAATCCTTTCCGTTCTTGTCTTTTCCCGAAGGAAGCTTCAACCAACTCCTGAAAGTGGCCCGTAATCCCCAAAATATTCACCGCCAAAGTTGCCTCTGCAAATTGTAGAAAAGGATAGCGATAGATCGGATCGGGAAGCGTGACTTTCTCTGGTAAAATCTCAAAGCATCTATCCATAGGAACTCTTAAATTCTCCGTCTTAAAAGCATGACTTCCTGTTGCGATCATCCCCATATAATTCCAGCCATCCAGAATTCCCACTTCTTCTTTTTTTAGGATAAATGCCTTGATTATTGCTTTACCAGACTTATCTAAAACAGGAGATCCATTCTCATATATCTCGCAGTTGGCCGTAAAGTGGCTTGCATGCAAGGCTCCTGAGGCATAGGTCCAGCTACCTGAAATCTGGTAGAATTCCCCAATCTTATTTGCTTTACCACCAACAAATCCAGATCCTGCAAGGCAAACCTTTGGATATGAAAAAACTTCCTTGCGAAGAGATTTTTCCATAAAGCCTACAAACCAACCCGCGCCAGCACAAAGGGTAATCGTCCAACCCAAGCTCCCATCAACTTTGGCTAGTTTTTCTTCTAGCTCAAGTGCTTCCGGCAAGCTTAGCTCAAGCCCTCCCAATGTTTTTGGTACAAAAAGCTGAAACCACTTTTCACGATGGATCTCTTCCAGCCAATCGGGAGGTAAACATCCCAACTGTTCAGCCTTCCTGGAAAGTTCTTGAGTAAAAACCGCTTTGTCAATCATCCAGTTAAAATTCGAAGGTAGTAGTGTTTAGGAATAATTTGATTCCAAAAAAAAGCCGGAAAACCCAGCTTTAAAAATTATTTCTTCTTTTTCTGGGCGGCAAGCCATTCCATGATGGTCACAGGCCGATCATTGATTTTCACTGAGGAACCGTCTAATTCTGTCCGAGCTTTGTTCTCATGAACGTAGATCCAAGACCAATGTCCATTGTATCTGTAATCATCCCCTCCGTAAAAACCAGTAATATCGGTCACATGATCATAATAGGTAAAATGTACATTCTTTGCTCCTGCTTTAGTCAGTCGCTCAAATAAAGGCACTACGGTCTCTTCTGGCTTGGTCACACCGTCATCTTTGGAATGCACAAACCACATCGGGACATTCTTGATTTTTTGAATTTGAGCATCACTTACGAACTCATTATTAAAAGCCAAAGAGCTGATGTATCCAGCAGCAAAGTATTCTGGGTGTTCAATAATCAACTTCAAGGACATGTAGCCCCCATTCGAGCAGCCGCCAACATAGATCCTAGAAGGATCAATCTTAGGGTTTTTGGCAACATAATCTTGAATTAAAGCAAATAGAGCTTCATGAAATACATCGCTTACTTGCCCTCTTGTCGTTCCCTCTGCGCTTTGCATCCAGAAAGTTGGGGCTTGAGGAACCAGTACATAGGCTCCTCCGAACAACATCTGGATTTCAGGAGAAGCATAATTAAATGCCTTATTCCCCATAAGTGCGATGGTAGGATCAGATCCTCCTTCTCCTCCTCCGTGTAGCCAGATAATTAGCGGAGCTTTTTCCGGACTTGATTTGGGGGTAAAAGCTGCATAAGTCAACGTGGTATTGTCCTTTGTGAATTTCCCTTCCAACCCAAAATCATCTACAATCGGACGAGTCCTTCCAGATTCTTCATTCCAAATATTTCCAGATTTGGTGTCCAAAATTGTCATCTGATAGTCAATCCAGAAATTACCGCCTCGATTCCCCGCTCGCATGTATTGAATGGGAGAACCCAAAGGCATTACCGGGCTCACGGCGAGCACTAATGTGGCATAACTCCCTTCTTCTACTCTATTGCCAGATTCATCCGAAGGATAGCCTAAAATGACAGATCTTTTACCTGCCTGTTGGCCAGCTGGGATCTCGCCTATATCCGAAGACCTATTAACATAGATCTCAAAATCAGAAGCATTCACTTCTTTTACAGGCTGATTCATTTTTATCACCACTTTGTTGGCTGCTGGTCCCCAATCAAAGCCTTCGATGATTAGATGATAAGATTGTGGAGCTTGAAATTCAATTGAATTAGCTTGAGCAAATGACAATAATGGCAGGTAAAAGAGAAGGAATAAATACTTTTTCATGTGTTGATAATTTGTTTTTTAATGGTCACATGGAATCTCGTATTTCGGTCTCGCTACCCAACGGGACTTCCCAGTGTGTGACATTCTCGTCATGCTTGATTTCATAAGGCGAATTAGATTTGGTGAGAATGATCGGCAGAATACTAATGATATTGAAAACATAAAATCACTAGAATTATGTGGGAGGTAAAATTCAAAAACATATGTACTAAAAATCTGACTCGAAAAATAACAAAAGCACTAAATCAAGCTAATTTTAAACATTATTACTTTTAACTTGTTAAATAGTTATGAATTCATTTTTAAAACCAACCGGCAGAATCACGAGAAGACTTTATCTATTACTTTTCATGATTTTTTATTTTACGAACATTTTGAGTTTAATGTTGATGTGGCAATCCTATCATAGCGATGCTTGGTTAATATTCTTTTCCTTCGGCATTATCCTGATCGCTTCGATTATTTTACTCCTTGTCCAAGCGATCAAACGACTGCATGATATAGGAATGGACTGGAAATATGCACTTTATTTACTGATTCCACCACCCATCAATTTCATTGGTTTTATTTGGCTTGCGTACAAGCCAGGGCAAGACGGTGTCAACAAATATGGTCCAGATCCAAGAAAAACAGACATATTTTAATTGTCCCTAATATAACGTGCCTTTTTTCAATTCTTTTACCGCATAGTCTACAGCTCTTGCAGTCAATGCCATATAAGTAAGTGAAGGATTCTGAACGCCTGTGGAAGTCATTGCAGCCCCATCAGTCACGAAGACATTGGGAAGATCATGAAATTGGTTGTGCCTATTTAGCAAAGACGTTTTCGGATCCTTACCCATTCGTACTCCACCCATTTCATGGATATCCAACCCTGGGTTTTGCCCACTATCGGAGATAGTGATATTCGTACATCCAGCACTTTCGAGCATGGATTGGCCTTGGGTGTAAAAATCAGCTAAGACTTTTTCATCATTCTCATCGTAGCTGACATCTATTTTTAGCAGGGGCATTCCCCAATCATCTTTCTGATCTTCACTCAGCGATACTCGATTCGTCTCTTTAGGAACTGTCTCTGCTTGCATCATCATCCAAACATTCCAAGGTCCGACTATGGCGTTTGCCTGCTTCAACTCCTCTCCTAATGACGCTTCAGCTACACCAACACCTCGGGTGCGGGATGCGCTGAAGAAAGGCATATAGCCACCCTGAAAATCCATATCCTGTTTTTTAACATTTCGGAAGTTAGGCATCATCATCGCTGTCGGTCTTCTTCCAAAGTAATAGCCATCCTCAAAACCTTCAAAATCCGCACTCATCGAACCACGATAATTATGGAATGCGATGTATTTGCCCAGCAAACCTGAATCATTTCCTAATCCATTTGGGTAGCGTTTGGAAATACTGTTAAGCAGGATTAAGTTTGAATTTAATGTTGAAGCATTTAAAAAAATGACTTTTGCAAAGTATTCTGTGATTTCTTTTGTCACCCGATCTATTACCCTAACTCCGGAAACTTTTCCTTTTTCATCATCATAAATAATCGAATGTACCACAGAGTCTGGTCTAAGCGTGAGGTTTCCAGTCTTGGCAGCCCAAGGCAAAGTGCTTGAATTACTACTGAAATACCCGCCAAAAGGACATCCACGATAACATTGGTTGCGTGCCAAACATTGACCTCTACCTTGTTCCAAATGAATTTCTTTCGGCCTCGTCAAATGCGCACAGCGACCACCGATTGGATCACGATCAGGATAGGATGCTTTGATTCGTTTTTGCAATTCTTTCTCCACGCAATTCAATTCCCAAGCTGGCAAAAATTCTCCATCTGGAAGAGTGTCCAATCCATCATAATTTCCACTGATACCCACAAAACGCTCCACATGACTGTACCAAGGAGCAATATCTTCATAGCGGATCGGCCAATCGATCGCATAGCCATCTCGACCTGGCCGCTCAAATTCATAGCGACTCCAGCGTTGAGTTTGGCGAGCCCAAATAAGCGACTTCCCCCCTACTTGATAGCCTCTAATCCAATCAAATGGCTTTTCCTGAATGTAAGGATGCTCGGAATCCTTAACGAAAAAGTGTTGGGTATCTTCCTTATAAGCATAGCATCTATTGACGACCGGATCAGCCAGCTGTTGATCTCTCGGAATCTGATTGCGATGGGGCATGTCCCAAGGAGCAGCCGTCATAGTTGGGTAGTCTGTCAAATGCTTTACATCCCTACCCCGCTCCAAGACCAGTGTTTTCAATCCCTTTTCACAAAATTCTTTAGCAGCCCAACCACCGGAGATTCCAGAGCCTATGACAATGGAGTCGTATTCATTCATATTCATAATTGAAAAGTAAAGAAATAAGATAAGAGAATCAATAGAGACGTATCGGGTTCCAAGATTTTGGCGACAAGAATCAAGAGGCAAGAAATGTTCTTTCCAGAAATTGACTAAAGCAAAAAGCCCATTGATCATATCAACGGGCTTTTTGCTATAATTGAAATTCAAATTTACTCGTATCGCAATGACTCAATTGGATCAAGCTTGCTGGCCTTATATGCTGGGAAATATCCAGATAGTAATCCTACCACAATACAGATCAAAAATGCGACAAACATCCAAAGCCAAGGTATCAAGAATCCTCCCGCACCTATCACCCAAGAAATTAAATTACCTATGCCTATTCCCAAAAACATACCGAAAATCCCTCCAATCACACATATCATAATGGCCTCAAACAGAAACTGCTGTCTTATTTTCAATGGCGTAGCTCCTAAAGCTTTTCTGATCCCAATTTCACGTGTGCGCTCTGTTACCGATACTAGCATGATATTCATCAAACCAATAGAAGCTCCTAACAGCGTAATAAAGCCAATTCCAAAACCTCCAATCCGAAGGTATCCGGCTACTTCTTCCAAGCTTTCAGCAACTGACTGACTTTTCGACAAATCAAATGAATCTTCTTGAATCACACGATCTTGCCGGATTTTACGCATCATTCCTATGGCTTGACCCATTTCGTAGTCTACCCGTTCTGGTCCGGAAGCAACTCCCGTTACATTATAATTAAAAGAACCTCGCTTATCCAGACGACTAGCATTTTCTACAGGGATCAAAATCTGTCGATCTGCCCCCGAATCCTGGCCTACCGAACCCTGCTCCTCCAAAACTCCGATAATAGTGTAAGGCCTCCCAAAAAATGTGACTTTATCACCGATCGGATTTTCATTGGCCTCAAACAAGGTGGTTTTTAGTTCAATTCCAATGATTGCGACACTATTCCCATAGCGAATATCCAGTAAACTGAAATTTCTCCCATCACCCATTTTAATGGCTTTGATATTTAAGTAATTTTCATCTACTCCACGGATTCTAGTATTTGGATTGGTCTTTTTAGAACCTCTTTTAACCTCCGCAGATCCGGTAACAGATACAAATACTGTAGAAATTCCTATACTGGTATATTCCTGCTTGAAGTCCATAACTTCATTAAACGTAAGCTTTGGATAGATCTTCTCCGTTTTACCTTCCTGAATTGATCTACCGCCACTGAAGCCTTTATTTTTGACATCAAAAGAGTTTGCTCCTAAGCCGGCAAAACTATCTGCGATTTGGGATTTAATCCCATCTATCGCGGTCAGCATTCCTACCAAAGAGGAAATCCCGATGGCAATAATTGCTCCCGTGAGGACAGTTCGAAGTAAATTGACCTTTATGGAGGTGACTGCTTCTCGAATATTTTCGATCAAATTCATAGAGTGTTCGGATTAGAACAGAAACTTAAATACAATTAGGAAAACTAACTTAAGTATAATCAATTCAGCTTAATTAGGACAAAAATAGGCTGAATTTTATTTGAATTACTTATTAAGCCTCAACCTTTTCGATGATTGGTATATGAACCCAGTTCTACGGAATCTTCCGGAAATGTATCGTCAGTTTCATCAAAGGTTTCAAAATGAGCTCGATTATCTAGGCGATAGTTTGATTTCACAAAGCCAATTCTTCATAAATTCTTGCAGCGTCACTTGAAATTTGGCAATTGAACCATAGAGCCTAAAAACTGCATAAAGTCCAGCAGCCAAGCGGATCTCCTCAAAAAATGAAAGGCAAAAAGAAATCACTTAGATGATCGCTGCGCACTTTTCAAATTACCTGTCCTCCGTAAAATCACCTTTCGCTATTTTTTTTCAATACCTACCAATACAATAAAATTTTGTACGTGAAAGGCCTTCTTTTCCCCGAATTGCTTGCCTAAATAGCCACCAAAGCTTGGAAGTTTCTTGACTGGCTATTGAAGTCCAGATTTTCTGTCCAGAAAGTAACTGAGTCTCAATATGTGTAATCAAAACCTTCATCCTCAATGCATCCGATCTGCCCTGCGCCCTATTTTCTTAAGTACCTACGCTTCAAAATTTAGCCATTCCTGCCAGCGCACATTCACTAAATCGACATTTTGAAAAGACCTGGCCAACTCAATAAATGTCACATAATGACCAGCCTCTGAAACCATCAATTCATGATAAAACTTTTTCAATTCCTCATCTTGAATATGAGTTGAAAGCAACTTAAAACGCTCGCAACTTCTAGCTTCAATGAGTGCATTGAGCAAAAGCTGCTCAGTTAATTGTTGCATTCGACTCCCTCCATTTTTGACGAAATTTTTTAACGCTACTACATATTCATCTTTTCTGGGAAAGCCGAATTTTAATTCACGCTTTCGAATTTGTTCCATCACTCGCTCAAAATGTCCCCACTCTTCTGCTACAATTGGAGTCAAAGTATCCCCGATTTGATCCAAATCGTTAAATCTCAAGATCAGGCTAATGCACGACGAAGCTGCCTTTTGCTCACAGTAAGCATGATCTGTAAGGATATCTTCGATTTGCATTTCAGCTACTCCGACCCAGCGTGGATCAGTTGGGAGCTTTAAATGAAGCATTTTAGCTTTTGTACTTTCTTCCCAACTCATCTCAATCAAATAAATACCAAGTAATCCCCAAGTCCAAAAATGATTTGTATCCGGTATAATCCGGAGTTACGAAGTAGCCTTCTCGATTCATAAGACCACTATTCAAATGATTGTATTTGAATAGTACTCGAGTCCTATTGATCCTGAAATCCAAGAAGAAATCAGCAACAGGATAAGCATAAACATCAAAGCTATTTTGCAAATTAAATTGCTGCGTACCGGTGAAATAGGAATTTCCAAAATAAGAGGAGTGGTAACGGACATCGATTCCCATTTGGACTACAACATTATTATTGAAAAGAGGACTATCGAAATAAAAGCGCGAATTCGCATATAAATCTGGAATCCGAAATGCGTCACTTCCATCACCAGTAACTTGAGTAAAAATCAATTCTGTATCCCATCGAAACTTTTGACCGATTTGAATATTCGCAATCAATCCAGGCTGGAGCATAAAAGCCTCTCCTCTGGCTTGGGTTGCCTCACCATTTACTTCAAAATAGACATAATTATTAATCCTATTCAATGTCAAGGACGGTCTCAATTTGATTTTTTCTAGGTCTACTTTCAATGTGCCTTTCACTTGATCCAATCCCACATTGTCAAAATTATTGGACCATTTTAAAAAATAACCTTGGTAATCTTGCTGCATTGAGGTAGGCTTGTATACAGCTTTGGTGTATTCCAAATCCAACCAAGGGGAAGTCATTAGGCCATGAAGTTTAAAAGCTCCAGGCAGCAAATATTCACCATCCGCACTGAGACTCCATTGCTCAGAAATCTTTCCTATTAGCTCACCTCCCAAATAAACCTCATTAAAATTATTATCATTTTCAAAAGTTGGACTCTTCATCTTTCCAGTCCGAAATTTTGCATGAGCATTATAATAAAACCCACCAAATGTTCCTTTAAAACCTACTTCATTTCGCCATTCTGAAAAATCATTACGGTTTTGGGCAGTATCTCTTGCGCTTATTCCATACCTCGGGTAATAAAGCGTATCCGATTTGGACATGTCCGCTTCAAAAATTAGATCCTGACTTTTTTTGTCAAAAACATGGTAAATCTGCAGGCCATCTTTCACCTTGTATTCATGGTAAAAATGGTAGTCCTGACGCAAATCTCGAGCTTGAGAATACTTCAGCCAAACCTTTGCGTCCTCATAAGTGAAATACAATGAGGTGCTATCCACTTCTGGAGGGATAATTCCACCAATCTCATTAACGATATGCCGCATTCTTGAGAAATTACCAAGAAACCAATATTTCCCGTTTTCAGATCGGTAATTCGTATGAAATGAATAGGCAGTTTGCTCCACCATATTATCATCCCGGGCAACTGGATTAAGCGTTTTTTTAGATCGAATGGTATGGAACTCTATGCCCACATTCCATCGTGGGTTGATGTTCCGAGCAAATTCAATATCAAGCATATTCCGGTTGCCACCTCCAAAAAAGGCTGACATATTCGTAAATGGTGATTTGGTATCGAAGTATTTTTGATTCACAGGATCCTTGTAGTAAAGATCATAAGCAGTAAACCCTGAAGTAGTCCCAATCATTTCGGGAACTTGATAAAAGATTGATCGAGATGCCGAGCCAATATTTCCCAAATCCTGATATTTCCAACCACTTTTAGCTACCGGATCGTAGTTATGGTAATTGTCCAATAAAGTATCCTGCGGGAATATTTGGAGACGATTTCGCTTAATGTCCTTTTCAAAAAAATGAAGACTGGTATTCGGTCCATAGACCATCTTAGTCGAATCATCCAACAGTGATCTTCTGCCTTCCAGCTCTTCCTCCTCACCTTCTTCGTTTCCTCGAACTTGATTAGGATTTTGAGTGGTGGTAGGTCTGGTGGTTTTTGGAATCGGTCGCTGTGCATTCGAAACCTGAACGACTCCCAAAAGCAAAAGTATGAATATGCCTAAAACCTTTATTTTCACTGATTACGACCTTTATTTAGGACTTTAAATTGGATTAGCTTTTCCAAAATAACCAAGTCCTCTTTGACCATAGCTACCTCAATAGGAAGGACAAAAATCGGAATTTCTGCTAGAAATCCTTCTGGAGCAGAAGATTTAACTTTTCCAGCATCCTTTTCGGTGGTGAGTAAGACTACCTTTTTAGAAGACGCACTTTTGAAAGACTCCCTCAAATCTTCAAAATCTTTGGAATTGTAGGAATAGTGATCAGGAAAACTAAATGAATTCTGGAGATTATAATTTGATAAGACAAAATTCCTCAGCGACTGATTATTTGCCAAACCAGAAAATAAGATAACCTCATTAGAGAAATCAAAATCCGGATTCAGTCCATAAGGTTTACCGTAAATAATCGAGGAAAAAAGAACTGGCGTATCGTTTCCTACAACTTTCCTTATCTTTTTTACCAAATCTGCTTTTTTCTCTGATTCCAAATGAATTGGAGATTTAGTCACTAGAACCACATCTGCCCGACTAGCCCCCTTTCTGGATTCTCGTAATCGCCCCACAGGAAGTAGGTAATCATCAACAAAAGGCTTAGAATATGTGGTCAATAAGATAGATAGGTTAGATTTAAAATAACGATGCTGGAAAGCATCATCGAGCAGGAGAATCGCTGAGTCAGGCGCTTGCTGAGAAATACAATGAGCTGCCGCTACCCGGTCCTCGCCTACGAAAACAGATACTTTTGAATCAAATTTGGTAAAAATCTGATAAGGTTCATCTCCGATATCATTTGGTTTGCTACTGATATCCGCTCTTAAAAATCCTTTCGTATTTCTGCCATAGCCCCGGCTTAAGGTTGCGATTTGATAATTTTGAATTAACAATCGAATCAGAAACTCAATCATGGGAGTTTTGCCGGTACCTCCTACGCTCAAATTACCAACTACAATACTCGGAATCGCAGACTTTTTCATATTCAACAACCCAATTTCGAAGAAAAAATTTCGCAGACTTGTCACCAAATCGTAGACTAAGGCAAAAGGATAAAGCAAAAAAGCATACCAGCGCATTGAGTAGAATTACTATTTTTGATCAAAGAAACAAAAAAAATATGGGATACCAGATCAGCGAAGTGATTTCAAGACTAGAAATGCTCGCTCCTCCAGCCTATCAAGAATCTTACGATAATGCCACTCTAATCACTGGAGATAGAAATTGGAAAGTAAATGGAATCCTTTGCACCTTAGATTGCACAGAAGAGATTGTGGAAGAAGCCATTCAGTTAGGCGCAAATCTAATCGTAGCGCATCACCCGATAGTATTCAAAGGTTTAAAAAGTATCACTGGGAAAAATTACGTTGAGCGAACAATTATAAAAGCAATCAAAGCCGATATTGCGATTTATGCCATTCATACTAATCTTGATCATGTATCTCATGGTGTCAACAAGCGGATCTGCAATCGACTTGGACTCTCCAAAACCAGCATATTAAGCCCCAAAAAACAGATTTTAAACAAACTAACATATTTTGTACCGACCGCCGAAGCAAAGAAAACCATGGATGCAATATTTGCAGCAGGAGCTGGTAAAATAGGAGAATACAGTGATTGCGCATTTCAGACTGAGGGTACAGGGACATTTGTTCCATCATCAAAAGCCAATCCTTCAATAGGTTCCACCAACAATGTAGCTCGTGTACAAGAATCAAGAATAGAAGTAATGATCCCGACCTATCTTTCGAATCAGATCATCACAGTCTTGAAAAAATCACATCCTTACGAGGAAGTGGCGTATTACCTACAGCAACTTGAAAACGAAAATCAGGAAGTGGGGGCAGGAATGATCGGTGAATTAGAAAATCCGCTTGACACAGAAGAATTTCTCGATTTGTTGAAGAAAAATATGAATCTCAAACTGGTAAAGCATACCGCCAATACACACCGGAAAATTAAAAAAGTTGCCGTTTGTGGTGGTGCAGGAATTTTCCTGCTTGCTGATGCCAAGCGAGCCGGTGCAGATGCTTTTATCACTTCAGATATCAAATACCACGAATTTTTCGATGCAGAGGGCCAATTAATCCTTTGCGACATCGGCCATTATGAGAGCGAAATTTTCACAAAAGAATTGCTGGGAGAGTTTTTGTCCCAAATTTTTCCTAATATTGCACTCTATTTGACAAAAGTAGTTACAAATCCCACATTCTACCGATAGTACATGGAAAGTACAGTAGCACAGAAACTCGAAGCTATTCATAACCTTCAACTTTTAGACTCAAGATTAGACGCGATATTGAAAGTACGCGGAGCTCTCCCTGAAGAAGTTCAGGACTTAGAAGATGAAATAGTTGGTTATAATACTCGATTAGAAAAGTTTAAATCAGAAATCGATTCATTTGATGATGATGTTAAGTCCTTGAAAGAAAGCATCAAAGAGTCTGAAAAACTGATCAAGAAGTATCAAGAGCAACAGATGAACGTTAGAAATAACCGTGAGTATGATGCGATTACCAAGGAATTGGAACTTCAAGATCTTGAGATTCAGGTATCAAAGAAGAAGATAGTTGAAGCAGGCATTCGGATTGACCAAAAAAAGGTAGATTTAGGAGAGCTAACTATTGTGATGAAAGATCGCCAGAAAGATCTTGATCAGAAAAACAATGAATTGGCTACCATCGTTTCCGAAAGCGAATCTGAAGAAACGAAGATTAATAATGATCGTACGAAGGCTACCAAAAAGGTGGAAGAAAGATTGTTGAAATCATACGATAAAATCAGAGAGAATGCTAAGAACGGTCTAGCTGTAGTTATGGTGAAGCGTGGTGCTTGCGGCGGTTGTTTCAACACTGTTCCTCCACAGCGTCAAGCTGATATTCGTGAGAAGAAGAAATTGATCGTATGTGAGCATTGCGGTAGAATCCTAGCAGGTGTAGAGGATGAGATCACTCCAGAGGCTCCGGTGAAAAAGAAAAGAACCACGAAAGCTTAATAGCTAATAATAATAATTAAAACCCCGAGAGATTAATTTTCTCGGGGTTTTTTATTTGCAATCAATTCAAATGGAACAAGATAAATCCTTATCTTTCTGGCAATGAAAAGTGTAGCAACTCTTATTATTGCCCTATTCTGCTCGCTTTCGGTTTTTGCAGCGGAGCATGAAAACAAAACATTTTTAGTTCTTTTCCAATCCAAAGAATTAAAATTGTTGAAAGTTTCAGTAAAGGACATCGAATCCCAATTTTCGTCGTTTTTCAAAACCAAAAGTTATCAAGGAAATTCTGTCCCGTCGATTCTGATCGAAATCCCTAATTGTGATTTTGATGCCTGTTTTCTTGGTGATTTATTAATCGAGTTGGAAATAGGGAAGAAAATCAAATTACAGGATTTAGCTTTCAGGCTGATTGATATCAGTAAGGAGAAAAAAGCCTATGAATCGGAATTATTAAGCTATGAAAGCCACCATAAGAAAATTATAAAAGCAGATAAGCCGGAAAAAGCTAACCCAATTCCTTAAGATGATCTAAAGAATTGTTTTTCCTGACGACGAAAGTACCGTCGGATAGTTGCTCTAATAAATACAAGCAGAGGTTGTGGTGTTCAAAATTATCCATATATCTCAAGTCAAAATTCAAAATCACACTCAGAAAAATCCGCATCGCACGGCCGTGCATGCATACGAGGACCGTTTCTCCAGGACCCTCAAGGATTGTTTTTATTCCACTCCGCATTCGAACAGCAACTTGATTGGGGCTCTCTCCGCCTGCTATACTGTAGTCTAAGTTTCCTTGTTCCCATTGGCTCAGCATGTGCTTATAATACTCCCCTTCCTCAGGAGTCATGGGAGTTCCCTCATATTTTCCCCAAGAGATTTCATTCAAGTCAGAAAGAGACTTTGAAGGGACACTCAAATCCAAAAAGTTTTGGACAGATTGTTTCGTACGTATTAATCCAGAGTAATAAACCTGATCAAATCGAACCGACTGGTAGGTATCAAAAAATGCTTTTGCTTGCGATTGGCCTGTTGCATTCAAAGGAGCATCGATACCGCTTCCCTGAACTATACCTTTTAAATTAAAATCTGTTTGGCCGTGTCTGACGAGGTAAATTTTTTTTCGATTCAAGTTTCTCTATTTTTGTTAAAAGGCCAAATAAACCTCATTTAGCTCATATTTTAATGGTATTTCTTTCAAAGCCCAGCTTAGATCAACTCAATGCAACCAGTAAGGACAACATGGTCAGCCACTTGGGAATAATTTTCACCGCAATTGGAGATGATTTTATCGAAGCTACAATGCCTGTGGATTCTAGAACCAAACAACCTATTGGGTTGTTACACGGGGGAGCAAATGTTGTATTGGCAGAGACCTTAGGTTCTATCGCAGCTTCACTTACTATAAACAAAGAAAAAAAAGCAGTAGTAGGTTTAGAGATCAATGCCAACCACCTCAAATCTGTTCGAGAAGGATTAGTAAAAGGAACAGCTAAGCCAATTCATCTGGGTAAATCCACACAGGTTTGGGAAATAAAAATAGTGAATGAAGCCAATCGACTCTGTTGCATTAGTAGATTAACGATAGCGATTTTAGATTTAAAATGATCAATTCTCAAGTATCAGTTTCCTACTCGATTACAGAAGTCCTTGACTTTGTTATCAGCTATGGATTGGAGTCAGGAGCATCTTTTGCGCTTTGGAGGAAACCGAAATCTGGCCAGATTGAATTCGTCTCTAACGAAAACCCTATGCCAGAAAAGACTTCGATTAATCTAGAAGAAATCAAACCGGGATTTATTATCCATCCATTTGAGGATCAAGTTGATAAAAAGGCCTTCTACATAGCTGCTTCTACTTACTGGAAATTCCCCACAAAAGACATTCTCAATAGCTATGATTTACCTGAATCACTGAATCAGTTCATAGAAAACCAAAGCCCTGATAAGGCTTTAAACAAAAAACTTCAGTTAAAGAAATCTAATCCATCAGACCAAGCTAACTCACAAAATGAAAACTCTAAGTCTCATTTCATCTCATTAGTAGAGAAAGGAATTGAGGCAGTTCAAGCTGGATTAGTAGAAAAGGTGGTTCCTGCCAGAACTCAGTTGATTAAATTGGACGAAAACTTTGATTTGGCAAAAAGCCTTCATCGAATGCTCGACGCTTATCCCAATTCATTTGTGAATTTCTTCCATATTCCTACTGTGGGAACTTGGATTGGTGCCAGTCCTGAAATACTGATCGAAACGAAGGGAAAACTATTTTATACCATGTCCTTAGCAGGCACCCAGCCAGCTAAAGGAGAAAATCCCATAAAAACAGCGGCATGGACTCAAAAAGAAATAAAAGAGCAGGCTTTAGTCAGTAGGTATATCGTGGATTGCTTCAAAAAAATAAGGCTCCGCGAATATGAAGAACAAGGTCCAAAAACAGTCCTAGCAGGTACCTTGCTTCATTTGAGATCAGATTTCAAAGTGGATATGCAGGCGACAAATTTCCCTCAATTGGGATCAGTAATGCTAGAATTGCTTCATCCTACCTCGGCTGTTTGTGGAATGCCTCGAAAAGAAGCTCATGAGTTCCTAAATAAATATGAAAACCTGGATCGCTCCTTCTTTGCCGGGTTTATTGGACCTGTAAACATCGAAGGTGAAACTTCCATCTATGTCAATCTAAGGACTGCATCACTCAGCAGAGATCAAGCAATATTGTACGCAGGAGCTGGGGTGACTGCTGATTCTGATCCTGAAAAAGAATGGGAGGAGACCGATCTCAAGTGTCAAATTATTGGTAAATTTTTACAAAATCCCTCCACTTGATCATCCAGCCAATTATCGATTTGGTGGCCCTCTGTCATCAAAAGGGAATTACAAACGTGATTCTTTCCCCAGGCTCGCGCTGTGCCCCTCTCACTTTAGCTTTTGCCAGACATCCCGGGATTACCACTCGCACGATCTCCGATGAACGTTCAGCAGCATTCATTGCGCTAGGAATGGCCCAGCAGTTAGGTAAGCCAGTCGCATTGGTCTGCACCTCAGGTTCAGCTGCAATGAATTACTTCCCAGCTATCGCAGAAGCCTTTTTTCAGCAAATTCCATTATTAATAATCACAGCAGATAGACCACCTGAGTGGATAAATCAATATGATGGTCAGACGGTATTTCAAGCCGAACTCTATGGAGAGCATGTTAAAAAAAACTATCGCTTTCCCGATTCATTTGAATCCAAGGATCAAGTCTGGTACGCAAATCGAATTAGTAATGAAGCCATCAATCTTGCAAATCAGTTCCCTCCTGGACCCGTTCACTTAAATATTCCACTTAGAGAGCCTTTTTACCCTAAAGTGGATGAAAAACTGATCTTCCCTGAAAACCCTCGGAACATCGAAGTTTATGAGCCAGAAATTACACTTAAATCATTTGACTTTCTTCAAAAGGAAATTCAGTCTTTCCGGAAAATCCTGATCATCCCTGGTCAACAAATTCGAAATACTGGTATCCAAACTGTTCTAGATCAATTAAGCACAAAGAAAAATGTAGTGATCGTGACAGATACTATTTCAAACCTTCAGTCCGAATCAACCATTTCACTTCATGATCATTGGCTAGGTAATCAGGAATGGAGTGATTCGCTTCAGCCGGATTTGATTTTGACTTTTGGGAAATCAATAATTTCTAAATCACTCAAGCTTTTTGCTCGAAAAAGTAATGCCGCGCATTGGCACATTCAGGAAGATGGAAAGTCTAAAGACACCTTTCAAAGGTTAAGCAAAATTATCACCTCCTCTCCGATCTCATTCTTAGAATGGCTGCTGAGAAATACTTCCTCACAAGAAAAGTCTTTTGCCGAACGATGGACTTCACTTCAGGCCAAGACTGCAACTTCCTTAGCGTCTAGTCTAGATAAATCTAAATTTGGAGAATATTCTGCGTTTCATATTATTTCAAAGTTTATCCCAGAAGACTCCAAGATCCATGTAGCCAATAGCATGTCTGTTCGCTATTTGAATTTCTTAGGGAAATGGAATCAGGAAATCTATTGCAATAGAGGTACAAGCGGAATAGATGGCTCCAACTCGACTGCGGTGGGATGTGCATTGGTAAGCCACGAATTTGTAACCTTGATTACAGGCGATTTGGCATTCTTCTATGACCGCAATGCTTTTTGGCATAATTACCCACTTTCTAACTTACGCATAATCTTACTTAACAATCATGCAGGTGGGATTTTCAGGCTTATCGAAGGTCCTTTAAGTCAGCCCGAACTGGAAGAATTTTTTGAAACCAAACAAGCACTAAATGGAAATCACTTAGCTGCAGAGTTTGGGTTTGATTATAATCGAGTTAACACAAAGTCAGATCTGGAAACTTCTTTAAAAGACTTCTATTCAAAGAGCTTAGTGCCAAAACTTTTGGAAATAGAATCTAACAGCAAAGAAAATGCACGCATCCTCGACGAGGTGAAAGCAAGAATCAAATCTGAATTATTAGGGTTATACCTAACTTAATTTGGTTGGAATACCCGAATGTAATCGACCTTCATTTCCTGAGGAAACTTGGTATTGCCATCTGGTTTACCTGGCCATCTGCCACCTACAGCCACATTAAAGATGAAGAAGAAGGGCTTATGGAATTCATCCAAGCCTGCAGGTGTAATATCAATCACATGGTATTCAACATTATCAAGCAACCAAACAATTTTTTGCTTATCCCAAACGATCGAAAACACATGGTATTCATCATTAAAAATCCCTGTATTCAACTTGGTTTTCCCACCATAGTTGGCATAGTTTCCAGCATTGTCCCAATGAACTGTACCATGAACAGTTTGGTCTCGATCTTCTACAGATCCTCCGATCATTTCCATGATATCAATCTCCCCACACTTTGGCCAGCTTACTTCAGAAAAATTCTCGCCCAACATCCATAGCGCCGGCCACATTCCTTGTCCCTTCGGAAGAATTGCTCGGATATCTACTCTTCCATAAGTGAAGAATTTCCTGCCTTTGGTGATCAGCCGTGAGGAAGTATAGCTCTTCCCACCAATAGATTCTTGTTTTGCGGTGATAGTCAATTTACCATCTGCCAAAGAAGTGTTCTCTTTTTTATAATATTCGAGTTCGTCATTACCCCATCCACAATTTGAAGGACAGCCATCACCAATTTCAAAAATCCAATTATCCGAAAGTGTGGAGTTATTAAACTCATCTGCCCAAACCAGTTTATATCCTGAATAACTTTCTGGGGTGGTGAATCCAGCATTTGCATCTAATCCCAGTGCTGCTGCATTCATATTGATGATTTTGGAATCTACCACAAAAAATTGCTCATCTGAATGAGCTTGAAGTGTTACAGTATAATCTCCCTTAACCTTATAAGTGTATGAGGCCGAATTTCCATCAACACGTTGAGTAGTTTCACCTGGAGTGCCAAAGTTGATTTTAAAAAATGTAGCATTCGTCGCTGAAAAAGTAGCTCTTACTTCCCCATTTCCAATGGGCTCAAGTTCTAATTTAAGGTTAGAAGGAGTCTCGATTTTCTCATCCACTTCGCTTCCACCAGAACAGCTCACTAACCAAATGAAACATAAGCACAAAAAGCTATATTTTGATAATTTTTCCATCTCCTCAATTTTTCAATTAAATATCCTCACAATTTAGGAGAAAGGGAATAAAAATGCAATTAAGAACTAAAATCAAATTACGCTTTTCTCCCAATTTTTTGAATCAAATAAATCATCAAGGAGATTTGTACAATCTCAGCCAATGTCCAAGGAATCAATGCCAGAAAAGACCCTACTCCTGTAAATAACAATGCTCCTGAAATAATCAACAATACTCCAAGAATCGTTGCAACAAAAGAAAACTGCTTTTTATATCCTAAGTACCCAAGTCCCAAGAACGAGTATATAAAACCAAAAGAACTGATCTTGATCATGTAGTAATCTCCCAATGTGAAGGCATCTGTAAATAATGCGATCAAATCTATGATATACCAAATCACATTTGCACCAATCATGATCCAAAGGGCAATTTTTAAAATCCCATTAGGAAAGGAATCGGTCAATTTCACCCAACCCAAAAGAAAAACCACATAAAAGAGATAAGATCCTGTCTTAACCAGTGTATACCCAATTAAACTAAAAGAGATTTCGCCTCCCAAATTTTCTTGTTCCATTCCTATTTCTAAAATTGAAAGAAAGAAGTAAATGACCGCAGCGCCAACCGCTGCATAAAGAATAGGCGAAGGCTTCGCTTTACTTCCCGGCTCTTCACTTAATTGATTTTCCCAAGGATAACCTAAAGCTTCAAACAAAGCTTTTACGGTATAGCTTCTTGGGGTTACCTCGCCAGCTTCTATTCGCTGCACCGTTCGCACATTCAGATTACACTTTTCGACAAGTTCTTCCTGTGTCATTCCTTTCGCTTTCCTAAGCTCAGAGATTTTTTTTCCCAATTCTGGTTGTTTCATAACATATAGATTTTGATTAACCATGGCAATTTCTCTGATTGGATTTGGACTTAAGGCGAAACTAGCTCGGATTTAACCCGACATTTCCCCGACAAATAGTTCTATTAGCTAAAATAGCTCATTTGAAATATGCTTGACGACAGGATTGTGTTTGATTTACAGAAATTATATCAAAGCCAAAACTTGTTTAAGGACTGGGTTTCGATTTCCCGTCTTCCAAATAACTACCAATTCGGTGAATTGCGGTATATCCGGAATCTCCATAAATCGAACATTGATTTCATAGCCTTCCTGAATTGAAGTCGGTACGATAGCCACTCCAAGCCCACTTTCCACAAGTTTGAAAATAGTCAAAGCATGAACAGACTTATGCTGAATCTTTGGTGAAAAACCTGCGTCCCGACAAATTCCAATAATCTGATCATAATAGAAATTGCTATAGTCACTGGAAAAAAGCACAAAAGACTCTTCTTTAAATTGATTCATCGAAACGAAATCAACGGCGGCTATCGGATGATTTGTCGGCACAACCAATGAAAAAGAATCCCTAGCAATAGTTTTCATTTCCAATTCATCAGGAACTGAATTCAATCGGACAAAGCCTATATCAAGCTTATCCTTTTTTACCATTTCCACTTGTAGCGAATTACTTAATTCTTCCAGATTCACATTTACTAATGGTTGATAAGCATTCAACTTTGACATCAATCGGGGAATAATCTGATTCGATGCAGAGCCCAAGAAGCCGATGCGAAGTTCCCCTATTTTACCGGCTTGGATTTGATTCAGTTGTCCTTTGATCGTCTCGAGATGGTTTAATAGAAAATCCACCTCTGCTTTAAGGTAGCTTCCTGCTGCTGTAAGGCTGACATTCCGCTGATCTCGGTCAAAGAGAGTTACGCTAAGCTCTTCTTCCAATTGTCGAATCTGACGACTCAGCCCGGGTTGGGAGATGAAAAGTCGATCTGCAGCCTTTCGGAAATTTAATTCCTCAGCCACAGCTTTAAAATAATGTAGATGTCTGAGCTCCATTGATGCCTCTAAGGTATCAATTATTGATTATAATGGTATCATAGGGTATCACTCGGATTTTGTATTTTTAAGTTCCAATAGGAACGGTCTATTGGATCACATTTTATAGAGATTAATCCCTACCTCAAATGATAAAATTCAACTACGGCCGAGATCACTTAACCAGTTCGATAGCACTAAAGCTTGCCAGAAAAGAGATAAAAGGTACATTTCATCCTGATATTCAAGAAAAAGTTGCCCAATCAGCGAAAGCTGTAGCTACTATCTCGAAAGGCGATAGGGCGGTTTACGGAATAAATACTGGATTTGGTCCCCTTTGTACTACTCGAATCTCAGCGTCTGATACTCGCACGCTTCAAGAAAATCTCTTAAAAAGTCATGCAGTAGGTTTAGGTGATCCTATTCCTGAGGAGATTTCCAAGCTGATGTTAATTTTGAAAATCCATGCCTTAGCTCAGGGATTTTCTGGAATCCAATGGGAAACTTTAGAGCGATTGGCTTGGATGCTTGAGCAAGACGTGACCCCAATGATTCCAATGCAGGGTTCGGTAGGCGCATCAGGAGATCTTGCCCCACTTTCTCATCTAGCATTACCATTGATAGGACTGGGAAAAGTTCACTTTTCCGGAGAAATCACAAGTGCTGAAAAAGTATTGAATCAGTTTGGTTTAGAGCCAATCGCTTTAGGTCCAAAGGAAGGTTTGGCACTAATCAACGGAACCCAGTTTATGGCTGCCTTCGGAGTAAAGGTGGTCGATCGGCTAAGCAATGTCTTGAAACACGCTGACATCACCGGAGCAATGATGATCGAAGGATTGATGGGTTCGATCAAGCCATTTTCCCCAGAGTTACATCAACTGCGGCCTTACACAGGGAATAAACATGTCGCGCAAACGATCTTAAACCTTCTGAAGGATTCTGAGATTGTCAATTCTCATCAGAACTGCGCTCGTGTTCAAGACCCTTATTCGCTTCGTTGCATGCCACAGGTTCATGGAGCTTCCCGAAATGCATGGCTTCATCTAAAAGAAACAATTGAAATAGAAATCAATTCGGTTACAGATAATCCAATCGTTATTTCTGAAGATCATACCATTTCTGGTGGAAACTTCCATGGTCAGCCTATCGCTTTGCCTCTCGATTATGCCTGCTTGGCAGCGTCTGAAATTGGAAACATATCAGATCGGAGAATTTACCTTTCGATCGAAGGAGATACACCTGGCGTTCCAAAATTGCTTATGAAAGAAACAGGCTTGAATTCAGGCTTGATGATTCCACAATATACCACTGCTGCTTTAGCTTCAGAAAATAAGGGACTTTGTTTTCCTTCATCCGCTGACAGCATTCCAACCTCACTTGGACAAGAAGATCATGTAAGTATGGGAAGTATAGGAGCAAGAAAGGCGCTTCAAGTCATTGGAAATGTTGAAAAAATCATAGGAATAGAATTATTTTATGCTGCTCAAGCGATGGATTTTCATGCCCCGATGAAGTCGGGAAAAATTCTGACTGCAATTTATGAGCGGGTTCGAAGTAAAATAGAGCCAGTTACTGTGGATCGAGTGATGACAGAGGATATTGAAGCCGCCATTTCTATGGTCCAAAGTGGTGAGTTATTAGAATTAGCTGAAAAAATCGCTTCTGAAGAAAACTTGGACTTGAGTACGCAATGGAGTCCATTATTTGAATATTAACCTAAGCCTATGAAAATCGTCAAACTAATTGGCCCACTTCGCCAGTTGCTCACGCTGGGAGAACTTCCTGCCAAAGGCGCATTGAAAGATAAGCAACTCCGGGTAATCGAGAATGCCGGAATTATGATCCAAAATGATCGGATTTTTGCAGTCGGAGAATATAACACCCTTTTAAAAATTCATAAGGATCAGAAAATTAAGAAAATTCACCTCAATGAGCCAATGGTCGCCTTGCCAAGCTGGATTGATTGCCATACACATTGCTGTTTTGCTGGTAGTAGGGCCCAAGATTTTGCCATGCGGAATTCTGGGAAATCTTATTTAGAAATCGCTCAAGCTGGAGGAGGAATCTGGGATACGGTAAAAGCTACTCGAGCTACATCTATAGCTGAGTTAAAAAAACTGACTGCGGCTCGTGTCGCTAGCCACCTCAGATCAGGAGTGACTACTATCGAAGTGAAAACTGGCTATGGGTTGATGCCAAGTCAGGAGCTTAAAATGCTCAGCGCCATTCAAATGCTAAAAACTCCCGCTGATCTTATTCCAACTTGTTTGGCAGCTCACACCCTACCGAAAGACTTTGAAGGATCTAAAGAGGCCTATTTGTCTGATATCCAAGCAAATCTTTTTCCTATGCTTAAAGCTCATAAACTGAGCAATCGCATTGATGCATTTGTAGAGAAAAGTGCATTCACGGTAGAAGAAATTACTCCGTACCTGCAAGCCGCAAAGGCTCAGGGTTTTGACATAACTATTCATGCGGATCAATTCAGCACCGGAGGATCGGAACTTGCAGTGAAATTGGGTGCCAAATCTGCAGATCACTTAGAGGTATCGGGGGATCACGAAATCAAACTTCTTGCTAATTCTGATGTCGTCGCTGTGGCTTTGCCTGGTGCATCCTTAGGAATTGGTTGCAATTTCACCCCAGCCCGAAAAATTCTCGATGCAGGTGGTTCACTTGCCATCGCCAGCGATTGGAACCCAGGTTCTGCGCCGATGGGGAACTTAATAGCCCAAGCATCAATTTTGGCAACATTTGAAAAACTCAGTACAGCCGAAGTATTTGCTGGACTTACATTCAGAGCTGCAGCTGCCTTGGGACTTTCGGATCGAGGAACTTTGGCAGCGGGAATGCTTGCTGATTTCAACTTGTACCCGATCGCAGATTATCAGGAAATTCTTTACCATCAAGGCCAGCTCGCTCCAGCACAGGTGTGGAAGAAAGGAAATAAGATTTTAGATTTTAAATAGAAGATCCAAGAGCCTAGAACCTAGATTCAAGAGCCAAAGTGAAATTATTCGAAATTCAAGGCGGAGGTTCAATACGATCGGGTAAATCGTAAATCAAAAAACGTAATCATCAATTTAGACCTAAGGCTTAGAATTTTGAAAGGAACCAGTTTGAATATAAAGTAGTGATTGAAGTTCAATTTAATCTCGCAAATCGCACATCGTAAATCGTAAATCATGTTTTTCCAAGAGCAACTAACCCAAGGTATTCCTTCTTCTCTTCCTACCAAAAAAAAGCGCGACCCTTCACTTAGTCATGCCCCAAAACGGAAGGATATCTTGTCTCCAATAGAGAAGCGATTAGCGTTGAGCAATGCACTACGCTATTTCCCAAAGGAGTGGCATGCTACTTTAGCTCAGGAGTTTTTGAAAGAATTACTGGATTTTGGGAGAATATATATGTATCGATTTCAACCTGACTATATGATGCATGCTCGACCTATCCAAGACTATCCAGCAAAATCAATACAGGCAGCAGCAATCATGCTGATGATCCAAAACAACCTTGATCCTGCTGTGGCACAACATCCCCAGGAATTGATCACCTATGGTGGAAATGGATCGGTATTTCAAAATTGGGCTCAGTACCTGCTTACGATGAAGTATCTCGCAGAAATGACTTATACACAGACCCTTCACATTTATTCTGGGCATCCCATGGGGCTTTTCCCATCTTCTGAGAATGCTCCAAGAGTGGTAGTTACCAATGGGATGATGATTCCCAATTATTCCAAACCTGATGATTGGGAGAAATTCAATGCCTTAGGAGTTACCCAATACGGTCAGATGACTGCCGGTTCATTTATGTACATCGGACCACAGGGAATTGTACACGGCACCACAATTACAGTGATGAATGCATTTCGGAAAAAGCTAAAGAAAGGAGAAAGCCCGAATGGAAAAATCTTCTTGACAGCTGGCCTTGGCGGTATGAGTGGAGCGCAACCGAAAGCAGGAAACATTGCTGGTTGCATTACCATCTGTGCAGAAGTTAATGCTACTGCTGCAAGAAAGCGCCATGCCCAAGGCTGGGTAAATGTTTTGATTGAAGATTTGGAAGAATTAGTCAGCCGAACGAAACTCGCTAAAACCAATCAAGAGGTAGTTTCAATCGCTTTTATTGGAAATATTGTCGATATATGGGAGCGATTTGATCAAGAAAACATTTTTGTGGAGCTAGGCTCTGATCAAACTTCATTACACAACCCTTGGGCAGGCGGCTACTATCCGGTAGGGCTTTCTTTCGAGGAATCGAACTCACTTATGTCTTCCGATCCAGAACTTTTCAAAATTAAAGTTCAAGAAAGCCTTCAAAGGCAAGTCGCATCAATTAATAGGCATACAGCCAAAGGCACCTATTTCTTCGACTATGGAAATGCATTTTTGTTGGAATCTTCGAGAGCTGGCGCAGATGTCTTTGCAGCAAATGGGATTGATTTCAGATATCCTTCCTATGTGCAGGACATCTTAGGCCCTATGTGTTTTGACTATGGTTTTGGACCTTTTAGATGGGTGTGTAGTTCTGGTCAACCAGAGGATTTGAGAACATCAGATCAACTTGCTGCCAAAGTTTTGAAAGAAATCATGACTCATTCCCCAGAATCAATAAAGCAGCAAATGCAGGACAATATCACCTGGATAGAAGAAGCTGAGAAGAATAACCTTGTGGTAGGCTCCCAAGCGAGAATCCTATATGCAGACGCGGAAGGCCGAGCAAAAATCGCAGCCGCATTCAATCAAGCAATCAAATCTGGAGAAATCACGGCTCCAATCGTTCTAGGAAGAGATCATCACGATGTCAGTGGGACCGACTCTCCGTACCGAGAAACAAGTAACATCTATGACGGAAGTCAATTCACTGCCGATATGGCTATTCAAAATGTGATTGGCGATAGTTTCCGTGGCGCAACATGGGTATCCATTCACAATGGTGGCGGAGTAGGCTGGGGCGAAGTGATTAATGGTGGTTTTGGAATGGTCTTGGATGGCTCTCCAGAAGCATCGGAAAAGTTAAAAAACATGCTTTTTTACGATGTAAATAATGGAATCGCTCGAAGAGCTTGGGCGAGGAATTCAGGTTCTTTGGAAGCTATTCAGCGAGAAATGGATAGAACTCCGGAGCTTAAGGTTACTATTCCAAATTTGGTAGATGAAGAGATTTGGAGATCCTTGGTAATCGATTGAAAAAATCACAACACCTCCTCCAAATCCAAACTAAAATCTGGTAGCACAACAGATTTAATTTGATCACCTGAAGTAAAAAGTCGAGAAGGTTGATACTTCCCATCTATCAAGGTATAAATCAAAACGGTACAGTCTGTAGGATGAACTACCCAGTATTCACGAACCCCATATTCCTCATATAACTCGTATTTATTTTGCAGTTCGACGCGACTATTACCTGGGGAAATGATTTCTACAATCAAATCCGGTGCTCCAAAACAACCTTTATCATCCAGTTTTGACAAATCACATATTACAGAAATATCTGGCTGGACCACTGAATCTGTTTTTGAATACGCTGGATTTGTTGAAAATCTTACGTCGAAAGGGGCAGAATAAACTTTGCAAGAATGGTTTTTAAGAAAATTGAAAAGTGTGACAAATAAATTCCCAGAAACCTCCTGATGCCTACGATTCGGTGCTGCAGCTTTAGTGAAAATTTTTCCTTTGATTATTTCTACAATTTCCTCAAAGTCCCAATTGAGGTAATCTGCATAGGTATATACTGCTCCTTCAGGTTCATTAAACGCATCCAAATTGATTTTCTCTTTTTGAGGGATTCGATATTCTTTCATATGATTATAATTGTTTTTTAAAGAACATATGGAATCTCGCATGATTTTCCCGAAGCTTTCGGGACATCCCAGTGTGTGTCGCTTGCGTCATTCCTGTCTGCCTCAAGTAGGCTCAATTTCATGGCTGAGATATTATAAGGCAAAACAACTCATGAATTTACCCAAAAATCGAATACATTGTCATTACTATTTTAAACTCTGGAATTCAAGTAATAAGTTAGCAAAAAACTAAACCCTAATTCCAATATGCACCATCAAAACCCATCTCCGTCACTTTGGACAGGTCGCTCCGCTGAGGACATTGAATATTGGCATCAAGCAGTAATTACGGTCAATGACTTGGCTTTTAATGAAGACTTGAATCAACGGAAA
>JBLGAM010000019.1:0-41231 GCA_047612305.1 Planctomycetota bacterium | reverse complement strand
GCTTGTTATCTTCCTGTCATTCGATTCCTCGAAAAAGACGCCCGAGTAAAGGAGCAAACCGATCTGGACACTTTGACCTATAATGCAGTCAGCCTTGATGAAGCATTGAATAAAGTTGGTAACCTATTAATTATCGAATTTAGGAAACTCAAATATGAAGAGCTGCGCATTTGCAATACCTTTGGAATACCTATTCCAGGAGTATTAATTGTAAATGCCAGACTTGCTGACTAGCTAACCTAAATCTAGCATTCTCAGGATTCCTCCTCCTCCCCAAATAGCGTCTTCAGCTCCACGGCATCTATTCCCTTTTCCTCCTGAAGAAAACGCCCAAATGACGCCGTATTTCCATGGGTGAGGTAAACTTTCTCAGCTTCGGTAGCCGTAATGGCCGAAACCAATCCCTCCCAATCGGCATGATCTGAAAGTATAAATCCACGATCCGCTGATCTTCTTCTCCGTGTTCCTCGCACAGCCATCCAACCCGAACAGATTCCTGTTCGATAGGATCCAAATCTTTTCATCCATGGAGTCCCCATAGCCGATGGTGGAGCAATAATCAGGGATCCTTTGAAGGTGGATTTTGGCAACTCGGCAGTCACTCTTGGCACATCCCAAAGCTCAATTCCATTTGCAATTAATGCCTGATTGGTATTCCATACCGCTCCATGAAGGAATACTGAACCAATGCTCCGATCCAAATTTTGAAGAATGCGTTGTGCTTTTCCCAAAGAATAGGCAAATAAAACCGTATTTCTACCTTCGGCAGCATTAGTTTTCCACCAAGAATTAATCTGATGGAAGATATCAGTTTGACTTTCCCATTTATAGATCGGTAAACCAAAAGTACATTCCGATACGAATTCATGACATTTTACCGGTTCAAAAGGGGTCGAAAGCCCATCATTTTCAACTTTATAATCTCCACTGACTACCGCTATTTTCCCATTGTGTTCAAGGCGAATTTGCGCAGACCCCGGAATATGGCCAGCCGGATGGAGCGAGATTTTCACACCATTGATGAGCAAAGGCTGATTGTAATCGACTGTTTGAAGGTTGATTTCCTTACCCAACCGAAGTTTCATCACTTCAGCCGAATGGTGGTGCGCCAAGTAATTCTTCATGCCCCATCGCGAATGATCTGAGTGTGCATGAGTGATCACAGCTCGGTCAACAACGCGCCAAGGGTCAATATAAATCCCAGCAACTGGGCAAAATAAGCCTGATTCGGTGAGTTCGAGAAGGGCCATGTTTACTTTAATTCATAGAAATAAACGGTTTGAAAATCTTTTTCCTGAGCATCAGGATCTTCCCCAATTTTCGAAAATGAAAAAATAACATCTCGCACCACCTTAAGACTGATATCCCAATCCCCCTCCCAGATCTTCTTCTCCTCTTTAAATATCTGATAGGTGTAGGTGAACTTGTGTTTTTTGAGAAGAGCCATAAATTCCTCTCCTCCTACCTGGTCCTTTGGCAAAGCATCTACCTCTTCCTGAGGAGCGGCTTCATCGTACATAGTAAGTAGATAGCCATTTGAAAAAGCAAAATAATGATACTCACTTGCTGCTAGGGAATTGAAAAAACCTCTTAAATTTTCTTTTAATCGATAAGGCTTTGCCACTTTAAATGCCTCATTGGGCACAAGATCGATGGATTTTCTCAATCCCAAGGACGGCAAATCATAGATGTAAAGTTCCGGGGAGTTTGGATAGAGGACAAAGATGGAATTGACTTCCACTTGGACAATGGGGTCTAGGTTATTGTAAAAACCTGGATTTTTAAATAGGGAAGAACCTTCAGGAACAAAAATAGAACTGACCACTGCCAAAGATCCTGCATCTCGAATGGTGAAAAAAGGATAAGCTTTACTAAATTCCTCATTTGGGTAAACGCTTTCCTGATCTTTTTCCTCAATCGAAAAGGTATAAATATAGCTGCCAAAAACATTAAAGCTTCTACTACCGTCTACATGACGAGTTTCCAGAGAATAGGTAGTTGGTCGTTTCGCTATTAAGTTGAAATTCAAATCATAACTGAAAACACCAGATTTTGCCTGAATAAGGATTTGATCTTTGCCGTAGAATTTGGCTCCGATAAAATACCTTTCCTGATAGCTATTTTTCCCATCGCCTGTAAGATCTGCAATAGCTAAAATCTCACCAGAAGGAGATGAAATCATAAACTCATTGGTGCTCCAATCATACAGTAGGTAGCGTGTGCTGTCTTCATTAATGTCTACGACGTCAAACTGGGTCAACCGATCTACTACAAGGCTATCTACCAAAACTAACTCCGGAACTCGTATATCCTCGGAAACTGGTGCCTTTTCAGGGGAATCACAGGAATATAAAAAAGATAAAGCAAGGATGGTTAGGAACAATTTTTTCATGGCAATAAAGGAATATGATATTTAAAAATAAAAATTTTTAGTTTAAAAAAATAGAATCAACTTAAAATTTCTTCTGCTTAAATTTCCTTTACTTGCTGATCCTTTTTCGCATAGCTCAGCCGGGCTAGCTTTTCACCTTTATGATATTCATCCAATCCAGAAACTGTTACCGTATCCAAAGCATTCAGATCCAAAGAACCGTCTGCTCGAAGTCCTTTCTCATCTACAAAAATATGGTCAATGCTTCCAATAACTAGCACGGTCTGATTTACTTTCAGGGTTTGTGTTTCGACTAAAGAACAGGCTAACTTAAGCGGGCTACCTTTTACAAATGGGGCTTCGAATCCGGAAAAATATTCTTCCTGAAGACCTGTGCCTTCAAACTCAGAACCCTCCCAACTTGCAGCAGTCCAATGAGCTTCTTTATAAAATTCAGAAGTTACATGATTCATAGTAAAAAACCCTGTGTCTAGAATATTTTCAAGTGTATCCCGCTTAACAGTATGGGGTCGAAAAAGTATGCCGAGCAATGGAGGTGAAGCACCAATGTGAAAAATCTGTGAAAATGGGGCAAGATTAGTGAGTCCTTTCGAATTAACTGTACCTATAAGGTTGAGACTTTTATAGCCTGAAAGACAATTAATAAAATTTCTTCGGTAGAAGGCGTCTGTTGCCAAAATCTCTTCCTGATCAAAATGCCTAATCATTTTGCAATCGCTTCTTCTATCGAGTCACAATACTGAATATCAAGCTTATCAATGATGTTGTCGGGGTAATTTTGAAAAATTTGTAGTTTGGCAATTTGCACCATTTTTTCAAACCATTTCTCAAGAGGGAGGATTTTTCGGTGTTTAGTTACTCCATACTCAAGCATGTCTTTTTTCCAATGAATGAAATACCATTCCATGGTTGGTTGGTGAAATGCTCGCAGGGAGCGCTTATCGAATATGAATTTTTCGTAATAACCGGCTTTTACGATATCTCCAATTTGATTAAAAATAACTTTAAAATCATCCATCGGAATGTAATCAGCGAGCAATTCGCAAATGATTATTCGCTTAGCGGGGCTCACCAAAACTCTTGCGTATCGGACTTCAAAAGCTAATGTAAAATCTTTTGTTTTTGTTGGAATTTGAGTTTCGTTCATGACAAATGTGTTTTATTAAAAAACAGATTTATTTTTTTGAGAATTGGAATCGATTACATCTTTCTTAATCTGGGAGAGTTTTTCCTCAAGGTTAGATGCATAATCAATGGTAGTACGTAGCATTTCATGCTGAGCTTGGATTTGCTCCTTAAGTCTCGCCAACTCTTTATTAACTTCAGAAATATTTTTATCGTATTCTGATTTCAATCGATCTTTCTCAAGCTGGGCTTTCCTCAATTCTTCCTTAAACAATAAGAATGATTCAGGTGGTGTCTTCATAATCACATTTCGTTCTTCACGGGACTATACCCATACTAATTACAAATAATGGGCACATTTGTTTTAACAAATTATTTTAGAGAAGACATTCCACCATCCAGGTGAAGAATTTGACCTGTCATCCAGGATGAATCTTCCGATAAGAGATAACTAGCTGCTTTTGCAATGTCTTCTGATGTACCAACACGACCCAAGGGATGTCTTTTGTCTGAAGATTCTTTTTTCTCAGGAGTTGAAAGTAAGTTAGATGCCAATGGAGTATCAGTCAAGGATGGTGCAATTGTATTTACTCTAATTTTGTTAGGTGCCCACTCGGCCGCCAATGATCGTGACAGTCCTTCAATAGCACCCTTGGCCGAAGCAATACCTGCATGGAAACCCATCCCGGTCTGAACCGCGACGGTACTAAATAACACAACCGAAGCAGAATCAGACTTTTTCAAACCTTTCAAGCAAGCTTGAAGCACTCGAACTGCACCAAAAAAATTAATGTCCATTTCTTTTTGAAAATCTGAAATAGAAATACGGTGAAAAGGCTTTAGGTTAATTGTACCCGGACAATATACCAGTCCATCAATGACCTCAGGAAGATTAGGAATTACATCAAAATCTGACGAAATATCCAAAGCCGTTGTGCCATCACCACTTTTGGAATACAAAAAAAGATTAGTTCCTTTTGAAGAAAGGTCAGCCGCTATCGCTTTTCCAATGCCAGAATTCCCTCCGATAATTACAATATTTTTATCTTTCATATGTTTCTTAAAAGTAGTTTATGATGACTTTTGTTTAGAAAGAGACAAAAAAAAACCGGATAGAAATCCGGTTTTATGTTGGCTTAGTCCCCTAAATTATTATTTTTTAAGCTCAATGTATTTCATGAATTCCAGTCGAGTTTGCTCATCGTGTTGAAATTTTCCTGAATAAAACGAAGTCACTGTAGAGCTATTAGTATCTTGAACTCCACGGGAACTCACACACATGTGGTAGGCATCCATGATCACCGCTACGTCTTCTGTCCCCAAGGCCTCTTTCAATTCACTTCCAATTTGCATTGTGAGACGTTCTTGTACTTGAGGGCGCTTAGAGTAATATTGAACAATTCTGTTGATTTTAGAGAGTCCGATCACATCACCATTTGAAATGTAAGCGACGTGAGCTTTACCATAAATTGGCACAAAGTGATGTTCACAGTGGGAGTGGAACGTAATATCCTTCTCCACAAGCATCTCATTGTATTTATATTTATTTTCAAAAAGCTTTGCGGCAGGCTTGTTTTTAGGATTTAACCCACTAAAAACCTCCTTAATATACATTTTAGCAACACGATGTGGTGTGCCTCTTAGGCTGTCATCGGTAAGATCCAGTCCCATGATATGCATAATCTCGCGAAAATGCTTTTCTATTAATTCAATTTTGAGCTCATCATCCATCTCAAATGCATCCTCTCTTAGGGGAGTTTCAAATGATGTTCCTACGTGATCTTCTCCTATTTCCTCAAAAGAGGAGCTGGAACTCTTAATTCCCATTGTATTCAACAAAGTTTCTTTCTGTTTCATAAAGTCGAATCTTTAATTCGAATTTCCGATCAATTTTTTCCCTCAAAATATTCCAAATAACCACTGCAATATTTTCAGCGGAAGGGTTAAGTTGATTGAACTCATCGGTATCCAAGTTTAAGTTTTTGTGGTCAAATTTATTTAAAACGTATTCCTTAATAAGGTCGCTCAAGATTTTCATGTCATAGACATAACCAGTCTCTGGGTCAATTTCACCAATCAATTCCACAAACAAATCATAATTATGTCCATGGTAATTAGCATTATTACACTTTCCAAAAACGGCCTTGTTTTTCTCTTCACTCCATGAAGAATTATTAAGTCTGTGCGCAGCATTGAAATGCTCTCTTCTGAATACGGATACTTTCATTGTGTGTTGAACCCTGTTTTTATTATTATGTTTAATTTTTTTTAAAATTCATTAAACAAGAAGTTTAAACGCTTGCTATTCAACAAATTGTTTTTTGGTCTATATCCGTAAAAATACAGAATAATAATTGGCGCACATCGCTCGCCTAAAACACCTACTCCTTCAAACCAACTTTAATTTCTGGAGGTTCAATTTATTGGAATTGGGATTATTTGATTTACATCAGAATTTTAGGGACCAAACCAAATAAGTCTCAGAAATAAAATACTAGCATTGTCTTTGGGTTAAAAAACCTATTTATGAGTTTTCTTTCTTCTTATCAGTATTACTTCTCTTGAATAGCCTTTCCACTATTGATTCATTAGGGGCAATTCCAATTACGACGGAGAATGATCCCATTTCTGAAATCTATCTTACATTAATTAATACTGATGGAAGTTTCCCTTCTGAAGAAATCTTCATATTAGCCTATTCAGGTTGGGAGAAAATGGATGAGGAGTTGAAATCACCTTTGCTTACAACTATTGATTTTAGCCTTCCCTCAACTAAGCGCAGACTTTGGATAATTGATCTCAATGAAAAGGTAATCCTCCTGAACTCAGTTGTAGCTCATGGTAAAAACTCTGGAGAACTAGTAGTAAGCAAATTTTCCGACCGACCAGAATCTTTCCAAAGTAGTCTGGGTTTCTATAAGACTAGAGAGACATATATCGGCAAACATGGCTTCTCGTTGCGTTTGGATGGATTAGAAAAAGGAGTTAATGATCAAGCCAGAAATCGGGCTATAGTCATTCATGGAGCAGATTATGCCAGAGAGGC
Source organism: Planctomycetota bacterium (assembly GCA_047612305.1). GTDB lineage: Bacteria > Bacteroidota > Bacteroidia > Cytophagales > Cyclobacteriaceae > Algoriphagus. The sequence continues at coordinate 34,668 of JBLGAM010000019.1, read as the reverse complement.
TTTTGCTAAAATCAATGGAGGGCTGGTAAGAAGTCTAGGCTGTACAGCATTAACAACAAAACTTTCAACCAAAGCCGTCAATTTGATTAAAGAGGGCTCACTTTTATTTGTCTTTGCAAAAAATGAAAATTACCTAGAAAACTCTCCTCTACTCCAACCTTAATTTCGGAGTAACTGAATCACCACAGCATCCCCCTCATAAATATCCGGTCGAAAATGACCATTCCTTTGTGCGTCTGCCAAAAAAGTAAGGTAAAGAATCACAACTGGAATTTTTCGATCCAGTTTTACGATTTCCTCTTTGCTCTGATGCGTAACTGCACCGATTGTAACAGAATTCCAATTTAGATCATTTTTAGCACTAGCGCAGCAAAATCTGCTGGGTTTTCTATACGAATACAACCGTGACTTAGGGCTCGATCCCTTTTATCAAATAAAGCGTGAGCCGGTGTGTCATGGATATAGACATAATGCTTATTAGGAAACATAAATTTCACTAACCCTAAAGAGTTACTTTCTCCTGGCTTTTGTCGCACCAAATATGGGAATGATTTAGCTGAACAATTTATCGTTTTGGGATCCACTAGCTTGCCTGAACTAGTCACCACCTCCATATTTTTTTTGGCTGAGGTAGTTTGAGTTTCTTCTCACTCTAGGCATAATCTCATTCTTAGTGATCGAATAGGGGATATTCTAATAAGGACTAAAAACGATATAGCTCATCTCTGCTATGAAGATGGGTGATTCGTGGTATTGCGTTCCTACAATCACTAGCCCTGAAAATAAGGTGTCTGCATTACTCAAAAAATCCAATTGATAATTCGCAATATTGACTAGAATAAATTCTCCAGCTTTCACCGTTTCTGGAAGCCATCTTAGCCGCTCTAGATTCAAAGCGGTTTAATCCATCAGATCTGTTGGAGATGCATTCAAGGCTTGAACAGTCATGCTCTCAATAACACCCTCGGCCTCCATTCCATTATTTTTTTGAAAAGATTTTACCCCAAGCCACATGGTAGAATCGTAACGCTTTTCACTTATTAGCGGATAATCATTCAGATATCCTTGGAATTTTAACCTTTGTTTAAGCACAGAGATTGAATTGTTCTCATCTCCTATATTGATAATTTTATCAATATAGATCCGTTGGCAGTACAGTGTATCTGTTTTTCATCACTCATCAAGGGCTCTCAATACTTCTCTATCCTTTCTATACATGGCGAAATCAAGATAGAGTTTTTCGAGTTGTCTACGAATATCGCCTGAATTGTAACCTTCAATAAGTAGGGCGTCATAGTCCAAATTATTAGTTTTGGACGTGATTTTAATGAGGCTGGATAAATTTCGCCTAATTCTAACTGACGGGATAAATAAAAGAACGCGTCGCTCAACAACATGTCTAAATCGGCTACATCTCCCGGATTATTCACAATTCTACTTTTTTATTGGATTCAAAAGCTTAGAAATTCAACTCTATTAGCTCAATATTGTAGCCTACAAGATTTAAACCATCGAATTGGGATTGATAAATCTCAAATCGCATTTTTTAGGCTAATTCAGTAAGCATCCCATTCCTTGACCAGATTTACTCAAAATTTTGACCGCCATAAAAGCGTTGAATTTCATCGATACTTTTCAATGAAGTCCCTCGAATTTCAATCTTCTCACCTGGCTGATCTGATTCTAGACGAATCCTGATTTGGTCAGTTATTTGAGAAGAATACCCATTTTGAATAAGCAATCCTTCAAATAGAATTAAGAGCTCAATAAACCAAGCAATCATTACTATTGGACTTCAAAGTCCTGATACTTCCTACCTAAAGTCCAAGCGGCTTTCAACATTTCTAAAAAGTCACCCATACGATGAAGTGGAATCAAATTTGGGCCATCACTTAGTGCTTTAGCCGGTTCAGGATGGGTCTCAATAAAAAATCCGTCAATCCCAGTAGCCGCTGCTGCACGAGCCAAGACAGGAGCGAACTCCCGCTGACCTCCACTCGAACCTCCCTGTCCACCAGGTTGCTGTACAGAATGAGTAATATCGAAAACCACTGGAGCAAATTGTCTCATAATGGGCAAGCCACGCATATCTACTACTAGATTATGATAGCCTAAAGAAAATCCACGTTCAGTCAAGCAGACGTTTTCATTGCCAGTCGACCGTACTTTTGACACGGCATACTGCATGTCTTCCGGCGCCATGAATTGGCCGCGCTTGATTTTAACTGCCTTACCCGTATTTCCTGCCGCTAAAAGCAAATCGGTTTGTCTACAAAGGAATGCTGGAATCTGAAGCACATCCACCACCTCTGCAACCTCTGCAGCTTGATAGCTTTCATGAATGTCTGTGACTAAAGGAACCTGAAGTGCTTTCCCAACACGCTGCAAAACCTCTAGCGACTTATCCATTCCAATACTCCGAAATGAACCAGATGAGGTTCGGTTAGCCTTATCAAAAGAAGCTTTAAATACGTATGAAAAGCCATGTTGATCTGCCCAAGCTTTCACTTTAGTCCCGATCTCCAAACAGATATCAAAACTCTCTACGGCGCAAGGTCCTGAGAATAACACTGGCTTATCTTGGCCCAAAATCACCGAATCAGTGATTTTCATGATTTGATCAGCTCTGTTCATCTTCTTTTTGAGTTAATTTTTCTATGATAGGGATTAGGAATCCTTGGGCATGCAAGATCAAATCTCCTACTTCTCTGAATACACCATTTCCGCCGGCAAATCTGGAAACATAGTGGCAATAGGGTTTGATATATTCTAATGCATCCGAAGGACAAAGAGCTAGACCAACTCTGGCTAATATCGGCAAATCAATCAGATCGTCACCGATGTAGGCCACTTCTTCGGCCCCAATCTCCAAAATCTCGAGTACTTCTTGAAATTTCTTACCCTTGTTTTTAACGCCATGGTAATGAAAATCAAACTTTAACTCCTCACATCTATTCACTACTACCGGTGATTCTCGGCCGGTGATCGCTCCCACCATAAGCTTATTTCGACGCAAGTGATGAACAATCAACCCGTCTTTGACTTGATATTTTTTATACTCCCGCTCATCATTATCATATATGATTCCCCCGTCAGTCATTACTCCATCGATGTCTGTGATTAGAAGCCGAATCTTTGCGGCCCGCTCAAAGATTTCAGCCGGAACATTGGCGAAATATTTGGATATTATTTTTTCTGCTTCCATTGGATCGAATATAAGTCCAGTCTTCGTTGTTCGAGATTTCGTACACTTCCTGTTTTCCGCTGCTTCGTCAGTAGATCCAAGTCCACATCTGCCACTATTATAGTCTCTTCATTTTCTGAAGCCTGAGCCACCATAGCGTCATGAGGAAAAGAGAAATCAGAAGGTGAGAAAATTGCAGCCTGAGAATACTGAATATCCATATTCTCCACTTTAGGAAGATTACCCACAGAGCCAGTAATTGCTACATAGCATTCGTTTTCGATAGCCCGAGATCTAGCGCATGTATTTACTCGCAAGAAGGCATTCTTAGTATCGGTCCAAAATGGAACAAATAAGATGTCCATTTCTTGCTCAGCTAATATTCTTCCTAGCTCAGGAAATTCTACATCATAACAGATCAAAATACCGATTCTACCAGCGTCTGTTTCAAAGACATTTATGCCATTACCTCCTTGCATACCCCAATAGGATGCTTCGTCAGGAGTGATATGCAATTTGTATTGTTTATCCTGAGTACCATCTCTTCGACAGAGGTAGCTAACATTCCGGAGTTTTTTACCGTCATATTCAGGCATGGAACCTGCGATAATGTTTACGTTGTAGGACACTGCCAAATCACTCATTCGACTGATAATCTCATCTGTGTAATCAGCCAAATTCCGAATAGCTTCTGAAGCATCCATATCATTGAACTCTGCCAAAAGCGGGGCGTTGAAAAACTCCGGAAGCAGACAAAAGTCTGCTTTGTATCCAGATACTGTATCTACGAAAAACTCCACTTGCTGCATCAAGTCATCAACATTCGAAAAACGACGCATTTTCCATTGTACTAAGCCCAATCTCACGATTGTTTTTTTATTTCCGATTAGTTTTTCGTCTTTTTCATAATAGATATTAATCCACTCTAAAAGTGTGGCATAAGCGCGTGAATCAAGGTCAGAAGGCAAATATTTAGTGATCACCTTTCGGACGTGAAATTCATTGGCAAGCTGAAAAGAAAGCACTGGATCGAAAACCTCTTTATTTTTAACCAGGTCGATATATTTACGAGGGGTCATCTCATCTGCAAATTTGGAATAGCCTGGGATTCGACCACCGGCAATGATAGATCTAAGGTTTAGATTTTCGCAAAGTTCTTTTCGCGCATCATACAATCTTCTACCAATTCGCATTCCTCGGTAATCTGCATGTACAAAAACATCAGTTCCATAAAGCGTATCTCCATCCTCATCATGAGTATCAAATTTACCAAAGCCGGTTATTTGATCGTAAGTATGATTATCCCCAAATTGCGCATAATCTACGATAAGGCTAAGGGCAGCAGCAACCACTATACCATTATCCTCGATACAAATCTGGCCTTCCGGAAAGGCTTTCAATTGGTTTTTCAACTCTGCTTTGGTCCAAGCTCCACCTTGATTCCGATAGATTGAAATCATTATTTCACGAATATTATCGTAATCAGAAAGCTTTATATTCCGAAGTTTGAGTCGATGCTCTAGTTCTTCTCTGTGTTTACTCATGAGACAAAATTAGCCAAAACTATCTAATAATATGGCATAGGAATTTCTTACAAAAAGGTAAGAAAAATCAATCTGGCTTATTTTTTTGTTAATGTTATAAGGTAGAATTAATAAATATTTCAAAAATAAACCACTAATTTTGAAGGGATTGTCGATTAAATAGATGGGACAAAATATTAACGAAGTAGCAAAAGAAAAAGCCAAAGGTGTCTACGAATGGCTCGAGGAAATAATGAACATGAGCCTATTCAATCTAGGTGATTCAAAATTGACCATTGGATTATTACTTACGTTGATTCTTTCCTTCACAATACTTTTTGTCGGAGCTGAGTGGATTCGAAAACTCATCATCAACAAGATTCTCAGTAGGTATCGATTGGATATAGGCACTCGGAAGTCCATTGGAACAATGGTGAAATACTTCTTAATCTTAGCAGGTATTTTTTCTATTCTCCAAACCAATGGCCTTGATTTGAGTGCCTTTGGTATTTTGGCTGGTGCTGTAGGTGTGGGTATTGGTTTTGGTTTACAAAACATCACCAACAACTTTATCAGTGGTCTAATCATACTTTTTGAGCAACCAATCAAGGAAGGTGACCGAATAGAAGTCGGGGATGTTTCCGGAGATGTCATCAAAATCTCAGCGCGTTCCACTATGATTGTGACTAATGACAACATCAGCATAATTGTCCCAAATAGTCAATTTATTGACAGCCAAGTAATAAATTGGTCTCATAACGACCGAAACATCAGATTTAATTTCCCTGTTGGAGTTTCCTATAAAGAAGATCCTCAAAAAATAAAAAAGATCTTATTAGAAATAGCAAAGAATAACAGCGGTGTTTTGAATCTACCAGAGCCTGATGTATTATTTGATGAATTCGGAGATAGCAGTCTTAATTTCAGCCTTCGGGTTTGGACTTCCGAATACATCAACCGACCTAAAGTCCTCAAAAGTCAATTATATTATGAAATCTTTCAAAAATTTAAAGAGGAAGGTGTGGAGATTCCTTTCCCGCAACGAGATCTTAACCTGGGTTCAGGATTTGAAAAATTAATAAATAAGGTCTAATTTCGAATTAATAGCGGATTGTGATCTGAGATTAAATTTTTATGAAAAAAGCAGTACTCATTTTACTTTTTCTAGGTTCGTTCTCTGCGTACTCACAAAGCTTTTACCGATATCGTTTTGAGGAACCATGGTCGATATCAGCAAGCATTGGACCCACTCAGTATTTTGGAGAGCTCTATTCCTTTTGGAAGTATAATGAGGGAGTTCAGCCTGAATGGAATGCTAGCTTTGCCTTCCATTACACTTTCGGGACTCACTTAAGAGCTAGAGGAGAAGCTTCTTACGTAAAAATGTCTGGTTCAGATTTGCCTTCTGACCCTAGGGCTAATCGAACATCGAGAAACCTAACATTTAGAGCTCAAAACTGGGAGCTAACAGGAATAGTAGAGTATTACTTATTCCCAGTAAAAACTCAAAATATTAATAATCCGCTCTGGAATGCCTATATTTTTGCAGGTCTGGGTATGTCTACCAATAACCCAGAAACCCAATTAGATGGCAATTGGGTTGATCTCCGACCACTCCAACTCGAAGACAATCCTTACGAGAGATACATTTTGGTCATCCCAACAGGCATTGGATTAAAATACAAAGCGAATGTGTACATGAATCTGACTTTAGAAGGTAATTACAGATGGACCTTTACTGATTATATGGATGACATCTCAGCCTATAATGTTAGCGAATTTTACCTTGATCTAGTGGACGACTATGTCACTGGAAACAACCCTGACCGCCTACGCTTAGCCATTAGAAATCCTAGCTTTATCGATGACAACGGACTCCCAGATGTAGATAAAATCCTAAGTAATGGAGGTAGAATCCGAAGAGGTTCTGGACTAACCCACCGCTTCGATGGCTATTTAACGATAAATCTTGGTGTGGAAATCAGCTTGTCCAAAGATATTTTCGACAACTGGATTTTCAGAAACCGAGTGAATGAGAAACAATTCAGGTTCTGGTAGACTAGTATTTCAAACTCAATACGCCCAAATCACTCTTAAAGAGTATAGTTTCAGTTGTACCAATTTGATAAGTCGGCGCATGGCTACGATCGCCAGTGAGGAGAATAATCCATTTGATATGCTAAGATGCAGCAAAAGCAATCATTCCCTTTCATGAAAGCATTCATCCCAAAAGTAATTTCTGAGGTAGCCCTAAAAGGAGCGAAAATATTGACCTAGAATAGATGAACGCTACTTTTGAAAAGCTTAATGAAAGGTTTGATTTTATCAAATGCCAATTTGGCTTTGGGACTAAAATCAGATGCAAAAGCGGCCTTCCGAAAGTCATTCCCATCCAATGCTTCTTTTACCGCCAAGACAGGACAAGTGGCTTTTCGAAGTACTTTTTGTAGGGTGGAGCCTATAAAATTTCCCTCTAAATATCCTTTCCCGTACACACCAAGCACAACTAAAGCCACGTTTTCCTCCTGAATTACTCGTAAGATTAACTCATTGGGAACTCCTATTCGAATGATTTGTCGTATTGAAGCTTTTGTAGGGGCAATTACTTGAATGTATTCAGGAAGAACTTCTTTTGCTTCCTCATATTCATCGATTATTTCAGAATGACCTTTTTTGGCATCATCTGAGAGCAAATCCCAATCTACCTCTGATGGAATAATTGTGATACAAATGATTTCAGCTTCAGATTTAGAACTGATTTTCTGAGCAGTTTTTAATGCTGCAAGTGAGTAGAATGAGAAATCAAATGGAAGAAGGATCTTTTTCATAATGCTTTCAAAATTGATTGATACTCAATTTGAACACATTCCTATCCTTTTCAAATGGCAAAAATCAGCTAATCTTATGATAAAAAATTAGCAAAAAGGAGGATTAAAGGTCTATTTCCATCTTTATGTCGCACCGACAATATTTGCCTGATTCTGGAGTAACAGATTTAAAACCAAGCTTTTCATAGATATGAAGCGCTACTTTTAGTTTTGAATTACTGTATAAAGTCACTTTTTTGCCCCCCATTTCAGCTGCTTTAGCAATGATGGATTGGCCTAAAAGCATACCGATTCCCTTTCCTTGAGCTTTCGGATCCACTCCCATTTTGATCATTTCAAAGGTATCCTCACCAGACTTATATAAGCCCACCGTGCCAACGATCTCCTCCCCCAGTTTTGCAAAAATGATCGTTCCGCCAGTTTTTACAATTGTCTCTTCCGGCTTCTCAAACTGTGCAATATCCAAGGGCTCCAAAGAAAAGAGCGATTCTACCCACGCTTGATTGATTGCTTTAAAGGCAGAGTTATAAGCTGGTGAGTAGGGTAATATTTCAACTTGATCCACGAGTTCTACTTATTGAGGTTTCAGATTGTTAAATGTAAAGAGAATCGATTAGCTTAGAAAAACAAATCAATCACCATACTATGAAATTACGCTATCTTTTTGCCCTGATCGCAGTTCTCTTCACCACTCCTTTTTTTGCCAATGCACAATCATCGCCCGATGCTCGGATCAAAGAACTAGGAATCACCTTACCAGAAGTCGGGCAGCCTATGGGAACTTATGTCAAATGGCGGCAAGTGGGAAATACGCTTTATCTGGCTGGAAATGGGCCAGACGTTTTCGGGAAAGTTGGTGATGATTTGACCATTGAGCAGGGCTATCAAGCAGCTCGAGAGACAGGAATAGAAATTATAGCCGTGTTGAAAGCTGCTACTGGAGGTGATCTAAGTCGAATTAAGCAATTTGTCAAAGTGCTTGGAATGGTCAATTCTGCACCGGACTTCACGGATCACCCAAAAGTGATAAATGGATTCTCTGATCTGATGGTGGAAGTCTTCGGAGAGCCCGGAAAGCATGCCCGATCTGCAGTGGGGGTAGCTGCCTTACCAAATAACATAGCAGTGGAGATCGAGGTGATCGTTGAGTTGAAGGATTAATCTGTTAAAAATCAAGACTAGCCTGCTTTGCCTGCCGCGGCCTTCCCTCTAGCTCCAGCAACTTTTCTTTTCGATCCAGTCCTCCTGCATAGCCGGTGAGTTGTCCATTTGTTCCGATGATTCGATGGCAGGGGATGATCACCAAGATTGGGTTTGCTCCGATGGCAGCGCCAACCGCCCGGATGGCAGCGGGCTTTCCCAATGCTTGAGAAAGCTTCAAATAAGAAGTGGTCTCCCCAAACGGAATTTTGTTGACTGCCGACCATACCTGATACTGAAACGGAGTCCCCGATAGCAGCACCGGTAAGTTGAAGGACTTACGTTTACCCGAAAAATACTCATCCAACTGCTTTTTCGCCTCCGACAAAAGGCTATTGAATGGTTCTATAGAAACTTCCTCAGTCGTAAATCGAAGTTCTGAGATAGAATCGTCTTGAATTGAAAGAAAAATATTTCCCAAGGGAGAAGAGATAATGAGCATTTTTTTTTAAAAGATAAATTTTAGAAAACAGACTTCATGAAATAGAACTTCGTTGAAATACGCTCCGCAAAATAGAATGCGAACCTATTATTTCACCGGCCGAAGAGGGGTGTATTTCAACTTTATTTCAATCATATTTCTATAATAATTTCAACTCATGGCCAACCGATACCGCCATACTTCCCGCACCTGTTCAATATCGACTTGGAAAGGCGGATAGATGGGATTGGCAGAACAAAGGAGTAGTTTTTGTTCGGTTGTAATTCGGTTGTAAGCGATTTTAAATGTGATCCCATCCTGTTCGGTGACGATGACATATCGCTCTCCATCTTTGACGCCCAGCCAGTCGTCTATGTATTCACAGACAATCCAAGCCCCATCCGGTATCGGTAGCATGGAATCTCCATCTACCTGAAAAACCCGATGCTTCTTATCCATCGGAAGAAAAGGCAGGGCAAAACGAGGCAATTCGGAAATAAATTCCGGATCCGAAAAGCCTGCCAAATAACTCGCTTTTACCTTCTGGGAGACTACCTCGATCAACTCTCTACCTTGATCATCTACCGTGGTAGTAAGGATTCGCAGCTTTCGTCCACGAAGAAATTGATCCGTCTCCAAAAGTTCACGGAGCTTATACTCAGAATACGAAGTTAAGTCTTCACGAAGCAAGATATCTACCGATACACTGAGGTGATCAGAAATTTTCACCAGTGTTTCCAAAGGAGGATTCACATTCAATTCGTATCCTGCAAGCTTAGATCGAGAAATCCCAATGGCTGAGGCAAGGGTTTCTTGGGTAAGTCCTTTCTGCTTTCGTAGGAGTTTAATATTTGTGTTTAGAGTCATTTTTTTACTGTTTAGAATAAATTCAGAATTAGCATCACTTCAAAGCTGACGTCATTACGAGGATTGAAACGACATCAGATTACTGACGAACAGACCCCCCAATCCGAAGTAATCTCGTGCTTTCTTGTACAGATTGCTTTGTGAACCCTTTTGCCTCAAAATACGACATAGAAGAGTGTCCGCGCAATGACGTACTCGGTCTCTATTTTTATCTTTCTGCCAACCTCCGTCAATCCCTAAATCCCTTTCCTCAAATATAAAAATTTTGATTAAATTATAAACAATAAAATGTCAATTTAATCAACAATTAGAGATGGAAGTGAAGCGGAATATTGTGCACATGGATTTGGACTCCTACTTTGTGTCGGTAGAGCGGCTGTTTGATAGCCGGTTGAATGGGAAACCAATCCTGATTGGGGGTTCGGGCGATCGAGGCGTAGTCGCTTCCTGCAGCTACGAAGCCCGGAAGTTTGGTGTGCACTCGGCCATGCCTATGCGGACAGCGAGGCAGCTTTGTCCCGAGGCACTGATCATCCGGGGTGACTTTGAGAAGTACAGCCAAAAGTCCCACGAAGTCACCGAGATCATCCGAGAGGAAGTGCCGCTTTTCGAGAAGTCATCCATTGATGAATTCTACATCGACATGACCGGAATGGATCGGTTTTTTGGCTGCTTCAAGCTTTCCCAGCAGATCCGAGAACGCATTATCAAGGAAACCGGTTTGCCGATTTCCCTCGGACTATCAGGAAATAAAACCGTCTCCAAAGTAGCTACCGGCGAGGCCAAGCCTAATAATGCCAAGCAGATTCTACTAGGCGAAGAGAAACCTTTCCTCGCTCCGCTATCCGTGCGCAAGATCCCGATGATCGGCGAAAAGACTTCCCAGACACTCTATAATATGGGGGTAAAAAAAGTATTTACACTCCAGCAAATGCCGGCCGAACTCCTGCAGGCAACCTTCGGGAAAAATGGTACGATGATCTGGGAAAAAGCAAATGGAATCGATACCTCGCCCGTCACGCCCTACTCCGAAGCGAAGTCCATCTCGACGGAAAACACCTTTGAGCAGGACACCATCGACGTACGTATGCTGGAGGCAACACTCGTGGCGATGTGTGAGCAACTCACCGGTAAACTGCGCCAAAATGGCCAACTCTCAGCCTGTGTGAGTGTAAAGATCCGCTACTCGGATTTCGATACGCATACGACACAGCAGCGCATCCCCTACTCTTCGGCTGATCATACGCTGATTCCGCTGGTAAAGGAGCTCTTTCGCAAGCTCTACAATCGCCGGATGCTAATCCGGCTGATTGGCATTCGCTTCAGCTCACTGGTCTATGGCAACTATCAGATCAGTCTTTTCGAAGACACGCAGGAGCAGATCAACCTCTATCAAGCGCTGGACAAAATCAATGGGAAGTTTGGCGAAAAAAGCGTCTGCCGAGCGGTGGGTATGGGTGTGGGAAGACGAAGATTCAATCCTTTTAATGGGATGGCGGTGTAAAAGAATTTAAAATTAAGAGTTGGAAAAGACATTCAAAAAATGCCACATCATCAAAAGCAATCCCACATTGATTATATAGTGGAAAAAGATCCGGAATCGAAAGGGACGAAGGGTTTCTCCAAATGAAACGGACTGATATACTTTCCCGGTCAGGAAGCTGAGATTTCCCAAAATCAACAGCGTCAAGACCAATTGGTAAATCACCGATTCTCCAAACCATCTCCAATAGATCGAATATCCAACATAAATTAAAACGTTGACCCAACTGATTTTATCTAGCGCTTTTTTTAAGGACATGCTTGATTTTGATTCTTGCATAGCTTGATTCTTCACTCAATTAATTCAAAGGACCTTATCTAAAGTTAAAACCTGAAAGAGTACTCCAAATACGATGGAGCGATAAGAAACTTTCTTTTTACGCTTTAGCATTTCAATGATTTCATAAACTGAAAGGATTAACCCTAAAATAAACAACCCAAGTTTAATTACATCCCAACTCATAGAACAATGTAATTTTTAAACAAATAAATAAAGCTTCCAAATCCTGCTGCAGCTGAATACGAGCAGTAGTCATAGTTTAAAATATATTTATTCTCGATCTTAACCGAAAATAAACGTGCAATTTTTCGATCGTAATCGAAAAATTACACAAAACTGAACTCAAATGAACCCTTCCTTTCTCTTCACCTCTCCCCGCCTTGGTTTTCGGCTTTGGCAAGACTCAGATCTACCGAGTTTTTCAGCGATGAATGCCGATGAGGAAACCATGCGCTATTTCGAGAAACCACTTTCTGAAGAAGAATCCAAGGCAATGATGGAGCGAATGAATAACCTGTATGAAGACAGAGGCTATTGCTATTTCGCAATCGAATCCCTAGAAAACGGGGCGCTTATTGGAATGATTGGCCTCGGATGGAAAACCTTTGAAGCCGACTTTACACCCTGCGTGGACATCGGCTGGCGATTGGATAAGCGATTTTGGAACCAAGGATTTGCCAGTGAGGGAGCCATGCGAGTAATAGAGTCTGCTAAGAAAAAAGGAATCAAAGAAGTGTTTTCTATTGCTTCCAAAGACAACCTGGCTTCTATCAGAGTTATGGGAAAAATTGGTTTAAACTATCTCAGAGATTTTGATCATCCTGACCTGATTCGATCGCCTGAGCTTAATCCCTGTTGTTTGTATTCGATCAGTTTTTACTGAATTTCTTGAATCAAATTTTTATCTTCCTGATCAAAACCCACTTTATCAACCCCTGAAATTTATGAAATTCACTTTTTCATTCCTCCTTTTCTCTTGCCTCATCAGCTTTTCCTTTGCGCAGCAAAACCCTTCCACCCGTGAGATGGATCGGATCAATTGGATGGAATTCGCGGATTTCGTTCCTGAGAAAATCAATACAGTTCTGCTGCCAACAGGAACGCTCGAGCCACATGGCGTAATAAATAACGGTGCCGACAATACTGCTCCCACTGCCATGGCAAAAGCAATTGCAACTGAGCTGAATGCGCTAATCGCCCCTACCTTGAATTATGGTATCACCGGAAGCATGGCCGCTTTCCCGGGAGCTTTTCAGATCACTGAAGAAGCTTACGCCCCATTTATTAGAGATATTTTGAAAGGCCTAGCCAAAAATGGCTTCAAAAATATCATCATTCTAAATGGTCATGGGGGCGGACAAACTGCCGTACTTCAGAAAATAGCAGGAGAAGTTGCCAATGAGCTTGGCATCCGTACACTGGTGATCAATTGGTGGTCTTATGCCTCAGATGTTACCATGGAAGTGTTCAAGGAAGATGGCGGACATGCCGGACTGAATGAGACAGCCTACATTCAGGCGATAGACCCGACTTTGGTTCATAAGGAAAAATATAACGACGATATGGCCACTGCCTATCCGAAGACCGGGACTTGGTCTGCAGTTCCTTTTCCATCCAGTATCGGACTGTATCAGGAAGGGCAGGGCTATCCTAATTTCAATGAAACCCAAGCCAAAGAGTACTTCCAAAAAGTTAATGCAAAAGTGTCTAGCCTGATCGAAGAAACAATCCGAAAATGGGATTTGGCAGGATTGTAGATTTATGAATTACGAAATACGATTTGCGAGATCCTGAAGACTTCGACCACTTTTCCAAGAATTTATCACTACAATGTCTTATCATTCCAACCAAACCTTTCCAAACAAAGACTTCACGAAGGAAGCACTTGAAAAAGGAGAATATGAGGCTTGCGTATTCAATCAATGTAATTTTTCAGGTTTGGATCTCAGTGGATTCAGCTTCGAAAGCTGCTCGTTTACCAGCTGTGATCTCAGCAATATGAAGGTGTTCAAAGCCGGTTTTCAACAAGTGACTTTTAAGGATTGTAAGATTCTGGGCGTTCATTTTCATACTTGCAATCCATTTTTATTAGAGTTCAGCTTCGATAGCTGTCAGCTCGATTACTGCAGTTTCTTCAATCTCCAGATCAAAAAAACAAGCTTTCATTCCTGCCGAATGCGTGAAGCAAGTTTTACTCAAGCCGATGTGAGTGGTGGGAGTTTTAGAGATTCTGATCTCACTGGAGTGATTTTTGACCGAACTGTTCTAGAAAAAGCTGATTTCCGAAACGCCCAAAACTTTTCCATCGACCCCGAACTGAACCGGATCAAAGGCGCATTTTTCGACTTGGATGGACTGCCGGGTTTACTGGGAAAGTATGGAATCAAAATTGGGTAGGATTTCGGTTGTCAGTTGTCGGATAGGAGAAACTTCGATATTCTTTATTCGACATTCAGCATTCGCTATTTTTTAATATGTATATCCGCAATCTTGCCAGTATGATTAAATCGAAGCAATAATGAGTCTGTCAAAGAGTTTTTGACCGAAATATCTTCTGTTGAGTTTGTAACAAAACTCGTCCAGGTAATTCTGCATCATTCGTTCACTGATCATATGGTAAGTTTGCAAGTGTTTCTTTAAGTTACTGATGGCAATGTGAACCCATTTGAGGTTAAAATTACCTTCCTCGGTTCCGGAGACCTCTCTGACATGAACATCAATACAATCACTCAGATCTGAGAAGATGGTACTCTTATCTGTTTGAAGCACGGAGTTAGAATCAATGTATTCTTTGATCAAAGCTTGTGCAGTTTTAGCTTCCAAGTTCTTTATCTTCTTCATTTTGAAGTACCTACAGCTCTTGTCAGACTTTCCCGACTCAGGGTTTTCTAAAACCGTCGATTCGGCCATAACAGCCACTTTAGACTGTTTTTGACTGCCACGACCCCGTTTGAGTTTACTTCGGACTTTCGCATTGGTAGACTTTCCCACAAACGCTTCATCGTATTCAACCATGTCTTCAAGTCTATAGCGATCATCACGTTTTCCCATGACTACCCTGAGCTTATGGTACATCCTGAAAACCGGTTCATAACGCTTCATTCCCAGTTGCCTTTGGAGTTCGGCTGCACTGAACCCCTTCTTGGTAGCTGTGATGAAAGTGATGGCCATCATCCATACTCTGATCGGTAAGTTGCTGCTTTCCATGACTGTACCACTTTTGATACTTGTTCGGAAGCCACAGCAAGCACACTGAAAGGACTTTTTGTTTTCAAGCCAGTAGTGTTTGCAGCTACTGTACTTCTTGCAGATGATTCCTTGCTGGATTCTTTGTTCTTTGATGAATTCAACACAGGAAGCTTCGTCTGGAAACCGATTAATGAAATTGATAATGTTCATGGTCAGAACCGTTTATTTTGACCTAATTTAGTACCCGTTAAGACCGCAAGAAAGCGATTGTCACTGGCTGTCACTTCTAACTTATTTGGCTACTGGTGCATTTGCGGATATACATATTTTTTAATTTGTATATCCTCAATTGCACCAGTAAAAGGCAAAAAGAGACATAATAGATGGTAAACATTAGCATTGCCGGTACTTCTTCCGATGGCTATTGGAACGTAGTCAGCCTGCCTCGCCTTGGCGGGTCTTCCTGCCAGTTAAGCAAAGAAAAAGAGATCAATGGCATCATTGAGGTTAATCATATTTTTTAAAATCTCTCCCAAAAAATCATTCCGTCAATTCCCTCCATTTTCTTGCATCGAAGCTTATTTTTTGACTAAATTATAAACATTAACTTGTTGATTTAATTAACAAATTAAAGAGGTATACTAGAAATACAATTGAAATACACCTCGCTACGCTCAGTGAAATAATGGATCATATGTCCCCTACCTAGTCTAATGGTAGGCAGGCGGGAGGCCGATTTCGCCGAAGGCATATTTCAGACGACGTAAGGAGTCTGTATCTCGGGAGAAAAGCGATCTTATTTCGCGAAGCCTATTTCAGCGAAGCTGTATTTCGCCAAAGGCCTATTTTAAAAAGTCAATCACAAAAAAACCAACGGAGATTTCTCACTTCGTTCGAAATAACCATGTTCACCAACTGCCATTCCCATTTCAGTTTCAAATACGGTACGATGTCTGTCGACGCATTGGTTGCGGATGCAAAAGCCAAGCGGATCGATGCTTTTGCGCTCACTGATATCAATTGCACCGCGGGAGTTTTCCCATTTATCCGCGCTGCCCAAAAGGTGGGAATTCATCCGGTAATTGGTATTGATTTCCGCAATGGCAGCAGTCAATCCTATGTCGGCTTGGCACAAAATCAGGAAGGCTTCTATGAACTCAACAGTCACCTCTCCGATCATCTGGTCCACAAAAAGCCATTTGCGAAGCGTGCCCCAGCTTTCTCAAACAGCTTCATCATCTATCCGCTTCCTGAGACGTACTTTATCCTTCGGGAAAATGAATTTATCGGTGTACATCCGCATCAACTCAATCGAGTTGTTTCCTCGCCTTGGTACAAGTACAAAGACAAACTCATACTCTTGCAGTCCGTGAATTTCACCTCTAAATTGGAGTTCAACGCACATCGACTTTTGCGAAGCATCGATCTAAATACCCTGCTCAGCAAGCTTCCTGTTGAAGAGCAGGCCGATCCCTCCGATCGTTTCTTCAGCTATGCCGACATGGTCGCACGCTGCGAGAATCACAGCTACCTGATCGCCAATGCTCAAAAAATTCTCGAACGTTGTCAGTTCTCCTTCTATTTCCAAGCGGTCAAAAATCGCCGGGATATCCTCGGTTCAGACTGGGAAGACTTCGACTACCTGCGACAGGAGGCTTTCAAAGGTGCGATCAATCGCTATCCCAACCTTAGCCCAACGGTTACCCAGCGGATCGAAAAGGAACTCGACCTCATCCAACAGAAGTCTTTCACCTCCTACTTCCTGATCAATTATGACATTGTGACTTTTGCGCAAGAGCGCAATTTCTATCATGTCGGCCGGGGTTCAGGTGCCAATAGCATTGTAGCCTATTGTCTGGGAATTACCGATGTGGACCCGATTGAACTGGACTTATACTTCGAGCGCTTTATCAATCTCTATCGGGAAAGTCCCCCCGATTTCGATATTGACTTCAGCTGGACGGATCGGGATGCCGTGACGGAGTATATTTTCCAAAAATACAATCAGTCGGGTCAGGAGCATGTCGCGCTGCTGGGCTCATACAGCACCTTCCAGTCCAACTCTATGATCCGCGAACTGGGGAAGGTTTTTGGGCTACCCAAAAGTGAGATCGAATCGCTGATCCACTATGCCGGCAAGCCAGACTATGTGGCTGATCACTATGGTAAACTCATTCTGAAGTACAGCCAAGTCCTCCACGACATGCCCTCGCATCTGACGATTCATGCCTGTGGAATTCTTATTTCGCATAAACCGATCCATTATTACACCGCCACAGAAATGCCACCAAAAGGCTTTCCCCTCGCGCATATCGACATGCATGTAGCCGAGGATATTGGGTTGCATAAGTTTGACATCCTGAGTCAGCGCGGACTTGGTCATATCAAATCTGCGATTCAGATTATCTATGAAAATCAAGGGATCAAAGTTGATATCCGGCAAGTGGAGCAGTTCAAAAAAGACCCAAAGATCAAAGCACATCTACGGGATGGGAACACGATCGGAGCATTCTATGTAGAATCGCCCGCCATGCGAATGCTGCTCGCCAAACTGAAAGCAGACGAATACCTGGAGCTCGTGGCGGCAAGTTCGATCATTCGTCCCGGAGTGGCGAGATCGGGAATGATGCGCGAATACATCCTCCGCCATATCGATCCCGAGCGTCGCAAAATGGCTCATCCAGTCATGGCTGAGATCATGCCCGAAACCTACGGAATCATGGTCTATCAGGAAGATGTGATCAAAGTTGCTCACTACTTCGCCGGACTAAGCTTGGGTGAGGCAGATGTACTACGCAGAGGCATGAGTGGGAAATCCCGCTCCAAAGATGAATTTGAACGGGTGAAGGATAGCTTTTTTGGAAACTGCACCAAAAAAGGTCATCCGGATAAGCTGGCTGCCGAAGTCTGGTATCAGATCGAAAGCTTTGCGGGATATTCCTTTGCCAAAGGTCACTCGGCTTCTTTTGCTGTGGAAAGCTATCAAAGCTTGTATCTCAAAGCTTACTTTCCGCTGGAATTCATGGTTGGCGTGGTGAACAATTTCGGAGGCTTTTACCATACCGAGTTTTACATTCATGAACTCCGAATGAATGGGGCCGACATCCAGGCCCCACATATCAATGAGAGCGACTACCTGACCCGAATTACGCGCAAGACTGTTTATCTAGGCTTTATCCATCTGAAGTATCTGGAAAAGTCCAGTGTGGAAAAGATTCTAAGTGATCGCCTAGAGAATGGACCGTTCGCCGGGTTAGTAGACTTCACCGCGCGGGTGGGCATCAGTCTAGAGCAGTTACTAATTCTGATTCGGATTGGATGCTTTCGGTTTATGGGGAAAAGCAAGCCGGAATTACTCTGGGAGGCACATTTCATACTCAACAAGCGGAAAGTAATTCCCGGCCCGACAGATCTTTTCAAAGGCGATAGCGGGTTCAACTTCCGGCAGCCGACTGTTCCGAAACTGGAAGAAATCGACATTCGGCAGGAAATCGTCGATCAGATCGATATCCTGGAGTTTCCGCTGGATTCGCCTTTTCACCTAGTCAAAAATCAAAGCATCCAAGGCATCCGCGCTGCCGAACTCAAAAGCTACCTTGGCAAAACCGTGCAGATCGTCGGCTACCTCGTCACCGTCAAATACACGCGGACGGTCAAAGGCGAGGTGATGAACTTCGGAACTTTCGTAGATCGGGAAGGTCACTGGATCGATACGGTGCATTTCCCTCCTGTTGTAAAAAAATATCCTTTCAAAGGCCGGGCAATCTACCTGATCGAGGGTAAAGTCACCGCTGAGTTTGACTTCTACAGCATCGAAGTAACCAAATGCGAACGACTGGAGTATTGGAATGGAGGGGAGTAATGAATTTAAAATTGAGAATATGAGAATTGAAAATGAACGAATCACAAGAGAATGAAAGGTCCATGTCTGGATAATTATCTGAAGCCTCAAGCCAATTATATGTCAAGACTGATCTCCTTTCCACTGCAGATCTTTGCATGATTTGTAGTAAAAAACTTTTGAGAAAACGATCTAAATTGGACAAATTACGTTATATTAAAAGACAAATTACCCGCTTGAGCCATGGCAAAGAAAAATCAAAAAGTCAGCGAGCCTGCAGTTGCTTATCTCCGGACTACCAATCTATCCGTAGGCGATGTGCTTGATATTGCTTCAAGCGGGTTGGAAGAGCCACTGAGTCGGATAGAGACTTTTAGAAATGGTCTCGAGAAAAGATCTTTTGAAAACCTCAAAGAGCTATCGGGGCTTGATTACAATACCCTAGCCACAGCTTTGGGTGTTTCGTCCAAAACCCTTCAGCGAAAAGAAATTTTTGATACCGCACAGTCCGAAAAGATCTATGAGTTGGCCGAATTATATACCCTAGGTACCAATTATTTTGGTCGAGAGGGATTCAGAAGATGGATGGAGCGACCACTTTTCACGCTTGGCAATCGTGTCCCTCTTGGTCTGATTGATGTATCAGAAGGCTTGGACCTTCTCAAAACAGAAATCATGCGACTGCAGCACGGTATTGCTGTTTGATCGACATGAAAGTCTATAGAATAGCCTTAACCCAATACAATGATACTAGTGGAGAAGGAGCCAAAATCTATGGAGGTAGATGGAATCTTCCCGGATCTCCTGCTATCTATGCGGGATCGAGTATCTCTTCTTCCCTGCTTGAAAGGTTGACGATTGATCCCGAATTGTTATCGTCAGAGCGGTATATTCGATATGCCGTAATGGAAATCAATATTCCCAATGAGCTGGTATTTTCACCAGAACTACTGAATCTACCGTCAGACTGGAATCATATTCCTCCCGTACAAGCTTCACAAGCGTACGGCACAGATCTATTGAAATCAGGCATTGCGTGTTTTACTGTACCATCAGTAGTGGATTCCAGTTCTTTGAATTATGTAATCAATCCAATTTCTGATAAGATTCACCTTTTGGAATTCAAAACCTATCCGCTAGAGTTAGATCAACGGATTGTCAAGTGATTTTTTTAAACAGATTGGTATTAATCCTTACGAAAAATAATTCAGGCCTTAATTTAAATTTTATAGCATTTAGACTGCCAAGTGCGACTGGTTGAATAAGTGGAAGGAGAGTTTAGGATTAAGAATAAAAGCTCTGATAATGAAAGAAAATCAATCATTCAATTCTACCAATTTCAACTTATAATAAATCACTTGATCTTCTTCGGTTTCAAAGTAGTCTTGATTTTTTTTAGCTAAGATTTCACCGTCTTTGGTGATTGCTCTACTAAAAATCAATCCTGATGGAACAAGGATATCATTTTGAATCAATTCATGATTGGTGTCAAAAACTGCTGCATAGGTTTTATTAATACTATTCAAATCCTGCGGTTCAGGAAGCAGATTATTTGTAAAAATCAATTCTTGTGAAACACCTTTTTGATAAATGACTATTACCAGTTCATCCATTCTGTATAGTTGAAGAATCGTTCCAGGCATTGTGCCCTTTGACAATTCCATGTAATTTTCTGCTTGATCAAATGAAATTCCTAATGGCAAAACAGCGTCTTTTACTTGTAGATTGACTGATTTCCCCAAAGTCAAATCTTGGTTTTTCATTTCATAAACGAAGAATCTCAACTCTTTCGTAAAATTCAAATACCACATCTCATTAAAGTTTGTCACACTGGTAAAAGGGATGAAATAATAATTTCCATCTGCATAGATTGATTCTTTTGGAATAGTCATAATCGGCTTGGTCTGATTATTAATGGTATCCAAAATTTCCATTAGCGGTTTCCTATAAATCTCCTTCACCATTCCCTTAAACCCGCCAAAATGCCCCAAGCTATCATAATACTCAGGTCTCATATATGCGATTCCCTTTCCTAAGGAAAAATAAGCGTCACTGCTTCCCTGATTTATGTAGATGTATTGATATGGAATTCGAGTGAGTTTTAGGATTTCACCCTTTTGGGATAAAACAAAAAATCCATTTCTTGAATCAAAAACTTCAACCTTACCATTATTCATAGAGACAAGAAAAATCCCACTTATCGCTCCTGGTCCTTCTGATGGAATCACAAATGATGATTTAATTTTCCCTTTTTGATCAATAACTAAGACTTCCTGATCATTTTTGGTCAAACTCACAAATTGTTCAGATTGAGGATCATAATCCATAATCCAAAAATCCCCCAAATAATCAATCTGTAGCGAATCCGCAATTTCAATTGAAAAGGTAGCAGCAGTATCCTGATTTGTTTGATCAGAGGAATTACATGCCAGGATAACTATAAATAGTAATCCTAAAAAAGGTATCAGTTTTCGCATACCGAAAAGTAAAAAAATAGCTTTAGAGTTTTTAGTTAAAAAAAGCTAACTCAACCTTTCCCCACTACATTGAATACAAAGGCACGGTATTTTAACAAAGCCACGAAGATCGCTCCTCCAAAGGCATTGCCCAGCAAGGCTGTACTCTGAAAAGTTAGATAATCTACCAATGAAATATCCGGTGAACTCAGCATTCCCGAAAAAACCGCTATACTTCCAATAATACAAGGATGCAATCCGGTAAAAGCAGTTACATCCTTAATCAAAAATAGATTATGGGAAAATTAAAAAAGGTATTTTTGAGGTGATGAACTCAGAAACACCTCTTGTATCGGTCTGCATCCCCACTTTTCAGCACTATCAATACATTAGCCAATGCATTGATAGTGTTTTAGATCAAAAAACCAACTTCTTATTTGAGATTATTCTTGGAGAGGATCAAAGCAATGATGGCACTCGTGAAATTTGCAAAGCCTATGCAGTAAAATTCCCTGAACAAATTCGATTGTTTTTGAGAAAGGATGAGGATAAAATCTACATCAGAGGAAGGAAATCTGGAAGGTCAAACTATTTAGAAAATTTCAGATCAGCCCGAGGAAAATATATTGCTATGCTTGATGGCGATGACTGTTGGATTCGCAATGACAAGCTTCAAAACCAGGTAAATATTTTAGAAGCACATCCGGAAGCCTTCTTTTGTTCTACAGAATTTCATGTAGGTGAACAAATCCCTGAATCTCCAACATCCAAAGAAGATGTTGAAGATTATAATAATTTTCAACAGACCTCAAACACCAAAAAAAGCTATTCAGGTCATGTGTCAAATTGGTTATTCAGAAATGAACTCGAAGATTTTCTCTCAAACCCAATCGCAACAAAAGCTCCAATACTTGATATGATGTTGTTTTCTTTCTTCAAAAAAAAAGGCACACTGATTCACCTTCAAGAAAAAACTTCCTTTTATCGGGTCAACAAAAATAGCTACCACATCCAAAAAGGAAACGGAGCAAACTATAAAGATTTATTTTGGTCAAGTTGGTACCAATTCATCTACCTACACAGGGACCCAAAAGAGTTTATGAGGTTCATTGGATACTTAGTGAAGAAAATTATTCGTGATAGAAAAACCCATCAACTCAAATAAGACATTCGAACAAAGACTTTGCGCTCAAAATTTGAGATTTTCCCTCTTCCATGGAGCGTACGCTTATTATCAATAATAGCCAGCATACCTTTTTTCCACTGGATTTCTTTGGTAAAGCCTTGGCTAACTTGATGAATTTCCTCAATCATAGCTTTTTTATGAGTAAAATCTCTCCCAAACTCAACAAAGGACTTGGTTTCAAGAGGGTAATACAACTCTCGTATACCGAAAGGAAGAATATTATTGATAAATGCCCATTTATCTTTCTTTTTTTGAAGTACAGGCGATTCAAATATGGTCCATATTGACTCATCATCAGGATGAAAAGTCATTTCTACATTATTCTTTAACAGAATTTGTTGAAGTTCTAACGGGTTGTTTACACCATATAATTGTTGCCAAACAGTTTTGGGATGAAAACGATGATACCTTGCTCCATTATTTTCAATCAAATACGACTGAGTTTCTTCTTTTAAACTTTCAAAAAGCTTAACTCCATCACAATACCAAGTTGAGTCGGAAAAGTCTCCAGGCTCCTCACAGTAAAACCAAAGCAAGTCAGGCGGGCATGAACTCTGAAAGTATAGTTCTCCATGCAATGGTACTTCATGACCGGACTTGAGGCCAGTGGCAGTGAAAACAGAGTTATTCCCTCCTACTTGATCCCTACCACTATTTCCCCCAATTACAGTATGCTTTTCTTCCTTTTTAATAAAATCACCACCAATTGTGGATGAAAAAAGCTCAAATTCTGCCAAAGAAAACCCCTTATCTAGTATGAAATAGCCATCTTCATTTAGCTTTTGCTTTATATATTCTTTATCCATAGTTACTTAATCCCGATAGTTTGAATGACTTTTCTTGCTTTGTTAAAAACTGTGATAGGTTTTCCAAATGGAGACTTTTCTAATTTATCACGAAGAAGTAAATCCAACTCATTGTAACCGAGTAAAAACCTAGCACTTGTTGCGCCAGTAAATCTACAATTAAACTCAAAAATTTTAAACCCTCCTTCTTGACTACGTTGAAGCTGAATATTAAGCGGACCCCGTACTCCGATCTGGTGAAATTTCTGAGAACAATCTCTCGCTAAACTCTCCAAGCTTGAATCATAATTTCGTGAAACTTCAAAACTAATTCCATTTTTCATGAAATGTGTTCCTATAAAAAAGGTTGAGTCTTTATCATTCTCAGCAAGTGACAACTGGATTGAGTATTTATTCTCCTCAAAACTAAAGTGCAAAGGAAATCCATCATTTTCAAAATTAAGAGCACTTTTCAACAAGAACGAGTCTTCACTAAGGTACTCCTGAACAATATATTCCTGTTTGAAAGAACATATAAAATCCAGTTGCTTTTTAGAATAAATGATCTTTACACCTTGAGATGCATAGCCCTCCCTAGGTTTGACAATCACAGGAAATTTTAATGAATTTAGAGAGCCGTCATTAAGTAAAATCGTTTTAGCAAAAGGCAAATCCAACTCCTTGCATAAAAGCGCACTTTTATATTTATCTAAAAAACTTTCGGCTAAGGCCTGATTTGTTATTGATATTTTAGAGCGGATTGCTTGGTTTTTTTCACTTATTCTAGCTAAAACAACTACTTCTTCATCTCTACAAGCCACTATTAAGTCAGGATTAATTTCGTCTATTAAACTTTCTAAGAATCCCCCCATTTTAGAGGATTTAGATAATGGACTTAAATGGAATTCATCCAAATTACTCCTACTGTCAAAATCCGTAATAGAATTCGTCCCAGTCAGATAAAACGATTTTCTGGAATGATTAATTATCTCTAAGAGATTCTTGCCAACCAAACTACCAACGCTAACTAGCAAAATTTTAATTTTCTCCATAAAAAACGTTAAACGTAAGCAGTGGTTTCTGAATGTGCGTAGCTATAAAATAAACTAATGATGTATTACGGAAGAAGGAGCATTTTACAACTTAAAATCAACCTTTCCCCACTACATTGAATACAAAGGCACGGTATTTTAACAAAGCCACGAAGATCGCTCCTCCAAAGGTATTGCCTAGCAAGGCTGTACTTTGGAATGACAGATAGTCTCCAACCGTAATCTCCGGTGAACTCAGCATTCCTGAAAAAATCTCTACACTTCCAATAATACTGTGATGCAGTCCAGTAAAAGCCATTACTGCAGTAATCAAAAAAATCATCACAATTCGACTGATCGTATCCCGAGCCGAAGCAAGCAGCCAGGACAAAAGGCCCATCAACCAACCCGCAAGAATCGCACTGATAAAGATGACAATCAAATCAAAGTCCAAGACATGCTTGGCTATTTTGACGATGACTTCCTGGTCAAATAAATTCAAATTGGGACCTAGCCAAAGTAATAATAATGCAATTAAGTACCCCCCGATCAAATTCCCGCTGATGACCAAACCCCAAATTCTGAGTAGACTAAGGATATCTCTCTTTTTATTCAAAACTGGCAGGGTCAGCAAAGCAGTCTGTTCCGTAAAGAGGATACTTTGTCCCAAAACGACCAAAATAAATCCCAAAGGATAGACAAATGCTATCATTTTGAAGATGGTATCTTCGGCAAGCTTCCCTGATAAAAAGTAAACTAGTGTGCAAATCATCAAGTAGCTAAAGCCAATCTCCAATCCAGCAGTCAATGAGCTCAGTAATATGCTTTGAGGGCTTTTCTCATAGGTTTCCTGAGCATCACTAAGCTGCTCTCGCAGGATTTCCCCATGTGATTTTGCGGTATCTTTCTTGGGAGATTCTGATTTCTCTATCTCCTTATCGATCTGCTTTTGCTGCTCCTTCTCTAGTTTATCTTTAGTTTTTTCTTTTTTCCACATCATATACTACCTAATCTTAAATTCCCAAAATCAATAAAAAAATCCGATCCCCTTCTCAAAAAGCATACTATCTTCTACATTTCATCAATATCTGAGATTCAAACTGCTTATCATTTTCCATAGTCGAGAAAAATTCGTTGAGATAGGATTTAGCAACCTTGACATCCTTTTCCTCCATAAATATCTGATTATCAATTAGATTATTTAGGCTATTGCCCTTTGCTAGAAACTCTTGACGAATCGCCTGCATGAGGGATTCGTCTCTACAAAATCCCCGATAAAGCCGATCCGTGATCTTCTCTATATCAATGAGGTTACTCACTTGCGCATAAGGAGGGCTCACTAAGCCAGTCATATCAAAATCATAAGCCAGTGGTATGAATTCAGTATCAGACAGCTTCATGATCTTCTGATTATGATAAAACATGCTCGACCAGTCTGTATTTCCGATCATATATTGAAAAAGATCATGTCTCACAGTTGCAGAATCCATCAAAAATGTTGGCCCCAATTTCTTCTCCTCAAAAATTTCCCCTCCAAAACGTTCTGCTACCAAATCGTCATCCTCGATCAAAAAACCAAGCAATTCACTTTCTCCCCCTTTTTTATCATCCTCATCGAAGAAAGAAATCTTGACGATTCGCGTTGGAAAGAAGTAAGGAGTCACTTTCTCATACATTTTATAGGCAAGGTATTCTTTGGCGATGTAGCTCGGAGCATTCTTTGAACTGTTACAAGGCATGACCAGCTTTAGATTTTTATGACCTTCAAAAGGCGTTTCTTTTGACTTTTTCTTTTTGATTTTAATTCGGATTGGTGGATAAGAACAGTTGTCTCGACGAAAATTGCCACGCGCTCTCAAGTCAATATCCAGACTATCCCAGCCACCTTCGGCATTTTTATAAAGTAAAAAGGAGTCTAAGTAGGTAGAATCATTCGTCTCATTTTTAATCTGTTTAGAAGAGAATTTCATCTGAAGTTCCAATGGAGTTTCAGTGGAAAAAAGCTCCGGATAAGACTGAGCATTCAACTCGAAAATAGCTGTGAAGGCGATTAGAAAAGTTGCAAAAAGTAGATTGATTTTTTTCATAGTGTTAATTTAAAAATTTTATCGAAGTCTTTCTTTTATTTCCAAAGGTGTTTTTCCCAAATAAAAACAAATCAATATTAAACATCTACAGTTCGATTCCAACTTGACCAAAAGGATTTTCTAATTTCTCTTGCACATTAACGAGCGAGATTAAAATAGACATCGACACAATGGACAAGGTTTAAAGGACCCAAGAATCATTCAGAGACTTAGTTAGAGATTCTTAGTAAAATCTCTAGTATCTTATTTTTTTTCGACGAAAATATGTGCGCTGCATTCGATACTTGACTTGACCGTGATGATTCCTGTTTTTAATCGAGATAAAAAATCCAAGGCTTTTTCTCGCTCATGGAATGCACTACGAATTGGTGAAGACGAAAGGAAATAGCATCGCTTCGCTGATCATGGTCAAATCAAAGTTTTAATGAAACTTGTATTTCAAAGAAAGAAAAGAGTTCTCGACAATACTTTTGTTGAAGCTATCAATCCTGAGTAATTCGAATAGATTTAAACTCCACTTCTGCGCCTTCTGCTTGCAAAGCAATTTGTCCTTTTGAGGCAGTTGCCCCAAATCCGGAATTAACCAAAACCCCATTAAGCCAAACAGTAATTTGGTCTTGCTTACATTCAATCTTCAGGTGATTCCAGTCTCCCAGAGCCTTTTCTGTTCCATCTGTCAAATTGATTATTCTCCGCTCGGTTCCTTCAATCACTCCCCAGTTCTCCTTTGGACCACGTCTTTCCTCCATATTGTCAACTTGGATATTTTCTTGAATACACCAAAAATCACCTGCATTCTGATGCATCAGCTGCACTTCGATAGACTTTGGGAACATTTCATATAATGCTCGAGGAGTAGATGCATGGACCAATACACCACAATTACCAGGTTCACCAGCGAATCGATAGTCTAGGTCCAAAATGTAATTTTCATATACTGCATCAGTAATCAAATGACCCTGCGGAGTCCCCAAGCTCACTAATAGCCCATTCCTTAGTATAAAAGGAATTCGTAACGAACTGTCTTTTTGCAAATCCGGCACATCGATATGCCATCCGATAAGGTCTTTCCCATTGAAAAGTGAGATCTCCTTGCTTTGGGAAAAGGCCACTTGCAATGAGAGTAGCAAAAGGGAGAAAGTATAGCTCAATTTCATGCGTTCGCAGTAAGTTTTTTAAAAGTAAATTATCGTGGTCTTGCTTCCCAAATCCGCATAAAAAGCATGTGAGCCATTCGGCGGGCATGCTCTTTAGCATAATTTGCTTTTTCCCCTTCAAAATACCGATCTATTATCATAAACCAAAGCTCCAACCAATTTCCAAAATGAACCTGCTCAATCGAATGATCCATTTTCTTATCGACATCCTGATGGACTTTTGTTGGATTGAATTGTCCTTTTCCTGGTCCACTTTGCAGCAGGATCATTTCCCAGAAATCTGACAAATGCACCAAATGATGCTCCCAATTCTGAACTACCGCATTGAAGATCGGGCCAAGCGACTCGTGGACTCGAATTTCTTTATAAAACCTACGAACTAAAAAATCAACTTCTTTTCGGCTTTTTATATCAATTCTATCCACGTTCAATCTTTTAGTATGGATTCCAAAACCTCCAGTTTCCCATCAATATCATCAGGAATAGGTAATCCTAAAATCTTACAAATGAGTGGGAAAACGTGAATGTTATCAAATGATTCTATCGTCAAACCAGATTTCAGTTGAGGTCCTTGAGCGTAGAAAATCCCGTGCATCTCGGGATACTCTTGGCTGTAGCCGTGGGTTCCTTTGACGCTTGTTTCATCCATACGCATTCGACGAGCAATGACCTCTCTGTATTCTTCATTTTCAATAAAGTAATAACCCAAATCAGCCAAAACAATCACATCCCCAATTCGGTCGCCATAGGCGCTTAGATCTCGGTAATATTTCTTATCTGAAGGGTCGAAAACTGTAAAACCAACTGCATTCTCATTTATCTGCTCGATTACTTTTCTTTTATCCTTTGGGTCTTCGAGATAGAGATGTGCTAAAGCCCCACTATTCACTACTCTTCCAGAAATCTGCTCGGTAATCCCATCAAGTGCGATATAGTTTCCCAAGGGCACATCAGCCATACCATGATCTGATACTACAATAATATTCACCTCTTGATCCAAACTTTTCACACCTTCAAATAAAGCCCCAAGCTCCCGATCAAGTTGCGCCAATCGTGTTGAAAGCTGACTATCATTAATTGCTCCATAACTATGCCCGACATCATCCATATCGGAGAAATACATCGTGATCATTCGTGGACGAACCGAATCTGGCATTTGCAACCATTCAAAGACCTTGGAAACCCGGGTCAGGTTATTCACTTTGCCATCATAATCGTAGTAGTAACTAGGCCTAACACCCTGCACGTCAGCCTCCGAACCTACAAAAAAATAACTGGCTGTTTTCATCCCATTTTTCTCAGCAAGTACCCAAAGCGGCGTCCCTCCATACCAACTTCCATCAATCACCAGATCGCGCCTATTGATCCGATATATATCGTTTTTTATAGGATCATAAAAAGAATTATCCACAATTCCATGGTGCTCAGGCCTTAATCCTGTGGCGATGGTATAATGATTTGGAAATGTCATTGTTGGGAAAGATGGAATTAAAGAATTAGCGGAAACACCTCCTGCTATGAATTCTTGAAGATTTTCGGGCTGAAATCGCTGTACATAGTCATAACGAAACCCATCAAGCGAGATCAATATCACGTGGGGATCAGGTT
This sequence comes from Planctomycetota bacterium, assembly GCA_047612305.1. Lineage (GTDB taxonomy): Bacteria > Bacteroidota > Bacteroidia > Cytophagales > Cyclobacteriaceae > Algoriphagus. Next base: position 5,483 of record JBLGAM010000019.1, on the reverse strand, counting down.
TTTCCTGACTAATTGCTTGATTGAAATTTGCGAAAAGGCAAATACTTAAAACACTCAAAAATTGCTTCATAATAGTAGTCTTCTTAAGATAGACCAAAGTTCCTTCTTTCTGAACAAAACACAAATGAATAAGGAAACTTGACAGTAAACATTGAAAATTATTCAAAATTAGCCAGTTTGATTTTACTCACTTTTCCCCAAAATCGGCAAATTCTTCCTGATTGAAGAATCAAAAAAGCCTTTATCAGGCCAGTTTGGATAGGGTATAAGATGTAGGTACATTAAAATTAAATATCAACAAAAATGAAAACGACCCACAGAATAGTAATTGGAGCAATGTTAACCGCCCTATCATTTGGATCTATTAGTTGCAATTCTACAAACAATGCTGTCAAAGGCGGCGTAATCGGCGGTGCAGCAGGTGGCGCCTTGGGAGGAGTCATGGCTGGCGGAGAAAACACCGCGTTAGGTGTAATTTTGGGATCGGCCATCGGAGGTACAGCTGGAGCTGTCTTCGGAAAGCAAATGGATAGGCAAGCTGAGGAATTAGAGAAATTGGAAAATGCAGAAGTCGAATGTGTAGGTGAAGGAATCAAAATCACTTTCGATTCCGGATTGATGTCTCCAATTAATCAATGCGCACTTACAGAGCAGTCCAGAACAAACTTAGGTGAATTGGCCAAATCTCTTAAAGCGCATCCTGATACTAATATTCTGATCGAAGGACATACAGATAATACTGGGAAAGAGGCGTATAATATGAAGTTATCAAAAAGAAGAGCTGCATCTGTAAAAAATTATTTGACTTCACAAGCAGTGGATAACAGTAAATTAGAATTGGTAGCTTTTGGAGAAGAATTGCCGATAGCCTCGAATGATACAGAAGAAGGAAGACATAACAACATAACAGTAAAAGTAGCTATTTCTGCCAATGAGAAAATGCAGAAGGATGCGAAAAAAGGCGAATTGAGCAAGAATTAAGTGCTAATCCAAAAAAACAAATAACTCTGAAGACGCCTGAAACGACGTTTTTTTTTCAATAGCCAAGGAAATATTTATAAATTCAAGGCATGAATAATTCTTTGAAATTTTTGACTTTGGTCAGTGCAATTGCTCTGATTTGCTTCGGCTTCTCTTGCACCGGATGCGCTGAGAATCCACTCCCTGAAGCTTCATTAACCGTCAAACTTTCGGACGAACAGCTATTAGATTCGGTTCAATATTACACTTTTCAATATTTTTGGGATGGAGCCGAATCTAATTCCGGAATGGCTCCAGAGCGAATTCATCTGGATGGAATCTACCCAGATAATGATCAGCACATCATCACAACCGGAGGCACAGGAATGGGGTTAATCGGGATTTTAGGAGGAATAGAACGAGGATGGGTCAGTCGAGATCAAGCACGAGTCCGATTTGAAAAGATCGTTGAATTTCTTGAAAATGCAGATCGCTGGCATGGGATCTGGCCACATTGGCTCGATGGTAAAACTGGAAAAGTAAAACCCTTCAGCCAAAAAGATGATGGTGCTGACTTAGTAGAATCTGCCTTTTTAATTCAAGGCCTATTAGCTGTTCGAGAGTATTATAAAAGTGGAACAGTTGCAGAAAAGGCCATTGCCAATCGAATAGATATACTTTGGCGAGAGATGGATTGGGATTTTCATACCCGAGATGGTCAAGAAATTCTTTATTGGCATTGGTCGCCGAATTTTGGATGGGACATGAATTTTGGATTAGAGGGCTATAATGAAACTTTAATCACTTATATTTTGGCAGCCTCCTCTCCTACCCATCCCATTTCTCCAGAAGCTTATCATCAAGGTTGGGCTAGAAACAATGGCGGGATCAAAGCTTCGGATGTGGCTCCTTTTGGATTCCCACTCCAACTCAAACACAATGGTGCTGAAGAATATGGAGGCCCTCTATTTTGGGCGCACTATTCTTATCTCAGTCTCAATCCCAAAGGACTCAAAGATCATTATGCGGACTATTGGGAAGAAAATAGAAATCAAACGCTCATCAATCGAGCTTGGTGTATCAGCAACTCTGGAAATTTCAAGGGGTATGGAGAAGATCTCTGGGGACTTACTGCATCCTATTCGATCAATTTTTACGATGCTCATCGTCCCGGAAATGACACCGGAGTAATCTCTCCCACTGCAGCAGTTTCTTCTATTGTTTACACACCTGAAGAGAGCATGAAAGTAATTCGGAACCTCTATGAAAACTATGGAGATAAGGTTTTTGGTAAATATGGGTTTTTCGATGCCATGAGTCCGCAGTATGATTTCTTTCCACAGAAATACCTAGCTATCGATCAAGGGCCAATGGTCACCATGATTGAAAATCATAGAACTGGGCTGGGTTGGAGATTATTTATGGGCGCTCCAGAGATTAAAATTGGATTGGATCGATTAGGATTTACTTATAAGGTCCCTTGAAAATAAAATCTTTTTGTTCACATTCTTTCTAAAACAAAAAAGGTGATCCGTTTCCAGATCACCTTTTTATTTTAAAAAACTAAGAATTACTTCAAATCAAAACGACCCAAATTCATCACTTTGTTCCAAGCTGAAACGAAGTCTTTGACAAACTTAGCTTCCGAATCGCCAGAAGCATAAACCTCAGCAATTGCTCTCAACTCAGAGTTAGAACCAAAGATCAAATCAACACGAGTTCCAGTCCATTTAACTGCACCAGTCATACGATCACGGCCTTTGAATAAGTCCTGAGAATCACTCGATGCGCTCCAAGTAGTACGCATATCCAATAGATTCAAAAAGAAATCATTGGTCAAAGCTCCCGGATTATTGGTAAATACACCATGACTTGAGCTATCATAATTGATATTAATTCCACGAAGTCCACCAAGTAATACTGCCATTTCAGGAATAGTCACTGTTAGCAACTGAGCCTTATCGATCAGCATTTCTTCAGCAGAAGCACTGTGCTTTGAACTGAAATAGTTTCTAAATCCATCAGCAGCAGGCTCAAGAGCTGCAAATGATTCCACATCAGTTTGATCTTGGAGAGCATCGGCTCTACCAGGAGTAAATGGCACAGTTACCTGATGACCAGCATTTTTTGCGGCCTGCTCAATACCTGCACAACCACCCAATACAATGAGATCGGCAATAGAAACTTTCTTTCCATCCGCCTGAGCTCCATTGAAAGATGCTTGAATAGCTTCAAGCTTTTCCAATACTGTTGCCAATTGAGTTGGATTATTAGCATCCCAATATTTCTGAGGAGAAAGGCGAATTCTTCCGCCATTTGCTCCACCACGCTTATCAGATCCACGGAAAGTAGAGGCAGATGCCCATGCAGTTGCTACCAATTGGGAAACAGAAAGACCTGAGGCAAGGACATCTGATTTAAGCGTAGCGATATCTTTAGCATCAATCGCTTTATAATCCACTGTTGGAGTAGGGTCCTGCCAGATCAAAATTTCTTTTGGTACATCAACACCCAAATAACGTTCGATAGGTCCCATATCACGGTGTGTCAACTTGTACCATGCACGCGCAAACACATCAGCAAACTCCTCCGGATTCTCATAGAATCTTCTAGAGATCTTCGCATATGCAGGATCCTCTTTCATTGCGATATCCGTAGTCAGCATAAATGGTGCATGTTTCAAGGCGGGATCAAAAGCATCAGGGATAGTTCCTGCTCCGCCATCATTTTTAGGCTTCCACTGATGTGCTCCAGCTGGACTTTTTGTCAACTCCCACTCAAAACCAAAGAGGTTCTCAAAGTAGTTATTACTCCATTTAGTAGGAGTAGTTGTCCAAGCTCCTTCCAATCCACTTGTGATAGTATCACCTGCCTTACCTGATCCAAATGAGTTTTTCCAACCCATGCTCTGCTCTTCGATCGGAGCAGCAGAAGGTTCTGGACCTACATATTTTGTAGGATCTGCGGCACCGTGAGTTTTCCCAAAAGTATGCCCACCTGCAATCAGAGCTACAGTTTCTTGGTCGTTCATCGCCATTCGTCCAAAAGTCTCGCGAATGTCTCGTGCTGCTCCGATTGGGTTAGGCTGTCCTTTTGGCCCTTCTGGATTCACATAGATCAATCCCATGTGAGAAGCTCCAAGTGGATTTTCTAAGTCACGTTCACCAGTGTAGCGATCTTTGTCGCCCATCCACTCTTTCTCAGATCCCCAGTATATATCCTCTTCTGGCTGCCAAACGTCCTCACGTCCTCCTCCGAATCCAAAGGTTTTGAAACCCATAGTTTCCAAGGCAACATTTCCGGCAAGTATCATCAAATCAGCCCAAGAGATTTTTCTTCCATATTTTTGCTTGATAGGCCAAAGTAAAAGTCTGGCTTTATCCAAATTGGCATTATCAGGCCAGCTGTTTAACGGAGCAAATCGCTGCATTCCAGCTCCTGCACCACCTCTACCATCGCCGATTCGGTATGTGCCTGCACTGTGCCAAGCCATTCTGATCATAAAAGGCCCATAATTACCATAATCTGCAGGCCACCAATCTTGAGAATCTACCATCAAATCAGCAAGATCTTTCTTAAGTACAGCAAGATCAAGTGATTTAAATTCTTCAGCATAATCAAAATCCTCTTCCATTGGATTGGAAAGGGAAGAGTGCTGTCGAAGAATATCAAGATTCAATTGATTAGGCCACCAGTCTCTATTTCGATTTCCTGCTCCTGCTGCTTTTTTCATCGTTCCACCTGTAAAGGGACATTTGCCTGCACTTTCGGCTGGCTTTCCGACTTTATCATTCATATCATAAATGATTCCATCAGGGTCTTTTGTATTATTCATAATATTATTTGATTGATTAATTTCTAAATGACTAACGAATTTACAAAAAATGATCCTTATTGAAATTAATTTCCTATAGATAAAAACTATGAGTCTTCTGGTAAATCCCAATCAGAAAGAATGTTTTCTAAGAAAACTCCCAGCTTTAATTTAACGATTCGAACTAATTTTTGCCAGAACAAATATTGGTTTATCAATTTCATGAGTCTAAAATCATGCTCTCAATCTTTATTCTACTAAAACCGCATATAATTCACTTTTTTTGAATTCAAAAAAAAGAGCTACAGGACAATGATCTATCTGCTTTTTGGTAAGTTAGGACATTGGTGTGAACTAGGATTCAAATGAAGTTTCATTTACCAAATCAAGCCATAAACCCATTTTATCTTAGTAAAACTCACATGAAGCTAACTCAAAAAGCGATTGTCATTATTGGAGGCACATCTGGAATTGGCCTCTCTGCTGCCAAAGCTTTGGAGAAAGAAGGCGCCAATTTAGTATTAGTAGGCCTGGATGACGCTAGTGCGGAAGATGCTAAAAACCAACTCAAAAGCAACCCATGGATTATCTGTGGAGATGCCCGAGAAGAGGGCACTGCAAACGAAGCCATAGCGGTTTGCCTAGCGAAATTCGGGGATTTTAATGGTCTTTACCATGTAGCAGGCGGAAGTGGAAGAAAATTTGGCGA
>JBLGAM010000018.1:0-45486 GCA_047612305.1 Planctomycetota bacterium | reverse complement strand
ATTTCCGCTTTCTTCAGGGAATAAATCTTGATCTCCAAAAAGGCTTTCCAAGTGATTAGGCTAAATAGGGGAGTTGTGAAATAGCATCCTCGATAGTGCTTACCGGTCTTCGGCAGGCATGATCGAAACACACATAAATTAAGGCATTTCCTGACGAATCTGGTGTTTTTCCTGAAAGTATTGGGGCAGTTTCTGTCACTTCTTCAGAGAAAGCAATCAGAGTATTTGGGAGATAGCCCTTTTGCAGAGCCAATGCTTTTTCTTTAGCGCCTTTCCCCACGACCGCAATTTCAGCAGTTGGGATAAGTGATTCCAGAAATAAATTTGCCCAATTGGAAAGGAATCCAGGGTCTTTCAGAATCAATTCTTTCATTCCCCCCAGCATTTTGGAGGCGATTTCTTGGTGCTTATTTTCATATGTAACTAGTGAAAGACGGTGAAGATTCCGAGCCATCACTGAGTTGGAAGCTGGAATCACATTATCGAAAAGCTCCTTTTTATTGGCGATGAGTTTTTCCGCTTTTGGATTATTGAAAAAGAAGAAGCCATCTGATTTATCATAAAATTCATCGAGGCAAAAATCAGTGAGCTGCTGCGCAAAGTTCAGCCATTTTGAATCTCCCGATGCCTCAAAACCCATCAAACTTGCTCGGATGACCTGAGCATAGTCTTCTAAAAATCCTGGCGTATAGGCTTCTCCGTTTTTATAAGAGCGGTGAAGAACCCCATTGATGTAAAGCTTTCTGTGAAGAAATTCAAGGTTGTCCAAAGCGAGCTCAAGCATGCGTTTTTCACCGGTTGCAAAATAGGCTTGAATCAATCCCGCACTGAGTAATCCATTCCAACCGCTGAGGATTTTGTCATCCTGTCCGGGGAAAATCCGTTGATTTCGGATTTGAAGCAGATTCGCTTTTACTTCGTTTAACTTCGAAATAAATTCTAATTCCGACATCCCAAATTCCGTGGCGATCTCTACATAAGACTTGGTTTGGAATAGGATATTGACCTCATCTTCCCAGTTTCCATCAGGCTTGAGGTTATAAAGTTTACTAAACCAAGGCATATCGTCTGGAAGTATTTCAGCAAGCTCGGCATAGGTCCAAGTGTAAAATTTCCCTTCCACACCCTCTGAATCTGCATCTTGAGCGGAGTGAAAACCACCCTCCTCTTGAAGCATTTCGATCTCGATCCAAGCAACTGTTTCGGTTACTTTTTCCAAGAAAAATGGTTCCTGACTGATCTGATATGCTTTTGAAAATAATTCTAATAGTTGGCCATTGTCATACCCCATTTTTTCAAAGTGGGGGGCAAACCATTCTCCATCGACGGAATAACGTGCAAATCCACCTCTTAATTGATCGTAGATTCCACCCATTCCCATCTTCCGAAGGGTAAAAAAGACTTTTTCCTGGAGGTCCTGATTTTTGGCTAAAATTGCATAGTCTAAGACAAAAGCCCAGATGGCAGGCATCGGGAATTTGGGGATTCGATTCATTCCTCCCCATTCCGGATCAAATTGCGCACTGAGCTTCGCGATCACTTCGGCAAGTTCACCAGGATCTAATTCCTGAGCTCCGGCAGCAATTCCATATTTCTCAGTCTCACTTCGAGTAAGTGAGTTGCCAAAGCCTTCGGCACTTTCTGCCAATTGATCTTCGTGCTTCTCAAAAGCATCGGCAATATTTGCAAGCAGATTTTTCCATTGGGGATTAGGGAAATAGGTGCCGCCGTAGAAGGGTTTTTGATTTGGCATCAGAAAGACATTCAGTGGCCAGCCACCCTGCAATCCCATAGCTTGCACCGCATCCATATAAATATTATCAAGGTCTGGGCGCTCTTCTCGATCGATTTTGATACAGACAAAGTGTTCATTCATCAAATCCGCCGTCACTTGATCCTCGAAACTCTCATGCTCCATCACATGACACCAATGGCAAGCAGAATAGCCGATCGAGACGATCATTGGCTTATTTTCTACTTCAGCTTTTCTCAGCGCTTCCGGTCCCCAAGGATACCAATCGACCGGATTTTGGGCGTGTTGGAGTAGGTAGGGGCTTTGGGAAGATTGGAGACGATTAGGTTTCATTTGATGATTTGAAAATTGAAAAATTGAAAGATTTGAAAATTTCGTTTCGTAAAATTATCGCTGAGCTTGGGAATTTAAGTTCGTCCTGACCAGAGCTAATTCTCTTGAAAAATCAAATTCGGCGTTCAATCGTTCCAGTTTGAGGAGAAGATTTTCTTGGAATTTGATATGGGCAGGACTGTTGGGGTTCAATGGTCGGTGTGCAAGTTCGAGGTTGACCTTTCGGACATCTTCCACTTTAGTCTGTGTTTCCGGTGAAAAATGCGAGGATTTCCACTTTTGCCAAATGTACTCTTCAGCCTCGGCTGTTGGGTGAATTAGATCTGATTTATAGAATCGATAATCACGTAATTCATCCATCATGATCTCGTAAGCAGGGAAATAGCTGACTGATGAAAATTTTTTTTCCAGATTGGCACAAAGCACTCGTAGTTGGCTTTTGCTGAGTTGGTTTTCTGCAACGCCATCTTTTATGTGTCGGACAGGACTGACAGTAAGTATGATTTTGAGATTAGGATAGACTCGGGAGAAGTTGCCAAAAAGAGTTGAAAGCCTCGAATCCATCTCCTCAATCGTCAGCAGGCGTTTGGAGAATAGACTTGAAGGTTGTTTATGGCAATTGGCTACCGTTCCAGAACCGTCTAACTCATAAACCCAAGCTGTGCCCAGCGTTAAAATCAAATGAGTTCCATGTTCTAAATAGACTCTGGTTTGGTCCCGTTGGATCGTAATTTCTTCGATCAACTTATCTTTGGTGTTAGCGACAAGCTCTGAATGAGCATGATAATGAAAGAAAAGTCCATCACCCTCACAGATCAGGCTTTCTTCAAATTTAGTAGCAAAGAGTGCTGCTTCCATTAAAATCTCCAAGGATCGTGGATTGAAAATTGTCCCAAAAGGATTAACCAGACAATCAAACTTGGCATCGATCATTTTTTGCCCGATTGTTTGAGCAAAGCAAGAACCCAAGCTCAAGATTTTACTTTGATGAGAAACCGGAAAAGGATGGGAAGGAATAGGGAAATCTATAGACCATTTCATTCCCGAAAATAAGGATTGATTAATGAATTAGAATCCTTAACAAGAACAGAAAGGTCTTAATCTTCTTTTTTTATTTCATCCCAAAGTCGATTGGTAAGCAAATCTCCATAACCATAAATAGGGAGTCGACTCTGAAATTCGCGAAAGATATATTTGAATTTCTCGGTTTTTAGCTCTGTTGAAATGGCTTTCAACTCGGTCTTTGGCTTGCCAAGATAATCTCCATGTGGAATGGATTCGTCCCAGGCATTAATCGCAGGCATCAAAAAAGGGAGGTCAGTTTCCAAGGTCCAAGCAAGGGTCTTGGCTTCTGTCGATTTGTTTTTTTGGAATAATAGCCATAATCGTCTAAGAATACTGCGCTCATTTTTGCTTAATACTCGAGGGTTTCGGTAGGCTTTAAAAAGTTCCTCCTCATTTAAACCTGCAAATCCATTTTGGAGGGTCATTTCTGGTAAAACCAAAACAATTTCTCCTATATGGTCACCCAGTAAAAAAATTGAGTACCACAGATTTACCTGGCAAAATAAATCGGCTTCAAACCAACAGTAAATCCGATTCGAATCTGAGCTGGTCATGATTTTCCCAAGCTCCTCGGAGACGTGTGGGATGTAAGGTTTTTCTTGGGCTCCGGGGTAGGTTTCAGCTAAATACTTACTTCTGCCTAGGATTAATGATTCAAAAGAGTCAAAATCAACAGGGCCATCGACCAAGCATTCTCTAAAGATTATTTTTTCACCAGCGATTGAGTTTGGAAATTTAGATAAAAGAGCGTCTCCATTTAAAATATGCGTATTTTTCATAGGGGTTTTATCTTTAGTTTATTGGTTTTTTTATTCCGTTACAGCCAATTCTGTACCCTGTTATTTTCTAATTGCCGAATTTTTTGTCAAAAGCTGATAAGTTTCCCGAATGATTTCCCGAATGATTTTCTCATCTACATCAGTCAGTTTATTTATGAAAATGCAACTTTTCCCTGTTTTATGCTATCCTAATTGATTGAGATCCGAAGTCATACCTTCAAGACTTTGCATCAGATATATGGAGAGGGCTCGCTTTCTAGGAAAAAAGCCATTAGTTTACGTACCAAATCCGACTATGTTTGGACCCCAAAGTATGGGAAGTTCATTAGTTTCTTCGATGAAAATTTCCGCTAATTTCTGTCCATCCTTCTTCCTGATTTCTGGGAATATATTGCTTAGAAATTCTGAAACAGAATCGTTATTTGGTTTAGTTTTTAGGGTTGACATTGGGATTATAATATTTAGAATATTATCTATGTAAAATAGATGTTATACAGAATAAATAAATGATGTTTTACAATATCGTGACTAATATATTTATTAAAACAGGTTTAATATAGAATAAGTATTGGTTTACACTATTAGTTGAATGGAAATATACTGTGATAAATGGGCAAACAAATATGAATTTTTTAAGTTTTGTTTCTTTTTTTGGATGAAAATTTTTTAAAATACTTCCTCTTTAAAAGAAAATCACTTTTTGATCGATATTATACAAATTCAAGATTTGTTCGATTTAGAACATTGATTATGAGTTAATTCCATTAAAATAACATTTTTTCCGTTTATATATTTTTTAAGAAATTTTAAGAAAAAAAAATAATTAAAAGGATTGTGCGAATAATATTACGGTTCCTTAAATAATATTATTTAGAATATTTTTTCTTGGGAAAATTTATTAAAACAATTCATTTCATCAAACCAACAAAATTTATGAGAAAAGCCTTACTAAGCTTACTCGTCGGATTATTGGTGACTGCCGCATCGTTCGCACAAACTCGAACGGTCACGGGTAGAATCACTTCTCCGGACGAACCAGAAGGACTCATTGGAGTCAATGTCTTGATCAAAGGAACTACTGTGGGAGTAGTGACTGATTTAGATGGTAATTATTCTTTGCAAGTACCAGCAAATGCGACAACTTTGGTATTTAGCTACATCGGCTACTTAAGCAAGGAAGAAGTGATTGGAAATAGATCGATTATCGATGTTTCCATGAATCCTGACACACAGAATCTAGAGGAGGTTATCATTACAGCTTATGGTACTGCAGACAAAGGTAATTTTACCGGAGCAGCAGTGGCGATTAAAGCTGATCAAATTGCTAACCGTCCGATCAACAATGTAGCAAATGCCCTTGAAGGACAGGCTGCAGGTGTGATCACTACTTCAGCGAGTGGACAGCCGGGTTCAACTCCTCAGGTTCGTATCAGAGGTATTGGTTCAGTAAACTCTTCCAGTTCTCCACTCTACGTAGTAGATGGTGTGCCCTATGATGCGGCAATTGGCAACTTGAATCCAGATGATATCGAAGATATCACGATTTTAAAAGATGCTTCTTCGGCTGCATTGTATGGTTCAAGAGCTGCCAATGGTGTAATCATGATCACAACCAAAAAAGGAAGAAAAAACAAGCCGACTTTCAATTTGAAAGTGCAGCAGGGTGTTGCTAGCAGAGCACTTCCTGAGTATAATCGGGTAACTGCCGAGCAGTATTATCCCTTGACTTGGGAGTCTCTAAGAAACGGGCGATTGACTCAAGGAGCTGAGCCTGCAGTAGCAAATCAGTTTGCCTCCACCAACTTGATCAATACGCTAGGCTACAACGTCTACAATGTTCCCAACAATCAGATTGTAGGTACGGATGGATTATTAAATTCAAATGCTGTAAATAATTTCGTTGGAACGGATTGGTTTGACGAGTTACAGCGAACTGGAAACAGATCAGAATATAATCTAACTTATTCAGGTGCTGATGGAACGACTGATTACTACGCATCATTTGGCTATTTGGATGAAAAAGGATTTATTCTTAATTCAGATTTTGAAAGATTCGCTGGTCGATTGAATATGAATACAGCGCCAACCAAATGGTTGAAAACTGGAATCAATCTTTCTGCCACACTTTCAGAGGGAAATAATGCTAGAGACGGTGGAAGTAACAGCTTTGTGAACCCTTTCTTTACAGCAAGATCTGTAGGTCCGATTTATCCTGTGTTTGCTCAAAATATGCAAACTGGTGGATTTATCTTGGATGAGTTTGGTAACAAAATCTACGATACTGGAGATTTGATCAATCTCGGTCTTCCTACAAGAGGCGCAGGTTCATTTCCTGGTCGTCATGTGGTTCAGGAAACAATTCTAAATATTGATTCTTTCGACCGAGATGTAATCTCTGGAAGAGCATATGCTGAAGTTTCTTTCTTAAAGAATTTCACCTTAAGAACCAATATCGCACAGGATATGACTTCTCTTTTGAACCTTGGCTATGATAACACTATCGTAGGTGATGGTGCACCGGCAGGTCGTACTCGAAGAGAAAATATCAGAATCAACAGTTTGACATTCAATCAGATTCTTTCCTACACGAATACCATTAATGAAAAGCATTTCTTTGATGCATTAGTTGCTCATGAGAATTATAGCTACGCTGCCACTCGTCAGTTTATCTCTAAGCAAGATCAAATTCTTGCTGGAAATATTGAGCCGGATAACTTTGTGACTATCAATACTGCATCTGGTCGAACAGATTTGGATAAAATTGAGTCTTATTTCTCTAGATTCAACTACGTGTATGACGATAAGTATTCCTTGTCAGCTTCGATCCGAACTGACGGTTCATCTAGATTCTTTAAGGATGTTCGTTGGGGAACTTTCTGGTCAGTAGGTGCAGCATGGAATATCGATAAGGAAAACTTCTTCAGTTCTGATTTCTTCGAAATGTTAAAGCTTAGAGCTTCTTATGGTGAGGTAGGTAATAATAATCTTAATAGCTACTATCCTTATCAAGCGCTTTATGATCTTGGATTCAACAATGCCTCCGAGCCAGGAATTCTTCAAGCCTCACTAGCGGCACAGGATTTACTTTGGGAAACAAACAGTACCTATGATGTTGGTATTGACTTTGCATTTGGCAAAAGATTCTCCGGTTCATTAGAGTACTTCTACAGAGAGTCTCAAAACCTACTATTTGACGTTCCACTTTCTTTGACTACTGGTTTGAACAGTAGAATCCAGAATGTTGGTACCATGTCAAACAATGGTATTGAATTTAGCATTCAAGGAGAGGTGGTTCGTACTAATGAGTTTACATGGACATCAAGCTTGAATATCTCTACGTTCAACAATGAGTTCAAGAAGCTCCCATTTGAAGAGCAAATCGTTGGAACCAAGAAATTGGTAGTAGGCAGATCTATCTATGACTTCTGGTTGAGAGACTGGGTAGGCGTCGATGCTGAAACTGGAGAGGGCCTATACAGAGCTGATGTATATGATCCTGCTGATGCTAACATAAAAATTGTAGGAACAGATACCTTGACTACTAGATTCCAGAATGCTAGATTCCACTTTGCAGGACAGTCTATCCCAGATTTCTTTGGTGGATGGACTAACAGCTTCCGATACAAAGGATTCACCTTAAGTGCGTTGGTTTCCTTCTCAGTTGGTGGTGATTTCTACGATGGGATTTATGCTGGGTTAATGTCTGCCGATCCTGATGGAGGCGCATTACATACAGATATTTTGAGCAGATGGCAAAAGCCAGGTGACATAACAAGTGTTCCTAAAATGGATAATATCGCCTCTAACCAAACAAACGTAGCTTCTGACAGGTGGCTTACTGATGGTTCTTGGTTAAACTTTAGATCAATTAATTTGAGCTATAATTTCTCAAGAGAGATGCTTCAGAAAATGAAACTTCGAGGAGCTTCGGTATACTTAGCTGGTGAGAACCTTGGCTGGTTATCCTCCAGAAAGGGAATGTTTGTTTCTGAAAGTTTCCAAGGAACTTCCTCTAACACATTTACTCCTGCTCGTACATTCACTTTGGGTCTAAATGTCAACTTCTAATCTGAACCAATTATGAAAAAGATATTAAACAAAATAGTAATACTTGCTCTAGTAATGAGCTTTGGTTGCGCAGAGGATTACCTAGATACCGTACCTACAGATGCGGTATCTGAATCAGCGGTGTTCACGACTACACAAAATGCATTTTCGGCATTGAATGGTATCCACCGTGCTATGTTTATCAGATATGATAGCCAGGGTCAACCTGGAGAAGGTGGTGTGATGATCATGAGAGAAGTCTTGGCAGAGGACGTTGTGATGACTGGTGTTGCAAACAGTTGGTTTATTTCAATGTCAAGATGGTTGAATCACAGAGTTGAGACCAGTGGAGATGTTCGCTTTGTATGGAGATTTTATTACAAAATCATCGGTAATGCGAACTTGATCATCGCTAATATTGATAATTCTGTAGGACCAAAAGCTGAAAAAGATGAGATCAAAGGCCAGGCGTTAGCATACCGTGCTTGGGCACATTTCAACCTGGTTCAATTGTTCGGTGAACGATATAAAATGGGTGGAGGTAACAGCCAGTTGGGTGTACCTATCGTATTGGAGCCAATCACTGAAGGTGGAGCTAGAAATACAGTTGAAGAAGTATACGCTCAGGCGATTACAGATATCGATGCTGCTATTGTTCTTCTTGATGAGGGTAGAAATGCAAAATCTCATATCAATATCAACGTTGCCAAGGGAATCAAAGCTAGAATCGCTTTGACTCAAGGGAACTGGGCTACTGCAGCATCCCTTGCCAAAGAAGCGCGTACTGGATTTGAATTAATGAGTGCTAGTCAACTTTATGATGGATTCAATGACGTATCTAATCCGGAGTGGATTTGGGGAAGTCAGCAGGTTGATGATCAGCAGACATTCTTTGCTTCCTACTTTGCTTACATGTCGTTGAACTTTAGTTCTACTAATATTAGGGGTAATCCTAAGGCTATCAGTAGATTGCTTTATAATAAAATACCTGCTACGGATGCTAGAAAGAAACTTTGGGATCCAAATGCTGCATCTGCTGCTTTGAGAGATCCTTTCATTGATCAGGTTACTTTGAGCAACTTTGCGAAAAGAAATTTCATGAATCGTAAATTTGTTGCACAAGCAAATGCATCTTCAGTAGGAGATGTTCCTTACATGAGAGCTGCAGAAATGTACCTTATTGAGGCAGAAGCTTTGGCTAGAGGCGGAAATGGTACGCAAGCTGCTCAAGTATTATTTGCTCTTGCTTCTCAGAGAGATGCCGCTTACACCCTTACTTCTAACACGGGTGATGCGTTGATCGAAGAGATCATGACTCAAAGAAGAATCGAGCTATGGGGTGAAGGTTTCAGATTCTATGATTTGAAGAGACTTGATCTTCCTTTAAACAGAGTCGGTTCAAACCATGTTGACGCTGTGATATCAGGTAAGTTTACGGAGCCTGCAGGTACAATCAACTGGCAGTGGCAAATTCCAATTGCTGAGCTCAATGCGAACGATAAAATGGTTCAAAACCCATCGTAATCATTAATTTAGTTTGGTTTTCAAAAGCCCGGTGAAATTTTCATCGGGCTTTTTTTTGACAAAAACTTAAACTTCATAGAATTCTATCGGCAGCCCATCCGGATCAGCAAAGAATGTGAATCGTTTTCCTGTGGTCTCATCTATTCGGATAGGTTCTGTAGCTATACCATTATCCGTTAGAAACTCAATACTTTCTTCCAAATCACCTACTGAAAAGGAAAGGTGTCGAAGACCAACCGCCTCAGGCCTCGAAACTCGCTTGGGAGGATTTGGAAAGGAAAAAAGCTCGATTATGTATTTACCATTTAAAGCCAAATCAAGCTTAAATGAATCGCGTTCTGTTCGATAGATTTCTTGAAGAATTTCCAAACCCAAAACATCGGTATAGAATTTTTTGGATCGCTGGTAATCATCGCAAATGATAGCAATGTGATGGATGTCAAGTAGTTTTAGCATCAGTCCATCAAATGTTTTTTAAGGAAATCAGCCGTTGCCTGATCCACGCGTACCATGTTTTCCCACTTCATCCAATGATGCGTATCTCCAGGAATCAAGATGGATTCGTAGGGCATTTTCAATTCTTCAAATCTTCGAATCAAGTCGGCTGTCTGACTGACATTGACATTACGATCATCGTCTGAGTGAATAAATAGAACGGGAGAAGTCCAAGTTGCCAGATCTGACATCGGAGAGGATTCCCAGGCAACTTTCTTCGCTTTTTCATAATCTGCTGCCACTTCATAAGTTTCCGGTAAATCATATCTCCCGTCCAAATCATGCACTCCATGAATATCTACGCCCACTTTGAATAAATCAGAGTCTCTTGCTAGCGCTAATGAAGTCAAAAAACCACCGTAGCTTCCTCCATAAATCCCAATTTTATCCCCATTTACCTTCGCCAAATTCGCCAAATATTCTCCTCCGGCTTTGATGTCCTGATATTCGACCGCTCCCTGATAATAGCCATAAGCTGGGCGATGAAACTCATAACCGTAGCCTATACCAAGTCTATAATTCACCGAAAGCACCACGAAGCCCAACTCAGCCAAATACTGATTGATCGAGTAGGTATTGGAATAATAATCCATGTAGCTCCAGCCTAAAAGCATCTGACGCTGTGGTCCGCCATGAGCGAAAATCACACCCGGCTTTTTTGCAGCTCCTCCTTCTTTTTCAAAAATCTGTCCATAGACAGTTGTTCCATCTGGAGCTTTGAAGCTAACCTGTCTTGGAGTGACCAAGCTTTTTTGAGGGAAGTCTGATGGGATTAAATCCTCTTGTAATAGTTTAGTGGTTACCCCTTCTTGTAAAGCAATCAAATGAGATCGTTGGGCTGTTGCACTAAAAAAAGCCATTTTACCGGTATTGCCCACCCAAACCGGATAAGCTTCAATTCCGGTTCCTGAAGTTTCCCAATTCAATTTGTTGTCGGCCAAATCAATGGAGCCAATATGTCTCCGATCTAAATCTTGTGGACTATCTCCTGTATTGGCCGAAAACGTCAGCTTCTTGCCATCAGCCCTTAATTTTATCTGCTCCACCATATAATTCCCGGGAGTTAAAGCTGTCACTTTTTGATCGGAAAGTGAAAGTGAATACAGGTGCTGCCAGCCATCTTGGTAGGATTCAAAGATGATTTTGTCAGCAGCGGCGTAAGTGAAAAATGGATTGAAATAGGATCCGCGAAGTGTTTCAGGAGCTTTCCAAAGTTCCTTTCCTTTTCCGGAAGCAACCTCTGCCACCCAGATCTCCCATGGATTATGACGCGGTTCTAAGATTGGAAAAGCAGCGCCTTTTCCTCCTAGCGTTCGGATAAATGCGATCGACTTGCCATCCGGTGACCATTGAGGATTGGAATCCCGATGGAAGGAAGCTTCAATCCATTTTATAGGGGTGGTAGAATCCTTAAAAACTCCTAAAATGGAATGGCTTCCACGGTTAACAGTAAAGGCTAATTGCTTTCCGTCAGGAGAAAACTGCATCCCGTTGACAGTTCCTTTGACTTCAAATAATTGCTTTGCCTTTTCGGCGCTATTCAAATCAGCTTCCCAGATCTGTCCACCTTTCAAAAAAATCAAGCGTGCTGGAAATCCAATCACTGGAGAATCGGCTTCCATAACCTGAGTCAAAAGTCCAGTGGACAAATTGATTTTCCAGATTTCCACTTTTGGGAGTGCGGTAAGGTTTTCTGCATTGACTGTGGAGGAAGCATTTCCACCGCCATGATCACCTCCTCTGACAAATACTAGCCAGTTCCCATCTGGACTGAATTGCAAGCTGCTGATTTCCTGCCCATCATCCTTCATAAAAGGAGTCATTTTTTGGGGTAGAAAATCTGGCCCTACAGCCATATAAATATTCCGTTTTCCCTGTTCATTCATGGCCCAAGCTATTTTTTCGCCCGTTGGGGAAGAAGTCAACTCAGAAGGAAAGCTGAATTTAGCTACTTGCTCCATGGTAAAGGATTGGGCGAGAAGCTGCGGAAAGGAGCAAACAAAAATCAAAAGGAATAAGAGGGACCGGGAGCGAAGTGTGTTCATAGTTTTTTCTTTAGGAGGGAGTTTTTGGCTTTCAAAAGGATTTTAGAATCCTCAAACTTCAATAGGTGTCATGAATTTGGTAAAGGATCTTTTCCAATTCTTTTTTCAATTCATTCGAGGGCTTTGCATAATTATTCATCATGCAAGAAAAGTGGAGTACTTTGCCACTTTTAGTGATCAGATAGCCACTCAAAGCATTACTCATGGAAAGAGATCCGGTTTTTGCATAAATATAGGCAGGTTGACCTTCATCGGCTTTATACCAATTACGGATCGTACCTGATTCTCCTCCGGCTGGGAAATAGGCCTTAATTTTCTCAAGCGGAACTTCGGCCCTTATCTTTCCCAACAAAGCAATGATACTTCGGGGCGTAAACATATTCTTGGCAGAAAGTCCA
This sequence comes from Planctomycetota bacterium, assembly GCA_047612305.1. Taxonomy (GTDB): domain Bacteria; phylum Bacteroidota; class Bacteroidia; order Cytophagales; family Cyclobacteriaceae; genus Algoriphagus. The sequence continues at coordinate 33,047 of JBLGAM010000018.1, read as the reverse complement.
GAGCCGTCAACCCAAATGGGCTCGTCTGGAAGGTCAGCCATTAGATTTTCTTTAGCATAGGCTATTGCATCGGTGGTGCTGAGTGTGTTATTCAATTGATCAGAAACTAAGAGCAGGAGTTGCTCCGCGAGAAAATTATCAGAGATTTTCATCATTTGCGAATAGATACTATCTGCAGCTGAGGTCTGGACTTTTTTAGGATTTCCTTTGAGGTAAGTGTCATTTTTGATCAGGGTGACTTTTTTGCCGAGTTCTTGACCAAGCCAAATAGCAGTCATCTCAGGGGAGGTGACTAAAGGGATATCAGTTTCAAATGTGCCTTCCCATTTATCTGGTTGTTGGTAGCTGAAAAGGTTTTCGTAGCGGTCTCGCTCAAAACTATAGCTTTTCCAGTTTTCGTTTTTTTCGGCCTTCAACTTATTTTTGAAAAGGCTTGGGATAATTTCAAAACTTGAGTCTTCTTCCTTTTTCTCAAATCGTACCACATTTCCATAAATCGGAAAAGCAGACCGCTCCGTGGCATAATAGTAATTGTACCAATCCCATGACCAACCCGGACCAAAGGCTTTGACTTGATCAAAGTTATCTAAGAGGTAGAGTGATTTGGTTTGACTTTTCAAAAAATCAAGTGCGACTTGATTTTTCAGATCGGGATGAAGAAAGCTAGGATCTCCAGTGCCCCAGAAAATTAACGAATCACCTTTTTCTAGATAATTCAATCCATTTACCAGTTCATCTCCCAGAACAGTGTAGGCAGTGTAGAATGTAAAAAGCTTGGTGTTAGATGCTGGGATAAAGTATTTGTCAGAATTAATATCAACCAACACTTTGTCCTTATCGGGATCCAGAAGCATAAATCCCAAGTGACCTTGTTCAAATACCTGGCTTTTGGTAAATGATTTGTTGATTCTTTGAACTGTGCAGGAACTGATTAGGACAGCTAAACCTAGGATAACTTTTTTCATGGATTTAATATAAAAAAAGTCTCCTGCTTTAGTGGCAGGAGACTTGGATGGTTTTAAGATTTATTTATTCCACCAGATTCGATCTAGGAGCGTCACGGAAGGAACGTTTGATCCGTTTCGACTGATCTCACTGTCGGGATAGGCTAATCTTCGGATTAAATTTCCGCCGAGATTAGGATTTAGATTTGCCGGAGCGGAAAAGTTTTTATACTTATAGTCATTTCTTCTGGCATCATTCCAAGTCTCAGGATGGAGAAACATGGCCACATATTTCTCCTTGAAGATATCGTCCAGCGTGAGAGCCGAAGCTCCCATACTCACACTTGGTGCTGCCAAATAGGCTGCTTTATTCACTGCGCTTACTTTTAGCATATCCATATGAGCATTGATTCCCTTTAGATATGAGTCGTAAGCTTTGGCTTTATCTGTTACAAAAGCAGCCTCTGCCTCAATGAATTTTAACTCTGCATTAGAAGCTATTAGCAAGGGGATAGTATGAAACCTCAGTGTACTTAGTGGTTAAAAAAATCACAAAAAAAAGAGCTGGATCGAAAGATGCAGCTCTTGAAATATAGTAAATTAGAGTCTATTTAATTGTTGTTATAGTTTCTGTAGTAATTTTCTTTCCATCCTCGTATCGAATTTCTTTTTTGATCACTACTTTTTCAGTCATTGGTTCGCCATGAGTTCCTACGGAAATATGAGGAGCAATAATCAAAGCCACAATTGACATCAATTTGATCAAGATATTCATGGATGGCCCAGAAGTGTCTTTAAAAGGATCACCTACGGTATCACCAGTTACTGAAGCTTTGTGTGGCTCAGATTTTTTATAATACATCTCTCCGTCAATCTCTACACCTTTTTCAAATGACTTCTTCGCATTATCCCAAGCACCACCGGCATTTGACTGGAACATTCCCATCAATACTCCTGAAACAGTCACACCTGCCAATAAACCACCAAGTACTTCTGGTCCAAAAGCAAATCCAAAAATTATAGGAGTGATCAGAGTAATGGCTCCAGGAAGTAGCATTTCCCGAAGAGACGCCTTGGTGGAAATCTCTACACACTTATCGTATTCAGGCTTGGCCTTGTATTCCATGATACCTGGAATCTCTCTGAACTGACGTCTTACTTCATTCACCATGTCCATTGCTGCCCGGCCAACTGCCGCAATTGCTAAGGATGAGAAAATGAAAGGAATCATACCTCCGACGAAAAGTCCGGCAAGCACATCCGCTTTATAAATATCAATAGAATCAATCCCAGCTATACCCACAAAAGCTGCAAATAGTGCTAGTGAAGTCAATGCTGCAGAAGCAATCGCAAATCCTTTTCCAGATGCTGCGGTCGTATTACCTACGGCATCAAGGATATCTGTTCTACCTCTTACTTCTTCTGGAAGCTGGCTCATCTCAGCGATTCCACCAGCATTATCCGCAATAGGACCGAATGCATCAATTGCCAACTGCATGGCAGTAGTGGCCATCATTCCGGCTGCTGCGATTGCTACCCCATAAAGTCCAGCAAACTCGTAAGCTCCATAAATACCACCTGCTAATACCAAAGTAGGTAATACAGTAGATTCCATACCTACGGCAAGTCCACCAATAATATTAGTCGCATGGCCTGTGGCTGACTGCTTAATGATAGACAATACTGGGCGCTTGCCCATAGCAGTATAATATTCAGTGATTATGGACATCAATGTACCTACCACCAAACCTAGGATGATCGAATAGAAAACATCCATATTGGTAAATTCATAGCCTCTGATCGAAAGTGTCTCAGGAAGCATATACTGCACAATAAAGAATGAAGCAATGCCAGTGAATGCGATTGAAGACCAGTTACCCATGTTCAAGGCGTGCTGTACATCGCCTTTATCATCTTTTATAGTTACGAAGAACATTCCCATGATCGAGAATACGATTCCTAGACCAGCCAATACCATTGGAAGTAGGATGGGAGCAATGCCACCGAAATTATCTAGAGAAACGATCTCTCTACCCAAAACCATGGTAGCCAAAATGGTAGCTACGTAAGAACCGAACAAGTCAGCTCCCATACCAGCTACGTCACCTACGTTATCGCCTACGTTATCAGCGATTGTTGCAGGGTTCCTGACATCATCTTCAGGAATTCCAGCTTCTACTTTACCTACTAAGTCAGCTCCAACGTCAGCAGCTTTGGTATAAATACCACCACCTACTCGAGCAAACAGTGCGATTGATTCCGCTCCGAGGGAAAAACCTGCTAATACTTCCAGTGCTTTCTCCATTTCAACACCATTCACACCAGCGCCTACACTTTGAACATATATCTGGTAAAAAATAATAAACAAAGAGCCCATACCTAATACAGCTAATCCAGCTACACCTAGACCCATCACAGATCCTCCAGTAAAGGATACCTTAAGAGCGTGTTTCAAGCTAGTTCGGGCAGCCTGTGTGGTCCTTACATTCGCTTTGGTAGCGATGTTCATTCCTAGATATCCTGCAAAAGCTGAAAATACGGCTCCTATTAAAAATGAAATGGCAATAACAGGACTAGAAGTCTCTACAGACATTCCAGACCACACCAAGAGAATTACTGCAATGACTGCAAAATAGGAAAGTACTTTCCACTCTGCTTTTAAGAATGCCATGGCTCCATCTGCGATGTAGCCTGCCAATTCATTCATTTTCTCATCGCCAGTAGGCTGCTTCGTGACCCAAGCAGACTTGATTGCCATTACAATCAACCCAAGGATTCCCAACATTGGGACTCCGTAAATCAGAACTTGTTCCATATTATTAATTATTCCTAAATAAAATTTTTACTGCGCAAAGATATAATTTATCAGCAAGCTACCAACTGAGGCGAAAAACCAAAAAAATCAGCTGATTATTTGAAATCCTACCATTAAAATCCCAGATTTTTATAAATCATTTAAAATATGACGGTGTTTTTGTGAAATCGTCATTGTGTATCTACTTGACACCAAAATTTAATTTTGGTGATTTTTTCAATATTGATCTTCAGATAATCTCGTGTGAACTTAAATTTAACTTCTCTTTTGAAGGAATTTGTTGATCAGAAAATTGGAGAATAGAGTGTCACGAAAATGTCACGAAAGGTTAAACCTTTATGAGATTTAGTTTTCTTTGAAAAACCTCAAATATGAAACTCATGGATAGTAAAGAAGAATTGATCAAACGATTTTTAGCAAATGATCAAAAAGCTTATCAAGGCAAGCCAGAGCTTTTGGCTCTTTGGTATGATGGGCACGGCGATTGGGAAAAGTCTCATGATCAAGTAGATCAGTTGTCTGGAAAAAGTGCCGCTCGTATTCATGCCTATCTCCATCGAAAAGAAGGGGATCAGTGGAACGCAGACTATTGGTACAAAAGGGCGGGGGAGAAGTTGCCCAATCTTGTACTTGAAGAAGAATGGGCTGATTTAGTTTGTAGATTTTTTACTTAGGATCTTGAGGCTTTGCTAGTAGAATGATGTTCATCTCTTCTAGGTAGTCTCCATCAGCCAAGGCTTTTATTTCAAATTCCAGCTTGGCGGTATTGGAACTTGCCTGCATAAATTCCAGCTGCTTTGGATCTACTTCAAGGGTATATTTTCCTGGAAGAAGTCCATATGAATAGTAACTTCCATCCGAGAAAGTTCGAATCACTTCCCCTTCGGTCTCGCCATCTTTTAGCAAAATCAATCGTAATCCACCCTGACCTTGGGATTGTCCATTCTTTTCAAGTAAAACTGTGCCATCGATGGTCCCAGTCTGATAAAGTGGGATATCAATAGCGCGGAAACGGTTAGGCTCGGCTATGAAAGAGAAGCTTTTGAGTTTTGGAGCAAGGTTTGGATTAGGGAGCGCAGCGAGGTCGATATCAATTCTATATTTCCAATAACTCTGAAGCTGGGTAATTCGCAGCAATCCGTCAGATCCGAGTAATATATTGGCAGAACGATCCAGACGAACAGCCTTGGCTGGCACGATTTCCTCACCTTCGTCATACAGTTCATTTTCATTGCTATCCACAAATAGCCGAACCGTAATTCCAGAACGTGTGATTTGATCACGGTTGCTCGGGATTACTGTGTTTCCAGTTGGATCATAAGCAAGTGAGCCACTGAAGGACTGCTGAGCAGAATATCCTCCTGTCCGCTTGCTGAATTGCGAGGATGAGCGCAATGAGTTAAAATCAATTAAAAAACCGACATTAAACTGGGATTGATTGACAGCCAATTGACGGTCATATCCTACTGTAAATCGACCTGTTTTGAAGAGCGTTTGTGATAAAAGCAAACTGATGGATTCCGAACGTTTTAAAAGGGTAGAATAACGGTATTGTCCTCTCAAAAACATTCCTCTGACATACACTGGGATTACCGGGGTTCGAGCTAGCGTATAGGTCAAAGAAGTAGTAAATAATCCGAATTGATTTTGCGTAGGATTTTCACTGATAAGTAGGCTGCTTCTACCGCCACGGTAATTTACTCTGAAGACCACTCGATTGATTTGGGTGTTGAAGTCTACCTGGTAGTTATTTACACCTTCTCCAGTATCAAACCAAATGCGTTCACCCGTTAAACGAAATCCACCAAATTTCCCAAATACCTTTATAGGGAAAAATGTATTTAAGTTAGCATCGCGCACCTGTCCTCTAAAGTTGAAGGGAGAGTTTGGATTATACTCGGTGAATTGAGCATTTAAACTAGTATTTGTAGCGTAGAAGACACTACCCGAAGCCCTATAATATCGATCAGGCAATGCATCAATATTCAACAGGTATTGTTGGAAAATCCTAGCAGAAAGTCCAAAAAAAGGATAGACTTCTTGGTCTCCAAAGATACCACCTTGATCTACTCCAGCTCTTATGGTCACAGTGCGGGTCAACCCATAAGCCAAATCAGCATGGGAAATTAATCCAGTTCCTAAACTGTCTGAAGTGAATTGAGGAAGTCCTGCTTGAACATTATATCCCACAAAACCTTTGGGGAGAAAGCTGAATGGAACTTGAATCTGTCGATCTTGGATGATTACTTCTCCGGAAGGAGTATAGACCCGAGTACTTAATCGTACTGTGCCATAAGTGATCGGAGCATTGAAGCGATAATATCCAACCTCATTTGCTCGGGTAAAATCCACCAATTGGCCACCGATTAGTAATTCTACCTCAGAATCCGGTGCTGTCGTGCCATCGATCACAAAAGAGTCCAGCTCTAATCTGGGGATTACTGGATTATTAGTGATCGAAAATCCGACTAAGTTGGCACCGTTAGAAAAGCTGGTGTTACTGATTTGGCCTACCGAAATACTGGCTATTCCCACATTTCGCTCAGATTGCATGCCTCCTTTAAGGACATATCTCCATCTTACTCCGGCAAAATTGCTCAGGATATTTTCTTGGTTTAAATTCCCTTGATAGGTTCCTTGAAGATCACCGCCAAGGAGCTCCATACCCGCATTGAATGATAGGCCTAAATTATTTCCCGCATTTGTTTTGGTATAATTTAGATTATAATCAAAGACACCTAGACCTAAGGCCTTACGGTCTCTGGAGTAAAGTGATGGACCGGAAGACTCCACGTTATTTAAGCGATTTTGGAATTGTTGACGAATTGATTCCCGTTTCTTCCGCTCCTCGATTGGCAGGGGCGAAGTGGATTTCATACTCGCACTTAGCGCGTAGGTGTTGACCGTGAATGTGATCCCAAATACTTCATAAAAATAATAAGGATGTAAAAAAAGGTCAAATTCCCCGATGTAGTATTTGTCGGCATCGAGGTTACCTGGTTTGCCTTTAATAGTAAGTTCATTTGTAATCGGATCAATAGCCCAATCATCATTTTTCCCAGGAAATTTACCCTGAAGGCCTTTTCCCGAAGCTGTTTTTTCGGCAGGCATAGCTAGAAGACTTAATACCTCGCCTAATGGTAAATAAGCCACTTCTCCAAAAAACACCCCATTTAGGTATACATTTCCTACTGCTGGGTAATTGAAATTTAGTAATACCTCTCCATCCGGTATTTTTTGAGCAAAAGCCGATTGAGAGACATGGAGTATAATCAAGATTAGACCCAAATAAAATGGGAAGAACTTTGATGCTTTCATTGCCTTTTCACCAAGTGTGTTGAGTTTTGAAGAATGATTTTAAATTAATTAGGATCTAGTTTAACTTGATGGGGATAGTTTTTGAGATGGCTGGGGATTGAACCAAATCTGAGGAAGGGATGTCGCCTCTTCTGGTTTCGTAAACCAGTGTAACTGTATAATCTCCGGGAGCAATATTTTCAGGTAATTTCAATTCCACGGCTCTTTTTCCTGAGAAATAAAGTGCAACGGTTTGACCTTGCTCAGCGATTGTTTCATTTTCAGCATTTTTGAGTGTAGCCATCACACTTCCGATAAATGGGGAATTTCCGGTAGTTTTAAAAGCAGGAATCACTCGAAGTAGGCCTTCAGATTGAACCGCCGAAATATCTTCAAATTCTAGTCCGGTAGCTACCGTCCCAACTTTTTGAAATGCTGCGATGACTTGGTCAAATTTAAAGTTCACTTTAGTAGTTACTTCATCTTGAGCAGTTTCCTCTACATCTGTAGTTTGTGGATTGGAAGTGATTTTGACACGGGTGAAATAAGTGCCGGCAACAATAGATCGGTCGGGTCTGACTTGAAGTCGTACGGTTTGCTGTTGCTGAGGAGCTAAGATAAAGGTTCTGGGAAACGCACGTAGTCGTTCATCAATTCCAAATTGCTTGCTTCTAATGCTATCGGTATAAACCATGGAAAGATTCCCTAAGTCATCATTTCCTGGGTACCCAAACACAAAACCCACGTTGATTTCTTGTGGCGTATCCCCGGGATTAGTAATAAATACAGAACCTACCCCATTTTTATCTATAAATATAGTTGTTGGAGCAATCGAAACCTGTCCAAAAACCTGCTCAGTTTTTGTCAGAATAACAAAGGTCAAAACGACTAAGAAAATTTTTTTCATGATATTTTTTAAAATAGCCGACAGGAATTCCTGCCGGCATTGATTTAATTAATTGTATTCAACATCAATGTTGAATGTACCTGAATAGACACCTGTAGCTTGAGAAGCTAGCTGTGGAATTGAACCACCGACCCAAAGGTAAAAGGCACCTGAAACGAGAGTCACCTGCGAACCAATTGGAACAGCAGTTGCTGTAGTTTGATCGGTAGCTAAAGCAGCTCCCACAACTTCAGGAGTCATTGTCATCGTAGCTGGCGTTGGATCAGTGTTAGAAAGAGTAACAGTAGCATCATAGTTTACCGTTACTGAACTACTAGCACCACCCAAGTCGAATTTGGCCACGTTCGTTGCAGAACCTGTGTTTGCATTGGCTGTTCCGTTTGCATCTAATACTACTGCTCCAGGTGAGTTTGCAGAAAGCGTTCCAAAAGCAATTTCGCTTTGCGTCCCGTCCAAAGCGATTGTTAAGTCCGCAAGGACAGTAGCTGAAGCAGGTGCACTTGAAGTTTTCTGTGCATTCGCCATGAATCCTAAGCCCATAACCAAGGCTATCGTTAGAATTGATTTAATTGTAATTTTCATTTTTTTGTAAGCTATACTATTAAGATTTATTTAGTTTTATTTAAAATTGAGTTGATTCCCTTGTTCGTTTACTAAGTCTCTTTCACAGGCCTATGGTTTTTAGGTTTTAGGGATATTCTATTTTGACGGCAATGCCTTTTGTCATCGGAAGTCCAAACCAAGCTGATAATTCGATTGGGCGTGGATTCATCTTTCGGATTAAAATGCCGGATTTATGCATTACGACCGCTTGACTAGCACTTTTTAAAGCACTTGACTTTTCAAAATTGGAAGTGCCGTCATTCAGAAAGAAGGATTCTAAAGTTAAATCGATTATTCGTTCAGGATATTGGATCTCAAGCACGAAAGCCAGGTTTTCATGTACTGTTAGCTCAATCCAACTGATTGCTTTTGATTTTTCCCAAGAGTCTCCTTTCAATGGATTCTCGACTTGGAATTCAAAGGTGGCTCCCCCCGGTATTGATAATTTGAGCTCGACAAATTGAGCTTGGGCTGCTCCGAACGAAAGCATCAAGATTACTGACAGACTTATTCTTAACCAATACTTAGTCATAGCTTGTAAAGGATACGTTAATCGTGATTTCTGCCATATAGTTACCAGCCGGAACAGTTCCTACTGGGCCTAAAATGCCGTAGATATAGATATATGCCGCGCTCTTATTTCTTACTTCTGCTCCTGTCAGAGGAGTAGGCACTGGGCTTGGTGCGCCTGACGTTCTTCGATCTACCGGAAAGGTGACATTGGTAAAGCCTAAGGGTAGTTCGATTGCCCCAGCTTTTCCTGCTAATTCATTTCCCGGTAGCATATTATTGTATGCTAGTTTTACCTGAAAGGGGATAGTTTTCAAAGGGTCGTCAGCAAAAGTCAAAAACATAGGGGCATCGATATCGACAGTCAAATCGAAGTTTTCGGGTGCTTCGATTCGGAATGCAATGGCTTGATTATCTACCAAGTTGATATCTACCGTCGTCCCAGAGGTAATAATGGGTTGTTTTAAATTGAAGCTTAGTTCAGGAGATGCCATCACAGAATTCAATACAATATCATCGCTACCAGTCCAGGTGCTAAAGCTGATTCGCTGTGCCATAGAAACCTGCGAAATAAAACAGGCGATGACGACAAGAAACTTCCTGAATCGGTGAGTGCGATATGTATTGTTCCTGCTCATTAAATGTATTCGAGTTCTATTGTGAATTCGGATTGATATTTTCCCGGTAAGGCAGCACTGAGATCCAGGTTTGCCCCTACAAAAACAAACAACAATCCTTCGTCACCTAACTCGAGATTAGCCTCTCCGATATCGATTAAAGTGCTTTGATCTTGGAAATCTTTAAAGGCGGTACTGAGGTTATATTCGGCCTTGATTATTCCGATTCCTTCTTTGGTCTCTATTAGGGTTTCTCGTTGGAGAAATGTGATCCGGATCCGAGCATTAGGATTACCGGTTATTTTGAATAATCCAGCAAATGGACTTTTCATTGAATGGATCATGATATTTTTACCCTTGACTACAGAGATCAAATCAATATTTCGGATGGTCAACATCTCAAGATTATTCAGGATTGTTGCCGTTGCATTCACACTCAAGGCTGCCTTTCGGCTGTCTTTGATAGTTTGAGCTATGCTCTCCGTAGAAAGGCAACTGGATAGGACTAAAAGGAATAGTATTCGATGAATCATTTTTAATTTTTAATTAATTTTTGGCTCATTTGATAGTGATCTGTAATCAATCGGATCACATAAATTCCATTTCTGAGTTGAATGGCTGAAGGGATCCAGTCCAGCTCATGAATTCCGGCAGTAAAGACCTCACTGGGAAAGCTTCTAACCACATGACCTAGCATATCTGTAATTTGGATTTCTGCTTTTCGAGTTTCTGGAAGAAAGAATCGGATTTTAGATTGTTTACTGAATGGATTAGGTACTGCAGCAAATAGCTTTGGTAAATCAGGCAAATAGCCAATTTCTCCAATTACTTTCCCACTTATGAATAGGGTAAAAGGACGTTCTGGCTTGTCCGCTGCTTTTCGGGCATTCGGATTTACTTCACCCGTTCTGTATGGAGACTGGAAGATCACTGCCTGAGGGATCGCCAATGGGTCAAAGGATTTACCCGTTCGGGCATTAGGAAGTCTCGGAGCTTCAAATGAGAATGCATAAGCAGATTCTTTCCGCATATCAATCGCTTTTTGAGAAATGTGATCCATCAAGACTAGTGTAACTTCTGCAGGAAGATCAGTTGGCAAGGTCCAGTTCATGAGGTAGCTTCCATTGATGGGCTGGCCTGCTTTTGAAGCGACAATATGTAATGGGATTACTTTTTCTTCTCCATCCAAGGTGCCTTGATTATTGATAACCAGAGGGGTTTTGGTTTTCAGTGAACCGTAAGAATAGAGGAGGAGCCAATCCTCGGCAAGCGATTCGAGCTGGTAAGCGTCTTTGGAATCTATTTCAGGGACTCCATCTTCCCCAAAACTGATGAATGATTCTGCTTTGAGGTTTTCACCATTGATCTGAAGATGAATTACAGAGGGCTCTTCGGGGGCTATTATCCTACCGTAGAAAGTTTTATTAGTCAAAGTCTTCGCTCCATTTCCTGTGAGTTGAAGAGAGGGGCTTGCTGCATTTGTTCGCGCCCAAAACCCTTGAAATGGAGCGATTAGTCCACTTCCAAGTGACCCTATACTGCCGTTCCATGTTAGGAAAGAAGAAGTAGCAGGATCCCAGACATAGATACTTTCATCCAGGTTGGTTTTGGTCCAGCCACTGACAGCATTCCAATCCAAGGTACTTGCAGTGGGATTTGCGATCAGATTGAACCCTTCATCTGCTTGATTGACTTCAATCAGTGTGTCAGCCTGAGCTATTAGATTCGTATCTCTTGCGGTGAAAGTCACTCCAAAATCAAAGATTCCGCTTGCTAGATTCACCTCAGATCCAGTGGTTGACATAGTCAAAGGAAGGACGTCTGTATAGTTCCCTGTAAGTGGGGAAGACTTTGCTGCGCCGTTGAAGATATAGAAGTAATGACCTCTGCCAGCCGGTGCATCATCAATAAGATTAGATGGTTGTCTCCAGCTTTGGAGAGTCGTTCCTTTATCTGTTTCGTCCCACCAGACCAGATTAGGCTGAAGCGATGGATTAGCGGATCCTAAAAAGCCTTGCGTTTCAAAACTGTCAAGAAAGTCAACATAATCGGTCAAGACAGGAGATCCAATCATGCGCCAGCCTTTGTTTCCGGTCATCAATTGCCTCACCTCCAGAGTTGGATTACCCGAACCCAAATTGTTATAGTTGGCATTTGGCTCCAGGATTATTACGGCTCCATTATCGGTGATTACTTCAGAAGTATTCAACATTTTCAGAGCAGGTCCAGCTTGCAAGGTTAGCGTTGACATTTCCTCAAGAGTGAGTTTGCCAGAAATATCAATGTCAGTACCCAAATTATTGATGATGGGTTGGTTTGATGTCAAGGGTATTAGAACTGGTGTGGAAGTTGCCATGGGGACCATGCCTCCGCACCAATTTTGGGGATCATACCAGTCAATAGTTAGACCCAACCAAGAGAATGGAATCGAACAACATATTGATAAAGATCTTGTGTATCCTGTAAAATCAGTTCCTATACCAATAGCCCCGGCTGTAGAAAGCATTCGTCCCTCAAGGTTCCCGTTTGCTCCAATGGTATTGGCTCCGGCATGCGCAAGAAAAGTTCCTTTCATAAAAGCAAAAGCGCCTATAGAAACGGCACCAGTGGCAACTCCGGCCCCTCCGATCCAAAAAACATTGCAACTCCGTGCTCCATTAGTAAGAATTACTTTTGATTGTGCGGCTACTGTAAGTGCCCCTCCAAACTTAAATACAAATATTGCGTCGGGATTATTTTGAGCGTCTAAGGTGATAGTTCCAGCCAAGGATCCTGCTCCTACTATATAATAAACTCCAGTATTCAGCGTCTCTCCACTTCCAAAAGCTGGCGTATGGCCAAGCTCTGTATTTGGTATAAGCATAAGTTCAACATAAGCGTTTTCTAAATCCAGAGCGGCTTGAGTGGTAATAGCATCTACATTAAAAAAGGATCCAACAATTGTTGAAGTAACAAAACCACTTATAGCACCAGCTTGTGAGCCAATGTCGCCAACAATTCCAGATGTGCCAGTATGTGCTACAGCGCCGGCAGTAGTGAAAAGGTTAAATTTTGTGAGACTTCCTAAAACATCAACAGCAGGAGCAGGAGTACAGCTGCTTAAACAAAGTACAGGAATAGTAGTCTGACCAGCGGGAGCAATTACCACACCACCAGCTCCAATAGTTATTGCACCCTCTGTGGCGAGCATTCTTCCTTCTACATTACAATTTACAGCAAGAGAAATAGCTCCGGGATGTGAAAATAAAGTTCCTTTTATAATGCAATCAGCTGCAATAGCAATAGCGCCTTCCGCAATCCAAAAAATATTAGCAGCTCGTGTTTCATTACTTAGAATAATCGTTGAACCTGCCCCTGCTGTAAATGCTCCTAGAAATTGAATTATAAATACAGCATCTGGATCTCCTTCCCCATCAAGAGTAAGGGCTCCTCCTAAAGATCCAGCACTAGGAATGGAATAAACTCCAGGGGTAATAGTTTCTCCTCCTCCAAAAGCTGCGGCATGCGTGCTAGGATGTGTGACAAAAATATTACTAATATCTATATATATACTAAGTAAATCTATGCTTGCCTGAGCAGTTACAGCATCATTATTGTATACCGTACCAGTAAAATCTGGAGGGGTAAATCCGGTAATTATTCCAAGATTAGAGCCTACATCGCCTGTAAAGGTCCCGGAATTAGTAACTGCTCCCGTTCCAGTATAAGCTTCAAAAGAGGAAAGTGTCCCTAATTGGAGTGTTTGGCTAAAACTAGTGTTAGAACATAACAATAGTGCAAAAGCTATTACAATATATAGTTTACTTTCCCCCACGATAATTAGATTAATTTAGGTACTCTCTCAAGAGTATATTATGTTTTAAGCTCATATAGAGTTTTGGATATATATCTTCCATACTTGAATCATAAGTGTTTTTAAATTATGAAAACTGTTTACTTATTCTGGAATTGAGCAGTTAAACAAAAGGATTAGCTAAGTTAGCAATGGTTTATAAAGTTAGTCCGTTGAACGCTGTGGCAGCTGTTCCGGGAGTGAAATTCACTTTAAAGTAAGTACTCCTTTAGCAGATTTGGGAGCAGTTAATATTCCTACAATAGCCTGATTTTCAAATTTAAAGGTGAATAAATACTCCTGTAATGAAATAGTGTTCTGTCGAACTATTTCCAGCAGAAGGTGAGCGTACTGTATCTCTTTTAGCATCTAGACAAGAGATAGCCAAATGATTCAGTCTTCGAGATTTTGAAAGCAAGGCTTCCAAGGATTTCTCAGCACTCAATGGCACAACTTGTGTATTCTTCCAAACAATCTATAGATACCTTATCAAGGTGAATGAAAGTTAGATTAATAAAAAAAGGGTTTTTACATTTACCTTAAAGCCAATAATGAAGCCAACCCACAGTATACCAGTCAAATCACTTTAAAAGGCTATTCTGAGTATAATTTAATTAATCTTTAGTAAAATCATAATTTCGGAATGAGTAATATCTACCCCATACTGGGTAAATTATTGCTGAGCGTCAGCTAGATATCTTAGTATTTGTTAAATACAAAGAAGTATTTATCGATTTTGAATCGACATGATTTATTAAAAAATACTCATGCTTAAAATTTACTCTTTACCATGTTTCGTGTATCATCCATTGAAGCTTCCTTTGCAAGGACTGTGATTTAAAAACCTGTATCGTACTCTTCTTTCCTAACACTGCAAATGGATCGGACTTCGGACTAATTTCAAGGCGCTTTCTGGAGAGATCTACTCCTATCTTTTTTATCTCCATCAGATGATTAATAGAAATGACGCTTTCGGATCTTTACCGGTCCATCTGCAAGTTAGCTGAAACACAGTAAGCTAACCTGATAGTTGTTAGGATCTTTAAAGTCGCCAAAAGCAGTTTTATACCTAATTATTCCAGAAATATTATTTTTTATATGTAAGATTTGTCATACTATTGACTATTCTATCGAAAGAGAGAGTCTCAAAATTGTTGCGTTTTTTTCTTTTTGATTTTGCCAATTCAAACAAGATGTGTTTTAGAGAAGGTAAATCGAGGGAGTCGGCTCCATACTTATTTTGATTTATGTAATTTCTCATTTCCAGCGAATTCATAGAATCCTTTAACGAAGAACCTATTGAATGACTAATGGAAAAAGTGGTAAACCAATTGAAATTTTAAGAGTTGAAAAAGATATGAAGCCGATATTCATTTTAATTTTTATCCTGATTTCCATGCCTTCTTCCAAAAAACAATTGAGTGATTTTAAATGGGAGAATCGCTTAATTGTCACTTTCGACATTCCCTTAGAAGGTTTCGATTCTTTAACTACGTCTGATTTTAAGGATCGTAAATTGTTGCTTTTTGCTTTTAAATCTGAAAACCTAAAATATTCAAACTTTGAGGGGGATATTGATCAAATCGATTTTTTGAAACTAAGCAAAAAGTATCCAGGGTTCTATTTTTTGATTGGTCTAGATGGAGGGGTGAAATCGTATGGAAAAAAGGAGGACTTTTCAATAAGCGAATTGATAAAGCAGATCGACTCCATGCCGATGCGACAATCTGAAATCAGTAAGAAAGACAACAGGAATTTTTGATTTACGAAGAAAATAGACTGAAAAACCATTGAAAAATACCCAATACTGGGTATTTTTTTTGCCTTTTTGCCTCACTATCTTCGGACATATTTAAACCAAGTGTCGATGAAATTCTTTTACTTATCCTCGGAATGTAATTCAGAGGGCAAATTTGAAATCCACGAAAGGGACTGCGAATTGATTCCTAGTCCTTATGTTCGGGATTACCTTGGACCATTTAATTCTGGCAATGAAGCACTCTCAAAAGCTCTCAATACTAAATCTGATTCTGTTCTCTGTGCGAAATGCAGTTCTGCCAGCAATGTTTATCATATTAATAGTTTCAAATTAGAAAGGGAGTAGGCCGTAACCGCCTTTTTTAAAAGAATTATTACTTATTTTTCGTCCGATCCATCATTCTCTAAAACACTTGGCACTTTCCATCTCACAGCACCGACCGTTCGACTGCTAGCCAAATCAATAGCTTTTGATGATCGCCTTTTTTCATAAATCATGGCAAATGTCATAATTAGACTAGTTCCGATAATTACAAACAGTAAAATCCCAGGCTCAAAGCTGGCAATCTGCGCCTCTGCCGGTATGCCGTAGAAAAGTAGTACCGTGATTAAGCCCCTTGGCGCAATGAATACCTGTGGGATGATGTCCTTTCCCTCAAAGATCAAAAGGAGCACAAAACGAATTCCATAGATAGATCCAATGAGCAATGAACTGATCAGTGCCACTTCCCAATCAAAGACTGAGGTAATAGCGATCGTCAATCCAAAAATGACAAAAAACAAGGTGCGCACAACGAATGCTGTTTCTGCGGTAATGGTATGAAGCTCGTGATAGATTTGATGCGCTTTTTCAAAGTTTAGCCATTTGGAGATTCGTCCCTGAAAAAACAACTTCATATTAGCGATGACCAATCCGAAAATCAAAATGATGATCAACGAAGAAAGATGCATTTTTTTACCTAATGCGTAGAGCAGAAGTAAAACTGCAATTAATAAAAATAGCTTCACTTGGCTTTTAATATTCTGAAAAATCAAAATGATCGCATAGCTCGCTACGAGTGAAATAGCTACAGTCAAAAGAAAATTCCCCCCAAACCCAACCAATCCTGAGTCTTCTGCAGGGTTGAGCTTACCCGTCAAAAAGTAGAAAAGCATAATTCCTAGAATATCCGAAAAGGTACTCTCATAGATATGAAACTCTTTTTTCTTCTTTTTCAAACCTGAAACACTTGGGATGATAATCGCGCTGGAGAGAATAGAAAGCGGTGTCGCGTAGAGCCAAGCAGACTGCATGGTCATCTCAGGAATATAGTAATAGAGAATACTTGCAGCTGCCCAAGTGGAAGCCATCAAACCGATGAGTGCAATAGCCATCGATTTCAGTATCGGGAAAAGTTTTTCGCGCTTTAATTCGAGTTCTAGGGCTGCTTCCAATACGATCATAATCAAACCTACTATCCCCAATACCTCGAGAATGGGAAAAAAATCCACAACTTCAGAGGTAAAATACTTCAGGACATACTGGAGTCCTAAACCCAATGCTATCAGCATCAATACTGCCGGAACGTTGGTTTTTTTCGAAAGCCCGTTGAAAAGGAAGGATAAAATGATAATCACCGAAAATTCGATGATCAGGTTGTAGGAAGATATGATTTCCATTAGTTGTCGAATTTTTCAGTTTGATTAGTCAAGATTTCTTTTGCGTGAAGGAAATTAATAAAGTCTTCATTTTGAGTTCCTTTGACTAAAGTGTAATGAAGTAAATAGGTGTTGATTTGATCTAAGCTTTTCAAATTAGGGGCTTGCCCTAATGCGACTACTGGGTGACTGAAAATCAAGTCCAAGATGTATTCGCTTTTCAATGGAGTTTTGAGATAGATCGCTCGCTGCTGCACATTGGTCTGATTTGAGATCAGCGTAAATCCAACTCGATCAAAAGAGCTGTACCAAACCCAGCGCTCCCCTTGATCTGTACCCAATACCATTCCTAAGGTTGCGATTCGGTTGATTCTGCCTCTAATTTTACCAGCTTGAACTAGCGTGCCTGCTACCACCATAGGACTGGCTCTGATAAACAGCCCAGAGATATAATTCCGCATAGGATTGAAGAAAAATGCACCTAAAATCAAAGCTAACAGGCCGTGTGTGGTAGGGTCCAAGCTGATAAATCCTCCAAGAATAATCAACCAACCGGATGGCTTGTAAAACAGTCTAACTTTCCTGATCAATATAAAATAGTAATCATTGATCCGACGTTTTTTCAGTTGCTTCAAAATCAGGAAAATACACAAAGACAGGATGAGGTAAATCGCAAATACGATTAGAATCAAAGTCAGAAGATCGTTCCAATTGTTCATGATAAAAGCCGATTAGGCAAGTAATTCACGGTATTTAAGAATAGAATAAATGTCCTGCCTCACACTATTTTTTACGATCAAAGCCCCTCCCGCCTCTCTGTCCAGAATGCCAATGTTCAGCATTTTTCGGATTGCAGGTTTGAATTCCTGCTCAAATCGATCTGTAAAGAGATTTTTTAACTCCAGATCAGTACTATGCCCAAATAGCAGGCAATTTTTTAGGATTAAAAGCTCAGAGGGGCTAAGAAAATCATTTAAGTGCGTCTCTTTTTCAGTAAATCGAATAGATGCATCAGGCTCGATATCAGTGCAGAAAATCCAAGCCTGCAATACCGCACCGATATTGTAATCATATTTTTTACTGAGCCAGCTTATTTTTTTTCGTAGATCTACCTCCTTCATGGGCACTCCTTCTTTTTCAAAAATAGGTCTATGTGAAGCCCCATGACGAAGCATCACAGCTTTATAGATTTCCTCGATTGAGGCAGTGTTGATATCCATGAGATTGGTAAATCCAAGGGAAAAAGGAATGCGAGTGTCTAGATGAATCCGAAGAGAGTTGGAGATCCCGATGATCACAAAAGCTTTTGAGGCATTTGAGGTAATAAAATCCACCAAATCAATCGCATTTGAAATCAGTGAATTTTTGGAGTCTCGCCACAGGTGGAGGTCATCAATGACCAAAATAGGCTTTGAATTACTGATTGATCGCTTGACGAAGGCGAAAGTCTCTCCGAGATTTTTACTGGTTTTATATTTTCGACCTTCTATGGTCAAATCAGAATCAGGTTTAAGGAAATGAACTTCGTTTGACTGAAACAAATGTGTTCCAAATTCCAATAAGGTTGATTTCCCGCTCAAAGGATCTCCCACAACTGCCAAAGATCGATTCTGCCCTCTGTTCCAGTAGTTGACAATTTTCTCCAACTCTGACTCATAGTTCGTGCGCTTAACCAGGAAGAGGTCTCCAATGAAATTTTTATTCAAGAAAAGGGAATGGTAATGATCAGGACTCTCTCTTCCATTTCGAGTTTCGAGAATTTCGAGTGCTGTTTCCAGCTTTTGATGTGGCGATTTTTCTTTGACCTCTTTGACTTGTCTGCCTAAGTTTTCAAAAATTTGTTTCGCTAAATGAGTGAGTTTACCAAAACTCCCGGGATTACTTCCTGTAAAGCGCGCAAAGTTAGTTTGTAAAGGAACCTTGAGGTATTCTTCCTCTTTATAGATCTCTGTCAACTTGAATTTGGTGGCTAATTGATGATCAATATGGCTGACCATTTCTTTACTCCTAGTGATTGTATCTTCTTGCTCTGATACGATGGTGCTTAGGGAGGCTATTTCCCCATGAAATCCAGTAAGGATTTGTGTTTTTTTAGCCACAAGAAGACTGTTTTTCACTTGTGAGGCCACATTGATTAGACGTGAAAAAGTAGCTTCCTCATTGTCCCAAAGATCAATCAGATAGGGCAAGATTTCATAATCCAACCATTTTTGGACCGATTTCCTGATATCTATTTTCCGATGGATCAAGTACCCTTTTTTGGCAGCTATAGGTACTGTCAATAAGGGTAATTTATTGACCATATCTTCAAGGGACCGCATACTTGTCTCCGAGCGGATGTCCTGTCCAATTGCTAGATTCACTAGCTCCTCAAACCCACTAATTACGTTAGCTAGATCTTCTTTTTCTTCCAGATGTTTCAATTCCTCTAGTAATTTTTTGGCCTTTTTGGCAAAAAGTTCATTCAAGGCTAACACATCCCCGCGCATCTGAATTACCAAATCTTTAATTTGGAAGTAGTTGATAATCGTTTGGTTCAATTTATTGTCACTCAGATCAATCTCTTTAAACTGCTCAATCAGGGTCAGGAATTGACCTTGATAAAGGCCCCAAGGGTTGACCAGATGCTTTATCGATTCTAATTTTCGCTGGAGCACCTCTGTGTTGGAAAGCATCTTTTCGTGCTCTTGTTGAAAATAGCTAAAGCTTTGTTCAAACTCGGTTATAAGTAATTCACTACTTTCAGTGAAATGAGTATTGAATACCTCTTCCGAAATCAATTCCTCAGATTTTCTGAGTTTAGCTATGCATAACTGGAGTATCACATCTCTGCAGAGTAGTCCGAGTGTCTTTATCCGATCAGGATAAGAAAAATGTAAAAGATAGATTTCAGGGTCTGTGACTATGGCATTTGCTTCAAGAGTCTTAAAGGCTTCTTCACCGTCTTTCACATAAATCGAAAGCAGTATTGGACATTGATCCAAGAGGTATAGATATAACTCTTCAGAATTGGATTTACTCCTGATCTTAGAGTTGAAATTTTGAAAATTTATTAAAAGTTGATTCACCCAGTCACTTTTTTCGGGAGTCTGAATCACTTTTATTTCATCGTTTTTGACCATAGCAGGTAAATAGATACTCAAATAAAATCAAAATCAGCTTTATAAAGCCGATTTTCCTGATTCTTTCCGAATAATACTTTTCCGAATTTGACTAAAGAATTTGATTGTTAGTTCCTTGGAGGGCTGATCATGATGTGTGCACGATGTGTGCCCGGATCCATGATCCAAGGCATTCCCGGTCCATAGGCTTTAAGCGGGAGTCCAGTAGATTCTGAAGTGGCCCAAGGAATATAGATGACATAGCGTAGGTAGGTATCATTAACTTCGCCGGTTTTTGGATTATAATTTTCAGCATCTGCTGTCAGGACGAAAAGTGTTGCACCATCCTCAGGAAGCTTGAGTTTACCGCTTTTTCCCTCAGCTTCTCGTGCATCATAAATTTCCTGAAATGATTTCCCCGCCGTTTTTAACTGTCGACCCCGCTCCATAAATGGTTCTGCGCTGGAGTTATAGCAAGCGACGCTAAAGTCTTTGCCATTTGGATCATCTGTGATACAGATCAAATCATTAGTTCCCTTTCTGAGGACGGTCCATTCACCTTTGGAGGTATAACCATAGACCATCGCGCCCTCCTTTTTCTCATCTGGTGCTGCCATCAAGGCAGTTTTGATTTGAATGGCGGAGGTTGGTGTTTCTTGAGAAAATGCTGGAATTGCAAGAAAAAGGAGGAACGAGTAAGTGAGGATATTTCTCATTGCGATGGGTTTTGAATTCCTTTAATTTAATGCTTTTCGATTAAACAAGATAATTTTTCAGATCAACTCATCTAGGATATAAGTTTCCACGCTCTTCATGATCATTTGTAAAAGCTCATCCTGGAGTCCTTTACCAAGCGTTTTGAAATGAAATCAGCTTTTGCCTTTGAGGCATTATCTCATTTCTGGAGAAATCCAATCGAATTTGGCGGGAGGTGGATAAATCGGGAAAAAGTAAAATCTAAGATCCTTCGGTTTTGGAATTAAAGAAGCAAAATAATGACCTGAGATTTTCTACTTTTTTTACATTACCCTCTTATTTTCTGCGACTTCGAAAAACAATGGTTCATTTTTACTAACCTAAAGCGGAGGGCAATGAATGGCTAAGCTTTGAGCCATAAACTCATGCATTTGAGGTACCAAGTTCGATTGAGTGGTTTGATACCTAATTAGCTAATTTTTTTTCAATCAAGGCTTAGTTTGTCGCGCTCCGTTTTTTAAAAAATCCCGAAACTCATCTGTGTTAAAATTACTCATCCCTTCTTGGTAAAAAATGATTTTTCCGGCTGGACTGACTACCAAAGTGGTTGGAATAGAACTACTCTGAAGTGAGGAGTTTAGTCCAAAACTCGCATGAGCAGTAGGGAATGACCAGCTTTTCCCTTCTAGAAATTTGCGGCTTTTTTCAATATCATTATCTAATCCTACTAAAAGGAACTCAATAGTTGGTTCATTTTCTAAAGACTTGTACAATTCAGAAATATGGGGCATCTCTGCCCGACAAGGTCCACACCAAGAAGCCCAAAGGTTAATAAATAGTGTTTTTCCTTTGTAAGATTCTAAGTCTATTTCCCTTCCTTCGAAATCTAAAAATCGACCTTGGTAGTCAAAATCAAGCTCAGTGAGGTCAACTCGCTCCAATTTTGGTGTGATCAATCCAGTAGACAAAAAGACAGATTGAATTGCCCCTTGGATCACAGGAAGCAAGCCAGTGAAATACACTAAGGCAAACAGGCTAAGAATTAAGCCCCATGATTTAATTTCTTTTTTCCAATCTATTTTCATCTGTGATTTACGATTTATGATTTACGAGATTTTTGGAAATCAAACTCTAATTTATTTACTGAAATTTGATAGGCCGGGCTCCCAGAGGGTCTGGAGTCCAGAACATTTCTATGATACCGCTCAGCTAGGAGATATTAGCTTTTTCAATTTTCAAATCTTCCAATTTTTCAATTAATAATTCTTTCAATTTTACAATCTTAAAATCAGACGCTTAGTGACAGGAAGCACATTTCTCATTTTTCGATCCAAAAGGAGCCCTAACTTGCAGTTCAAATTCACACTTTCGCATCCATGAATTACGAGCTACAGATTGCCCAAGAATTACAAATTCGCCCAAATCAAGTCAAAGCTACACTAGAATTATTGGATGGTGGAGGCACAGTGCCTTTTATCTCCCGCTATCGGAAGGAAGCCACCGGTGAGTTGGATGAAGTGCAAGTGGCCGCAATTCGGGATAGGGCGGAGCAGCTTAGAGACTTGGACAAGCGTAAGGAAGCTATCCTCAAATCAATTCAGGAGCAAGGGAAATTAACTCCAGAGTTGGAACAGAAAGTGAAGTCCGCCGAGACAATGTCTAAGCTGGAAGATATTTACATGCCTTATAAACCGAAGCGCCGCACCAAAGGAATGATTGGGCGTGAGAAGGGTCTTGAACCTTTGGCAGAATTAATTTTTTCTCAAAGATCCATCAATTTGGAAGAGGCGGCAGGCAACTATCTGGATTCCGAAAAGGGAGTAAATTCAACAGAGGAGGCACTGCAAGGAGCTCGGGATATCATTGCTGAATGGGTGAATGAAAATGCCGAAATCCGTGAAAAAATGCGGAAATTATTCCTAAACGAGGGGAATTTTTCATCGAGAGTTATCCCTGGAAAAGAGGCAGAGGCCATCAAATACAAGGATTATTTCGAATGGTCTGAGCCGATCAAAACTGCTCCTTCGCATCGAGTTCTTGCCATGCGTAGGGGAGAGAAGGAGCTTTTTCTGATGTTAGATGCTTTGCCGGAAGAGGTTTCAGCACTTGATATTATGGAAAAGGAATTCCTTGCGGATGCTTCAAATTCCTCGGTGGAGCAGGTGAAACTGGCAGTTAAGGATTCGTACAAAAGATTGTTGAAACCAAGTATGGAAACGGAAGTTCGACTCCTCACGAAAAAGAAAGCCGATGAGGAAGCAATCAAAGTATTCACAGAAAATCTAAAGCAACTTTTGCTGGGAGCACCTTTGGGAGAAAAGTCTGTGATGGCGATTGATCCGGGATTTCGGTCAGGTTGTAAATTAGTCTGCTTAGGTCCTCAGGGACAATTCTTGCATTATGAAGCCATCTTTCCGCATGAGCCACAACGAAGATCTGCTGAGGCTGGAATGACTGTAAAAGGACTGGCGGAGAAGTTTGACGTCCAAGCCATCGCCATCGGTAATGGCACTGCTGGCCGGGAGACCGAAGCTTTTGTCAAGAAACTGGGACTTTCAAAGTCTATAATTATCACAATGGTAAATGAGGCGGGAGCTTCTATTTATTCCGCTTCAGAGGTGGCAAGAGATGAATTTCCAGATTTAGATCTGACGGTGAGAGGGGCCGTCTCGATCGGAAGGAGGTTGATGGATCCTTTGGCTGAGTTGGTCAAGATCGACCCAAAGTCTATTGGAGTTGGTCAATACCAACACGATGTGGATCAGAATGCCTTGAAAAATGCGCTTGATGATACCGTAATGTCGGCAGTGAATGGAGTAGGAGTGGAAGTGAACCTAGCCTCCAAGCAATTGCTTACGTACGTGTCTGGTTTAGGGCCAACTTTGGCACAGAATATTATTGATTTCAGGAATGAGAATGGGCCTTTCAAGAGCCGCGCACAACTGAAAAAAGTGCCTCGATTGGGTGATAAAGCCTTTGAGCAAGCCGCTGGATTTTTACGGATCGCCCATGCCAAGCAATTATTAGATCGATCTGCAGTGCATCCTGAGCGCTATGATGTAGTCGCTCAAATGGCTAAAGACGTCAATGCAACAGTGGGGGACTTGATGAGTTCGGATGAATTGAGGAATCAAATCAATCTAAAGAAATACGTTTCGGATACTGTAGGCTTACCCACACTTCAGGATATTTTGGCTGAATTGGCTAAACCGGGTAGAGATCCAAGAGCAAATTTCGAGGTTTTTGCTTTCGAGGAAAGTGTCAATAGCATGTCGGACTTGAAAGTAGGTATGAAGCTGCCAGGAGTGGTGACGAATATTACGGCCTTTGGAGCTTTTGTGGATGTTGGAGTTCATCAAGATGGGTTGGTTCACTTGAGTCACTTGGCAGATCGATTTGTGAAGGATCCAAATGAAATTGTCTCTGTCAATCAGAAAGTGGAAGTGACAGTGATGGAAGTTGATATTCCCCGAAAGCGAATTGGGCTGAGTATGAAATCAGATCCTTTTGCTGAGCGCGGGAAGTCTCCAGGAAAACCTGCTCCTTCGAAAGTTCAGAAAGAAGATGAACCGAAAGGCTCGATGGCTGATAAGCTGGCGATGCTGAAAGGGAAGTTTGGGGGGTAGGATTTAGCCCGGAAAGAAAGTGTAATGCTTTTTTCCCTAGGACAAGGCCTAACTTCGAGTTAAAAATTTCGGAGTTAGGTTTTTTAGTAAAATCAATTTTATTTTTCCTTATGATGGCAGTTCTAAGGTATTGTAGATACCAGCCAAATATTAAATCAATTTACATTTTTTAAAAAGGTAAACATTTTTTCAGCAACCCAATCAATCGCTTTATATGAGGATCAAGTGATTTTATTTAGTACGAGTTGTAGTTGATAAGTACTGGATAATCAGCTGAAATCGATTGATTAGGTAATAAGGATAAAACATTACCCCTTTCACCCAATATTGCCTCGCTTACCTATAAGCCCTATTTCAAAAAATGTCCATTTCAGCCTAATAAGGTGAAACTTCCTTAATGCTTTATTTTTTGGATTTGAACAAACATCAAAATTCCTGTAGCTATGAGTTTAAATTTCAATTAATTAGAAAGGATTTGTCTTGATCTATTCCTGAATCGTTAGAAGGCTTGTGAAATATGTGCGATAGAATGTAAAAATATATCAGGATGGGATTCTTCAGCAAGTAATAGACAGGCAGGGGACTAAGCTGGAAGAGAAATACATTCCTCTTTATCTACAGATGGACGATCGTAGTACGATCATCGAATGGGATGAAGAAGCGAACATAATTAGATAATTAATTAGAGTCAATTTTCAACTTTAGGAAAAAACCAATGGGTGTAAGCTCATTGGTTTTTTGTTTACCCATAGGGGGTACTTTGTTTTGCAGTGCAGAGCAGGAGACTCAAGCGATTTTTATATTGTATTTACAGGTGTGGAGTTCATAGTAAGAAGGCTTGTGGAAATATTTTAGAATATTATGGGGTCATTTTACTTTTGGCTTACTCTTATTAAAGGTGCCTTATAAAAACATAAGAATTTTAATGTAATACAAATGATTTACCCGTGATTAGGAAAATATCTGATTATATTCTTGAAATTGATATTTATGTATAGGAGATTTTATATGTAATGCTATAATTTAAAATGGAATTTAATATGCTGAAATACACTACTATTATATTTGCAATTATAGCTTTAGGGGGCTGTAAACAAACTGTTTCTGAAGAATTTGTACTTGACTTGGAGAAAAATCGATTTAAGGCAATGATAGAAGGAAATGTGGAACTATTGGATCAGCTGATCTCTGATGATCTATATTATATCCATTCCAATGGAAAAGTGGATTCTAAAGATACTTTTATTGGGAGCATTAAAGATGGAGCCTCAAAATATGGAAATATTCTAATTTTTGAATCTAAAATCCGGATTTATGGAGATGCGGCGATTATCAATGGGATCTGCACTTATGAAAATAAAAAATCAGATGGATCACCCAATAACCTTCAACTAAAATACACGAGCGTTTATGCGAATTCTGACGGTAACTGGAAGTTTGTCAGTTGGCAATCCTTCAGGATGAGCCCCTGATAAGTATTGCTTTTCAACCTGTAAAATCTGTTTTTCTTAATTTATCAAAAAATATTTTATCCATGACCCATGACCCAACACCTACAAATCCTCAAAAACCTTAAAGAAACCTACCTGGACATCTACACCCAAGAAGCCCTTGATGCCCTTTCCTTCCTTTCACCTTTCAATTCTGACGTCAAAAAAATAATGAAGGAAAGGATCGAAAGTAGGAACAAAAGAAAAAACAACAAATTGAGCATTAAATTTCTGGATAAGGATTCAAAGATAGGCGGAACAGATATTCCCGTTAGGGATGCCAGGTCCGGGAATTTTGAAGGTAAGCCCGTACCGAAAGATTTGCAAAGGCAATGGATTCAGGGTACAGGACCTGCAGCCAAACCCAATGCCCCCTTGAACAGTAGCATCCGTAATGTCGCTTACGCTTTACTTTCCGGGGCAGATGGGTGGATGTTTGACGGGGAGGATGCCTTGGGGCAGATTGCCAGTATGTCTCTGGACAATCAACGAAATTTAAAGCTTGCTATCAGTCGTGCACCGGTTTTTTTGGAGGTGGCAGAAGCGGTTTCCAAGGAAATGAACAAATGGGCAAATGGATTTTTTGGACATCCGATTGTCTCCGACTGGGAAAAACAGCTTGACTTCACCACCATCATTTTTAGGGCGAGGGGGCTACATTTGAATGACAGGCATATAAGGGATCAAAATGGCGTAGGAATGGCAGCCTCCATCGTGGACCTAACGCTCTATGTGGTCAATAATTATAAAGCCTTGCAGGCAACAGGCTCTTCTATTGTTCTTTATTTGCCAAAAATACAGACCGCAGCTGAGGCCGCATTGTGGGACAAGTTGATGTCTGCACTTGAAAATCATTTAAATCTTGAAGTCGGTACCATTAGGGTTTATGTCCTGATAGAACAACTGGAAGCAACCTACCAATTGATGGAAATAAGAGCTGCTTTGGGCAAACACTTTGTAGGCTTTAATACCGGCAGATGGGATTATATCAACAGTGTTTCTGACGCCATGTCATGGGATGGGGATTTTGTAAACCCAAACATTGAATCCATCACCATGACCTATGGCTATATGAGAAATTACGAAGACAGGGTCAGAAGAGCGGTCAATACGCCTGATATATCAGGAAATTATGCCCTTTGGCAGGGAGGTATGGAACCCAACATCCCCGTGGGTTCCAAGGAAGGTGTTGCCTCCAGTATGGAAAAGGCATTGAAAGGAGGGCAGAGAGAGCAGAAAGAAGGCGCTAGCGGTAAATGGGTTGCCCATTGGAAAATGGTCCATATCATCAGACCGGTATGGGAAGAGATCAGTGAACCCAACCAATTGGGCCGTAAATTCCCTAAATTGACCTATACCGTAGAAGATGCAAATGGACTTTTGGAGCTTGAAGATGCCCCTAGGACTATAAATGGTGCCAGAAATTTGATCAGCGTGGCCCTCCAATACGGCAACGCCTTTGGGCAAGGGATGCAGGCCGCTGCTTTGAAACCCGCCGATTTCTTCGGCAACGATGACATCCTGTACCTGATGGAGGACATGGCCACCGGAGAAATAAGGTTAAGCATCCTATGGGAATGGATACATAAAAATGCCATCATTACTGAAGATGATCCCGATTCCAAAGTGAAAGAAGGAGATACATTTTCTATAGGGCTTTTTGAAAGCTTATTGGAAGAAGAATACCAAAAACTGTTAAAGGCAGGAGACAAAGATGTACATGATGATTCGAAAGCCACCACCCTACCCATTTCCAGAGAGATCGTACGGGTCTATTGCCTGAGCAAGACTAAACTGCCCTGGTTTGTCGACCTGCTCAACATCAACCTCAACAACCTGGAACTGGAGAAAGCAAAACGTAGGATCAGTATGTATGTAGATGCTTTTATGAAGGATGGAGATAGGATTACGGAAAATCTAGATTTTAAAGCGGAATGAGTTTCTGACCCCAAAGCCAACCTTCATTACTATTGGCTTTGAGTTCATGCAATTTGCAATTAGAAAGAAATTCAGATTAGTGAGGCCGTAGGAAATTTAGAAAATCAGGTTGGTGCCAAGTTCTGAATCCCTAATTTATTGACCAATAGAAAAATAGCTGACATAAATAACCAAGAAATAAAGAGAAAACACTTCTTTAATATTTTCATTTCAATCATTTATGTAACGAATTGATTCAACCCAAAATAAATGACCCAAAACCTGAGCTTTATCCCTGAATTAAAAAAGTCGATCAAAGGAGAAGTGTTGTCCGATGAATATTCACTGGGCATGTACGCCACCGATGCCAGCATCTACCAGATCAACCCCTTGGCCGTGGTATTGCCATTGGATGAGGCTGATGTGAAAAATGCCGTTGAAATTGCCCGAAACCACCAGATAAAAATCCTTCCAAGGGGTGGCGGCACAAGCCTGGCGGGCCAGACGGTGGCAGAGGCCCTGATCCTGGATTTTTCCAAATACATGAACAAAATCCTGGAAGTGAATGTCGGGGAAAAATGGGTCCGGGTGCAGCCGGGCCTTGTCCGGGATGAGCTGAATGAGGAGCTTTCCAAACACGGCCTGCATTTCGCCCCCGATCCCGCCACCTCCAGCAGGGCAAACGTGGGCGGCATGGTGGGAAACAATTCCTCCGGAACCAAAAGTATCCTGTATGGCAAAACCGTGGATCACGTTTTGGCCGCAAAAGTCTTGCTTGCTGACGGAACGGAACTTTTGTTGGAATCCCTTTCGCCTGAAGCTTACCGTGAAAAATCCCATGAACAGACCAGGGAAGGTGATATTTTAAAAAACGTCCAAAAAATCATCAAGGAAAACGAGGAAGAAATAAAGCAGAAGTTCCCAAAGGTCATGCGGAGGGTAGGGGGCTATAACCTGGATGAATTCGTTTATACCGACCACTGGAACTTGGCCAAGCTGGTTACCGGAAGTGAAGGAACACTTGCTGTCACCCTGGAAGTAAAACTCAACCTGGAACCCCTACCTAAACACAAATCTGTTGCCGTCGTGCATTTCGATGAACTGCTCGATGCCATCAAAGCGGTGCAGCCCATGTTATTCTACAATCCTTCCGCAGTTGAGATCCTGGACCGGACGGTATTGCACCTTAGCAGGGAAAACCTAACGGCCAAACAACATTGCCATTTTATCGAAGGCGACCCCGCTGCCATCCTGATCGTGGAATTTTATGGTGACAGCCTGGAAGAGGTGATGGACCGGCCCACGAAAATGATCCTGGAATTGAAGCAGATGGGTATCGGGTATGCTTATCCGCTTTTTGCGGAAGGAAAATCCTATGACGATGTGTGGATCGTGCGCAAGAAAGGTCTGGGTCTAATGCTGGGGATCAAAGGGGAAAAGAAACCTCTTCCGTTTATAGAAGACGCCGCCATTCCCGTAGAGGTACTGCCGGAATACATCGATAAGGTGCTTAAGATCTGCGAGAAGCACCATACCGAGGTATCCATGTACGCACATGCCAGTGTGGGGGTCATTCACGTCCGGCCCATCCTGGATCTGCGCACGGAGCAGGACATAGAAAACCTGAAGAACATCGCCGATGAAACCTTTGAACTGGTTATGCATTACGGCGGCTCTTGGTGCGGGGAGCATGGGGACGGACTGGTGCGAAGTGCCTACAATGAACGGTTTTTCGGGACCCAGATCTACAATGCCTTCAAGGAAATCAAAATGCTTTTTGACCCTGAAAACCTGATGAACCCGGGCAAAATCGTGGATGCCCAGACAATCGAAAAAAACCTAAGATATGGGACCGCATACAAAGATCAGGAAGTAAAAACCGAATTCCAGTATCGCTCTGAAAACAGTTTCCGGGAGGCGGTGCACATGTGTTCGGGAGTGGGAGAGTGCCGCAAACTCCTCGGAGGCACCATGTGCCCGAGCTTCAAGGCCACCCGCGACGAGGAACACTCCACGCGTGGCCGGGCCAATGCGCTCCGGCTGGCCATGTCCGGGCAGCTGGGTGGAGACGGTCTGACCAGCAAGCGGCTTCACGAAGTTCTGGATCTTTGCCTTTCCTGCAAAGCATGCAAATCGGAATGCCCCAGCAATGTGGATATGGCCAAGATGAAGAGCGATGTCAGTCAGCTGTATTACGATGAACACGGGATTTCTACCCGTGACCGCCTGATCCGGGATTCGGCCAAAGCGGCGGCACGTTTATCAGGACCATTTTCGAAACTTATCAATTCCATTCAAAAGACCAAGGCCTTCAGGTACCTGTTGGAAAAAACGGCAGGCTTTGACAGCCGCCGGATTTTGCCCGATTACGCCGGTGAACCCTTTTTCAAGTGGTTCGACAGAAAAGGAAATAACAGTTTTACCAGCGATAAAAAAGTGGTGCTGTTTGCGGACACCTACCTGAATTTCCATGAACCGCAGATCGGTGTTTCCGCCCTTCAGCTGCTCAATTCCTGTGGCTATGAGGTGATCCTGGCCAACGTGGGCTGCTGTCAGCGGCCGAAGATATCCCATGGGTTTTTGCGGGAGGCCAAAAAGGAAGGATTGAAAACAGCCTTGGGCCTAAAGGGATATATGGATCAGGGTCTGAAAATCGTGGTCTGCGAACCCAGTTGTGCCTCGGCCCTCAATGATGACCTTCCGGACCTGATCGGGGATCAACATCTTGCCGATCAGTTAAAGGAACACGTGGTCATGATAGATGTCTTTTTGGCCAAAGAGGTCAAAGCCGGAAACCTGGATTTAACATTGGAATCCATGGCGGGAGACTTGCTTATCCATGGCCATTGCCACCAGAAAGCACTTTACGGTACGGAGGCATCAAAGACGCTGTTCGGCAGGACAGATCATCTTGTGGGGGAAATTCCTTCGGGATGCTGTGGCATGGCAGGGTCCTTCGGCTACGAAAAGGAGCATTATGAAATCTCGGAAAAAATTGGAGAAAGCATCCTTTTTCCCGCCGTCAGATCTAAAGATAAAAACACCACCGTTGTTGCCAATGGATTCAGCTGCCGCCATCAGATCGCGCACTTCACAGGAGTCAAACCCAAACACTGGGTGGAGGTGGTCAGGGCCAAACCATGATGGGCAAGTCATGGCAGTCAATATCCAATCCCGTAGAGTGAAGCAAAGACTAATGGAGAGTCAGAGCAGGACCAGGAGGGAATTCGTATCAAACGAGGACTAAAATCCTTGATTATTATCTTAAATTATTTTCAATTATTAACCATAAAACCATGTCCCTATCTTTGTTGTCATTTCTTGCCCTGTTGCCGATATTGGTAGTTGCCGTCCTATTGGTAGGATTCCGGATTCCGGCAAGGACATGCATGCCGGTGGGGTTTTTGTTGACTGCTGCCGTGGCATTTTTTGCATGGGATTTCTCTTTTACCAACATAATGGCCTCCTACATACAGGGCCTCTTTATCACCTTTGATATTTTATACATCATTTTTGGAGCCATCCTGTTGCTCACGCTCCTGAACTATTCCGGAGGCATCAAGGTGATCCGACAGGGATTTTCGGGGATCAGTCTCGACCGGAGAGTTCAGGTGGTCATCATCGTATGGCTTTTCGGTTCATTCATAGAGGGGGCAGCAGGGTTCGGCACTCCAGCAGCTATAACCGCCCCCTTGCTTTTGGCGATGGGTTTTCCGGCCATGGCAGCGGTGATGTTGGGCATGATGGTGCAGAGTACGGCGGTGACCTTTGGGGCGGTGGGCACACCTATCCTTGTGGGGATGAGGGGCGGGCTGCAGGGGCCTGAACTGGATAGCCTGCTGGCGGCTTCTGATTTGGGTCTTATGGAATACCTGCATATTGTCACCGCCAATTCTGCAATGATGCATGCCATTGCCGGAACCTTGATGCCCATATTTATGATCTGTATGATGACCCGTTATTTTGGCAAAAACAAAAGCTGGAAAGAGGGCCTGGCCATGTTTCCCTTTGCGCTATTCGGGGGATTGGCCTTTACTGTTCCGTATGTGCTGACCGGATATTTCCTGGGCCCCGAATTTCCTTCGCTACTGGGTTCTTTGGTTGGTTTGTTTATCGTGGTAAGCGCTGCCAAAAGGGGATTTCTTTTACCAAAAGACACCTGGGATTTTCCGGAAAAATCCTTATGGCCGAAAATTTGGCTAGGTAGCCTGGACATCAAAATCAACAACGGCAACAACAAAGCGGATTTGTCCCTGGTGAAAGCCTGGGCCCCCTATCTTTTTGTTGCGGTGCTGTTAGTGCTGAGCCGCCTGCCCCATCTTCCTTTCAGGAGTTTTTTGACAGGCGTGGAGATAAGCTATCCGGAAATACTGGGAACTGCCATTTCAGCAAGCAGTACCCCCCTTTATTTACCGGGGACCATTCTGATCGTTGTGGGCCTGATCACCGTTTTCCTTCATAAAATGGTACTTAAGGATGTGAGAGCAGCACTATCGGAAAGTGGGCGCATGTTGTTGGGTGCGGGGTTTGTGCTGGTTTTCACTGTTCCCATGGTGCGGATCTACATCAATTCAGGACTCAATCCCCTAGACATCCCCGGGATGCCCATTGTCATGGCCGAATGGGTGGCACTGCATGTAGGGGCCATTTATCCCTTCTTTGCACCCGCCATCGGTGCCTTGGGGGCTTTTATTGCTGGCAGCAACACAGTCAGCAACCTGATGTTTGGCCTGTTCCAGTTTGGGGTTGCGGAGAATTTGGGCATGCCTACCACCATCATGGTGGCCTTGCAGGCAGTCGGGGCTGCCGCAGGTAACATGATCGCCATCCACAACGTGGTAGCTGCTGCTGCCACTGTAGGCTATCTAGGGAGGGAGGGATTGGTCATAAGAAAAACAATAATCCCAACGATTTACTACATCACCGTGGTTGGCTTGATGGGCTTGATTGCCATGCATTGGATGGGCGTCAGTGAACAGGTTTAATAATATTTCCCCCTTCGAATTTTAACCTTCTTTTTGGGAAAAGTAAATAATAAATGAAATAATAATCTGGTTCTACCACGAATTTAATGGAGACCTGACTAGATAGTGCGTCCAGCCATTAGATGAGTTTCTTAAAGCATTGTTTTTAAGCTAAAAGGTCTTTTAAAAGCTTATTGATTTATATATTAAAATCCTATAAATACATATTCCACTAGCTTAAGGGTAGAACCAAATTAAAAAGCGAATAGGTATGGAGCTGTCTTAGTAGCAAAATACAACTATCTTTAATACTAATAAATCCACTTTCTGTA
>JBLGAM010000017.1:0-45729 GCA_047612305.1 Planctomycetota bacterium | reverse complement strand
AAAGTCTTGAAGATAATAGTCCATACGATAACCAAGCGCCCAATTAGTGATTTTCAAGGGTTCTTGCGCTGATGCTCGAAGATAGTTTTTTCCGTTTTTGACCTTGATTTTTTCAAAGTCTATTACCCATGGATTCAAAATATCAACTTGTGACTTATAAGGATCGTCTGGCAGAGCTAGAAATACCTCTTCGAAAGGTTTCAAGTTACGCTCCCAAGACTTGTCCCGCTTGGCTTTGAGTTCTACTTCGGAAAGATTGGACTCATTAAACGAAAGCTCAAAAATTACTTCCACTTTGCTTTTTTCCTCAAAAGAAACGGCTTTGACTTGTGTCACATAGCCCACAAAAGAAGCGACCAATTCGATTTGAGCAGGGAAATCACCGGACAAGCTAAACTTCCCTTTTTCATCAGTTGCTATACCTTGAGTAGTATTGTTGACAAAAATATTTGCAAAAGGAAGCGGCAGGCCAGAGCCTTTTTCTACCACAATACCGGTTATTGTTTGACTCTTTAGCGTCAAGGCGAAGCACCAAAGAAGAACGACCAAAAAAACTCTCATCTTGAAAAAAATCAAAGCATTAAATCATCTTAGCCAATAAAGAGAAAATACGAGTTACAATAGACTTAGTTTATATCTATGACAAGTTATTTATTTTTTGGATTAAAAAAATGGTTTTGAGACCCTGTTTATTAGTCATTTTTCTTGCCCATTATTTTTCCAAGCGCGGAAAGCTTGAATAATAGAAAAAGATAATAGGATTGTCTGCAATGATGCCAGTAAAAAGATTAAAGCAGAATAAGAATTTTGAAGACAATGGTTGAGCAAAATTTCAAATCGACTTCCTAATTAGCTCCGAAGGAGCCAAACCATTCATGACCCTGTACGAAGTGCAGGGTATCCATAGAATTCCCTTCCATTAAGCCCTGAAGGGGCGAAACTTCAGCGATTCGTCCCTTCAGGGCTCCTTCTATAGTTGTCATTTTACCCCTGGCTATACCGTGGGTTATGAATTATTTTGATTTTTCGGATCTAAGACTGCCAAATTTTGACCTCCCTGTCTACCAATCAACATAATTAGCTTACTGGTGTAAAAGCTGATATACATCAAAGAGAATCGGAACTTCTAATTACACCACTGAAGAAATCGGGTATTTATCGAATGGAAGACTTAATCCGAGATCAGGTATTTATTTTGAAATGAGCCGATGAAAATGATCATATTTCAAAACCTCCAATTAATATAGCGAGTTGTTTGAAAACTCATGGCTGACAAATCCAATCGCGCACTGCTCTTTATCTTTATTACGATCCTGGTCGATGTGATTGGCTTGGGGATAATCATTCCGGTCGTTCCCAAATTAATTGAGGACTTGACTGGCGAAGGGTTGAGCGAAGCTTCACGGTACGGTGGCTGGTTGATCTTCTCTTTTGCAGCGATGCAATTCCTCTTTTCGCCCATTATGGGAGGACTTTCGGATCGATTTGGTCGAAGGCCTGTCTTATTATTTTCCTTATTTGGGTTGGGAGTTGATTATGTATTTCATGCGCTTGCACCGACTCTGTTTTGGCTTTTCGTGGGGCGATTGATCGCCGGGATGTTTGGGGCAAGTTTCACCACAGCCACCGCGTATATTGCAGATGTCAGTACACCCGAAAAGCGTGCGCAAAATTTCGGTTTGATTGGAGCTGCCTTTGGACTGGGATTTATAATTGGCCCGGTCATTGGCGGTTTGGCAGGAGCGGAATTTGGGCCAAGAGCCCCATTTCTGGTTGCGGCGGGTCTATCTCTATTGAATGTGATTTACGGATTTTTTGTACTTCCGGAATCTCTCCCTGTTGAAAAAAGACGTGCGTTTAATTGGAAACGAGCAAATCCTATCGGTTCATTAAAGCAACTAAGAAAATATCCTGTGGTCTCTGGATTGGTGGTTTCGCTGGTGCTGATTTATCTTTCTGGGCATGCAGTTCAAAGCAATTGGGCCTATTACACCATGTTTAAGTTTGAATGGGATGAGGCCATGGTTGGATATTCTCTGGGTGTGGTTGGTTTGCTCGTTGCGATAGTTCAGGGAGGTTTGATTCGGGTGGTTATCCCAAAGCTTGGTCCATCCTTGGCCGTTTACATTGGGATTGCGCTCAATGCCGTTGGCTTGCTCTTTTTTGGAATGGCTTCTGCAGGCTGGATGATGTTTGTTTTCTTAATCCCTTATTGCTTAGGTGGGATTTCCGGACCTGCATTGCAGGGAATTATTTCGAGTCAAGTCCCCGCCAATGAGCAGGGGGAATTACAGGGCGCATTAACTAGTCTGGTAAGCTTGACGGCTATTGTAGGCCCGGTCATGATGAATAGTATTTTTGCTTATTTTTCTTCAGACGAAGCTCCAATTTATCTTCCAGGAGCCTCATTTTACCTTGCCTCATTCTTTACTGTCGTCAGCTTATTTTTTGCGTATCGCGTACTCTCTACTCGATTGGTTGAGACGACCTAGATCTTAGCTAAATCTGCATTAAAGCTTTGATCTTCCAGAAATCATTCCGAGCTAACTCAGGGATAAAATATTTTATGTATATCCGCTTTTCTGCCAGTAAAGATCTTAAAGCAGTAAATAATAAGTTAAACTCTAGGTTTTAGGCCGCTTCGGTCATCCGTCATCGGTCTTCCATCCAGTAAAACAAAGAAAATAAGCCTACTGGCATCATTGCGAATAATCATAAAATATTTCCCAAAAAATATGCTTCCTATAGAATCCACGGGAATCTTCCCCACTTTCGGGGTAAAATGAATTAGTCAGTTATCCTTGATTACATTTCTAACCAGATAAAACCCCCAAATTCTCATTTTGGGCTATTTTTTCCACCGATCTAATTCCTTTCTAATCAATGTACTACCCTCCAAAAAATCTCAGATATTTTTCTGGTTTTATTGGGATAGGATAAAGATTTAGCTACTTTTAAGACAAAGTGGGAAAAAGTGGGTCAAAGTGGTAGAATGTGAATTTCATTTTGTTACTTTTGTCTATACCTCCTCTTCAACAGAAAAACTATCCATAGCAAATGTTTAATGGTCAATATGATTGTAAGCTAGACCCGAAAGGACGTCTGGTATTGCCAGCCAAAATCAAGGCGGCGATTCCAGAGTCTAATGGCGTGACGCTTATGATTCAGAAGGCCGCTGATGGATGCCTGAAATTATATCCGATGGTGGAATTCCGAAAATTGGAAAATCAGGTAAATGCACTTTCTGATCACACCGAGGAGACAAGGAAACTGAAACGTTCTTTCTTCATTCGAATCGCCGAGGTAGATCTGGATAGTTCAGGAAGATTCCTGATTCCTAAAGCATTCCAAGAGTATGCCGGTCTTGAAAAAGATGTAGTGGTAATCGGCTTGGGGAGTAAAATCGAGCTTTGGAGTGCAGGGCGTCTAGATGGATCCGTCATCAATGAGGACGATATCTTATCACAACAGATGGAAAAACATCTTTCTTAAAAGCCATGACAGAGTCTACTTATCATATTCCAGTGATGCTCAACCAATGCACTGAAGGCTTGGCTATAGATCCCAATGGGATCTATGTCGATGTGACCTTTGGTGGTGGTGGACATTCACGGGAGATTCTGAAGCATTTGGACAAGGGCCATTTGTATGGATTCGATCAGGATCAGGATGCGGAAGCTAATATTCCTGCCAGCGACAACTTTACGTTCGTAGCAGCCAACTTCCGAGATTTGAAGAAATACCTCCGCTTTTACGGAGTGACTAAGGTAGATGGGATATTGGCAGATCTGGGGATTTCTTCCCACCAGATAGATGTGCCGACCAGAGGATTTTCCACACGATTCAAGGGTGACTTGGATATGCGGATGGACCAGGATGCTTCAGTTTCTGCAAAAGAAGTATTGAATACCTACGAAGCAGCTAAGCTTCATAAAATCCTAGGAATCTACGGTGAGATCAAGAATGCCAAGACTTTAGCTAATGCAATTGTATCAGAGCGGACGGCAAAGCCTTTTGAGACGACAGAAGATTTTACTGCTTTTCTAAAAAAATATGCCCCAAAGGGGAAAGATTTTAAGTACTACGCCCAGGTCTTTCAAGCATTGCGCATCGAAGTCAACGATGAGATTGATGCCTTGGAAGCACTATTGATGAATTCCTTGGAGGTGCTGAAGCCGGGAGGAAGATTGGTAGTAATGAGCTACCATAGCCTAGAAGATCGATTGGTCAAGAATCTGATGATTAAAGGGAAGTTTCACGGTGAGGTGGAAAAAGATTTCTATGGAAATCTTATTCGGCCTTTGGAGCCATTGACGCGAGGAGCGGTGATTGCCGATGAAGCAGAAGTGGAAAAGAACCCAAGAGCAAGAAGTGCGAAACTCAGAATAGCTAAACGAACTGAGAAATGAGTGAAAATACATTCAGAAAGAAACTAAAGTCAGGAAACACCTCGAAAACAGGAAGTCGGAAATCGATTTTCACTTGGATCGAGGAGAAGCTTGATGTGACCGGAATTCTGGGTGAAGGAGTACCAGTGCAATTGGTTCCTCCGATTGGATTTATTACGCTACTAGCGCTAATCTATATCTGGGGAAATCACCGGGCAGAGAATATGGTCCGGAAAATCGAAAAAGCACAACAGGAAGTAGAAGACCTTCGCGCCGATGTGACTACGCTGGAGGCAGAATATATGCTAAGCAGCATGCAGTCAGAAGTGGCAAAGCGTGTAGCTGCGCAAGGATTAGAAGAATTGAATCAGCCTCCTATTAAAATAGAAGTACCCAAGTGAATATCAAGCAATCCATATTGATCCGAGTACGGGTGGTTTTCATCCTAATCGCTCTTGCGGCTGCAGCCATCCCATATCAAATCGGGAAGTTGCAGTTTAAGGAGGGGGATCAATGGCGTAAAAAAGCGGAGACGATTAACTTTCAATATCGGGAGGTTCCTGCCACTAGGGGCAACATTTACGCAGGCGACGGAAGTCTTTTGGCTACAAGTCTACCTTTCTATCGTGTCGCCATCGATCCGACAATGGCAAAAGGAAGTCTTTTTAATGCAGGCTTGGATTCCTTGTCCAGAAAACTCTCAGCTTTTTACAAGGATAAATCAGCCTCTTCTTACAAGCGAATGATCAATGATGCTCGCCTGGACAACAAGCGCTATTTGGTGGTGAACAGAAAACAAATCGGATATCAAGGCATGCAGGAAATGTCCAATTGGCCGATTTTCAGAGCAGGCAGATTGGGTGGAGGAGTGATTTTTGAAAAAGTAGAAAAGCGCTATCAGCCTTTCAAATCATTGGCCAGTCGAACTGTTGGATTCATCAATGAAGATGATTACGGCGCAGGTATCGAATATAGCTTCAACTCACAGCTTAAAGGGAAAGATGGGAAAGCACTATTCCAGCGATTAGCTGGGGGGAGTTGGAAGCCAGTTTTTGATGCAGAAGATGTCAAGCCTGAAAATGGTTACGATGTCTACACCACCTTAGATGTCAATATTCAAGATGTAGCAGAGACCGCTTTGCTTCGTCAATTAGTTGATCGCGAGGCTGAGTTTGGCTCTGT
Organism: Planctomycetota bacterium; assembly: GCA_047612305.1. GTDB lineage: Bacteria > Bacteroidota > Bacteroidia > Cytophagales > Cyclobacteriaceae > Algoriphagus. Next base: position 40,159 of record JBLGAM010000017.1, on the reverse strand, counting down.
GATCGTCATGGAAGTGAAGACTGGCCAAATCAAAGCCATCTCTAATCTTCAGCGCAATAAAAGCGGAAATGGCTACGGAGAGAATTACAATTTTGCGATTGGCGATCAAGGAAATACAGAGCCAGGCTCGACGTTCAAATTACTTTCCATGCTGGCTTTGCTGGAGGAAAATAATATCAGCCTCAATGACAAGGTAGAGACAGGGAATGGTGTCCACATGTTCTATAACAGAGCAATGCGGGATGCTAAAAATGGGGGCTATGGTACAATCACCGTTCGTGAGGCATTTGAAAAGTCCTCCAATGTGGCGATCTCAAAACTGGTCGATCAGTACTTTGGCGCTAGTCCTTCCAAATTCATGGCCTACATTGAGAAGGCGGGATTGAATGAGCCATTTGATTTTCAGCTTGTCGGTGAAGGCAAGCCCTTTTTCAAAAAGCCTGGAACGAAAACTTGGTATGGAACTTCCTTAGCCTGGATTTCGATCGGATACGAGTCAAAATTGAATCCGCTTCATACCCTTGCTTTATATAATGCTGTAGCAAATAATGGGAAAATGGTGAAGCCTTATATCATCAAAGGTATTTCCAAAGGCAACCAAATTCAGGAAAGCTTCCAGCCCGAGGTGATTCGCAATCAGATCGCTTCAGAAAAGACCATTAAGCAACTTCAAGAATTATTAGAAGGTGTGGTGAGCAATGGAACAGCTAAAAATATTTCCAACACTGATTATAAAATTGCAGGTAAAACAGGAACAGCTCAAAAGCTGGTTAATGGCGCATACACCAAAAAATACTATACCAGTTTTGCGGGCTATTTTCCTGCTGATCGTCCAAAGTATTCGATGATCATCGTGATCGATAGTCCAAATGGATTTGGTGCTTATGGAGGGGATGTTTCTGCTCCAGTTTTCAAAGAAATCGCTGATCGGATCTATGCATTGGATTTAGAGTTGAATCCTGGAAGTAAACTAACCATGGTCGCAGCGGCAGCTGAGGATCGAGGACTTCCATATATCCAAGCCGGAAAGGTGGAGGAGCTTCAGGAGATTTTTAATGAGTTTGGGCTGAAGTCAAACACCATGAATTCTGAAGAGTGGGTGAAGACGGTCGCCTCAGATACGGGTGTCAAACTTCAGATCAACGATACCGATAAGGCAATCGTGCCTGATGTATCAGGTCTTCCACTTCGGGATGCACTATTCATTTTAGAAAATAAAGGGTTGCAAGTTAATTATTCAGGAAGGGGTCGTGTCAAAGCACAGTCGCTTCTCCCCGGAACAAAACTTAGCCCAAATGCCACTATAAACCTTGTCTTAGGCTGATGAAGATATTGAAAGACATATTGTATAAAGTGTCATTGACCTCCACTGTGGGAAACATGGAGGTCAAAGTGAATGCACTTGCCTTTGATAGTCGACAGGTCAAGGAGGGGACAGTTTTTGTTGCCGTGAAGGGAACCCAAGTGGATGGTCATGAGTACATAGAAAAGGCACTGGAGTCAGGCGCAATTGCTATTGTATGTGAGCAGCTTCCTGTTTCGCTTCAGCCTGGCATTACTTATGTCGAAGTCCAGAATACTGCCAAGGCGCTGGGGATTTTAGCAAGTAATTTCTTCGAGAATCCTTCCGAGAATATCAAAGTCGTAGCAATCACCGGTACAAACGGAAAAACCACGACAGCCACTTTGCTCCACCAGCTTTTTATTCGGATGGGGTACAGTACCGGCTTGCTATCGACAGTTGAAAATAAAATCAACGATCAAGTAATTCCTTCAACCCATACCACTCCGGATGCAATCAGTGTACAAGCGCTCCTGCGGCAAATGGCGGATGAGGGATGCACCCATTGTTTTATGGAGGCTAGTTCGCACGCAATCATACAAGAGCGAATTGCCGGATTGAAACTTGTAGGGGCAGTATTTACTAATATTTCGCATGACCACTTAGACTATCACGGCACTTTTGATGAATACATCAAGGCTAAGAAAAAGCTATTTGATGACTTGCCAAAAGATGCTTTTGCACTTGTCAATGACGATGACAAGCGAGGCCAGGTGATGCTTCAGAATTGTAAAGCAACACATCAGACTTTCGCCCTAAAGTCACCCGCTGAATTCAAAGGCAAGATCATTTCCAATACCCTTGAAGGATTGGAGCTCGATATCAACGGGAAGTTGACTTGGTTCAGAATGATCGGTTCTTTCAATGCTTACAACCTGTTAGCAGTGCTAGGAGTGGCCGTTTTGCTAGGCGAAGAGGAAGATGAAGTCCTTCGTGAGCTCTCTGCGATCCGTGGAGCGAAAGGTCGATTTGATCGAATCGAAATAGGAGGAATTATCGCTATTGTGGATTATGCGCATACCCCTGATGCTTTAGAGAATGTACTGAAGACTCTAAATGGAGTTCGAACTGGCATTGAGCAACTGATCACGGTCGTGGGCTGTGGAGGAAATCGGGACAAGACCAAGCGGCCGATTATGGCCAAGATCGCTGTTCAGGAAAGCGACAAAGTGATTTTGACTTCAGATAATCCTCGATTTGAGGAGGCAGAAGATATATTGAAAGATATGCAAGCAGGTATCGGACCAACTGAAATCCGAAAAACGCTGACGATCTCTGATCGAAGAGAGGCCATTAAAACTGCCTGTATGCTTTCGAAAAAAGGAGATATCATTCTGATTGCAGGCAAAGGGCATGAAGATTACCAAGAAATAAAGGGCGTGAAGCATCATTTTGATGATGCAGAAGTAGTAGTGGAATTCCTACAACAATTCACCAAAAAATAAGATGTTATACCCAATTTTTGACTATTTGGACCGCGTATTGGATATCCCTGGCACAGGGGTGTTTCGGTACATTTCGTTCCGTGCGGGTATGGCAGCGGTATTCTCCCTGTTGATCACCATCACTTTTGGTCACCATATTATCAATTGGATTCGAAACAAGCAAATCGGTGAGACTGTCCGTGATCTTGGATTGGAAGGACAGGCGCAAAAGAAAGGTACTCCGACCATGGGAGGACTGATGATCATAGCGGCAATCCTGATTCCTACTTTGCTTTTCGCTAATCTCAACAACATTTACATCATCCTCTTATTGATCACTACGGTTTGGCTTGGAGCAATAGGTTTTGTAGATGACTACATCAAAGTATTCAAAAAGGATAAGGAAGGCCTCAAAGGTAGATTCAAAATCGTAGGACAAATCGGCATTGGAATTATCGTAGGATCGACGCTGTATTTTCATGAGGACGTAGTGATCCGAGAATTCACCAATCCGGTATCTATTGATGCAGGCATAGTTGAAACGCCTTCATTTCAGGATGTGAAAGTGGCCAAGACCACGATACCTTTTACCAAAAATAATGAGTTGAATTACGAGAGCGTGTTAGGTTTCCTAGGGGAGGCCATGACACCAGTCTTGTACATTTTCGTGGTGACTTTTATCATTACTGCAGTTTCCAATGGTGCAAATATTACAGATGGAATTGACGGTTTGGCAGCGGGAACCTCGGCTATTATCGGCTTGACCATCGCCATTTTTGCCTATATCAGCGGTAACGCCATTTTCTCACAGTACCTCAATGTGATGTATATCCCCAATTCTGGAGAGCTGGTGATTTTTGCTTCGGCATTTATCGGAGCATGTGTTGGATTCCTTTGGTACAATGCCTACCCAGCACAGGTTTTTATGGGTGATACGGGTAGCTTGATGCTAGGTGGGGTGATTGCTGTTTTGGCTCTGACGCTGCGCAAAGAGTTGCTTCTTCCACTGATGTGTGGAATCTTCCTTGTAGAGACGACTTCGGTCATGATTCAAGTGAGCTATTTCAAATACACAAAAAAGAGATACGGTGAGGGCAGAAGAGTATTCTTGATGTCACCAATTCATCATCATTACCAAAAGAAAAATATTCCTGAGACGAAAATCGTCACTCGATTTTGGATCGTAGGGATTCTTCTTGCAGTGATCACACTTGCAACTTTAAAACTTAGATAATAAATGAAATCGAGCATGAACCAGAATATCAGTGAGACCGATAATTATCATGCGAGATTCCATATGGCCTTTAAAAAATAAATTATAAACAGATGAAACAGATAGCCATCCTTGGAGCCGGAGAAAGCGGAATGGGAGCAGCAATGCTTGCCAAGGTGAAGGGCTATGCCGTTTTTGTATCTGAGTTTGGTAAAATTTCAGATACCAATAAAATCAAGTTGCTCGAGGCAGGAATCAAGTTTGAAGAGGGAGGACACTCCGAAAAAATCATTCTGAATGCTGACATGATTATCAAGAGTCCGGGTATTTCCCCTAAGATCCCGGTAGTTCAGAAAGCATTTGAAGAAGGAATAGCAGTCGTGGATGAATTGGAATTTGCGTATCGATACAGTGCAGGGAGAGTGATTGCCATCACCGGAACCAATGGTAAAACCACCACGACACTTTTGACTTACCATCTTCTCAAAGAAGCAGGTTATGACGTAGGATTAGCGGGAAATGTGGGCGAAAGCTGGGCAGCCCAGTTGGTCGAAACAGATCATGAATGGTGGGTGATCGAATGCAGCAGCTACCAGATTGATGGATTCTTCTGCTTCAAGCCAGACATTGCAGTTTTGACTAATATCACGCCTGATCATTTGGATCGCTACGAATACAAATTCGAGAACTATGTGAATTCGAAGTTGCGACTTTTCAGAAATATGTCGTCCAACAATTGTATGATCGTCAATGCAGAGGACAGCAATTCTGTTCAAGGACTAAACAGCATCAAAACCAATGCTCAAAAGCACTGGTTTTCACTATCAGACAGCGCAAGTAATGGCGGGTTCTTGGAGGAATCCAATCTTAGACTTACTGCGAAGGGAAAAAACATCAGTATTCCACTAGAGGCAATTCCTATTCACGGAAAGCACAATTTGATGAATGCCATCTGTGCTGGATTGGCAGCATCCTTGGCTGGAGTCTCCGAAGAGAATCTCATTGCGTCATTTAAGACCTTCAAAAATGCCCCACATCGAATGGAGGAAGTTCTTGAATTGGCAGGAGTCACTTTTGTCAATGATAGCAAAGGAACGAATGTAGAATCTACTGCCTATGCTTTAGCTGCATATACAAAGCCTATTATTTGGATCGCAGGTGGGGTAGATAAAGGAAATGATTACCAACTGCTTCAAAAATATACTTCAGGAATCAAGGCATTGATTTGTCTTGGAAAGGATAATTCAAAGTTGAAAGCAGCATTTGCTACTTCCATCCCGGAAATCAGAGAGACAGAATCGATTGAAGAAGCAGTCAATTGGGGTAAATCCCTAGGGGAATCTGGAGATGTGGTGTTACTCTCTCCGGCTTGCGCCAGCTTTGATCTCTTCAAAAACTACGAGGATCGCGGAAATCAATTCCGGACTGCAGTTTTAAACCTAAACCAAGCCATCGCATGAGCCAATTCAAATCATGGATCGATGAGCATTTCAAGGGTGATCCTATCATCTGGGGGATTGTGATTCTGCTATCACTATTCAGTATTCTGGTGGTGTATTCTGCTACTGGTTCGCTAGCCTATAAGTATGCAGGAGGCAATACAGAATTGTATCTGTTTAAGCACTCAATGCTTATTTTCGTCTCTTTGGGGGTGATGTGGGCTGCACACCGAATTCCTTATCGCAAGTATGCAATCTATGCGAGGTTAGGTGTCATTGCTTCGATTCCTCTATTAATGGTAACCTATCTATTTGGCTCCAATATCAATGAGGCAAATCGCTGGATCACCATTCCAGTCATCAATCAAGCTTTCCAACCATCTGATTTGGCAAAGTTGGCCTTGATCGCAGCCATTGCAGGGATGCTAGCCAAGCGCCAAAATAACATCAAGGATTTCAAGAGCACTTTTGTGCCTATCATTATTGCGATTGGATTGATCTGTGGATTGATAGCGATGGCTAATTTTTCCACTGCGATCCTCCTACTGATGACTTGTCTTTTGATCATGTTTATCGGTAGAGTTCCGGTAAAATATTTAGCAATAGTAGTCTTGGTTGGGGTTTTAGGTTTGACTACTGCTGGTTTTATAGGTCAGCGTGGGGAAACTTTGATCTCTCGAGTAGAGGCATTTATGCACGAGGATGAAATTCCTTTCCAAGCAGAGCAGTCATTCATCGCAATTGCCACGGGAGGAGTAACTGGCAAAGGTCCAGGGAATAGTGAGCAGCGAAATTCCCTTCCTCACCCTTATTCTGATTTTATCTACGCCATCATCATCGAAGAATATGGAATGGTTGGTGGTTTTGGAGTGCTTTTCCTATACCTCGCTTTATTATACCGAGGAATGCGGATTGTCGCTAATTCTAATAAAGCTTTTGGTGGATTACTTTCTGCGGGACTGAGTTTCGCACTGGTGATTCAAGCTTTAGTTAATATGGCGGTAGCTGTTGGCCTTGTTCCGATTACAGGTTTGCCGTTGCCATTATTGAGTATGGGAGGCACCTCATTGGTATTTACAGGGATCTCTCTGGGAATTATCCTTTCGGTAAGCAGAGGAGATCATCAAGAAGAAACACTGTCCAATACAGCCAGAAATAAACCAAGACTTAAAACAGCTTAATCATCGAGACGCAGCGCACATATCGCATTTTGATCAGTGGTGGAGGTACCGGAGGGCATATCTATCCGGCGATCGCTATTGCAAATGCTTGGGTGGAAAAGTATCCGGAAAGTGAACTGCTGTTTGTAGGAGCTTTGGGTAAAATGGAAATGCAGAAAGTGCCTGAGGCGGGCTATCGAATTATCGGCTTGCCTGTGGCAGGAATTCAACGAAGATTGACATTCGAAAATCTAAAGTTTCCGATGAAACTCTTGAAAAGTTTGAGACAAGCATCCAAGATCGTGAGTGATTTCAAGCCAGATGCAGTCGTGGGAGTAGGTGGATACGCAAGTGGTCCGCTGCTCTATGCCGCACAGCGGAAAGGCATTCCAACTTTGCTTCAAGAGCAAAATTCTTATGCAGGATTGACCAATAAGATCCTTTCCAAGAAAGCTCAGAAAATCTGTGTGGCTTACCCGAATATGGAGAAATTTTTCCCGTCAGATCGAATTGCCTATACCGGGAATCCTGTAAGAAAGGACATTTTAAATCTGGATGATAAGCGCGAGAGAGGTTTAGCCCATTTCAAATTGGATTCAGAAAAGAAGACCATTCTGATATTAGGAGGATCGCTGGGAGCACGAACACTGAATCAAGCAGTCTTGAAAGACATGAAGCAGTTGGATAAAGCGGGCTATCAAGTGCTTTGGCAGTGCGGTAAATTCTATTTTAAAGAAATGCTTCAGGAAAGTGAAGAGGCGGCTTTGAAAGGTATTCACCTGCGAGAATTTATCCGGGAAATGGATCTGGCCTATGCTGTGGCGGATGTGATCGTTTCCAGAGCTGGCGCACTTTCAGTATCTGAACTTTCGATTGTGGGTAAGCCGGTGATTTTTATCCCTTCCCCAAATGTGGCCGAAGATCACCAGACCAAAAATGCAATGACCTATGTCAACCATCAGGCAGCTTGGATGCTGAAGGATGCAGATGCCGTAGGTCAATTGAAATCAAAAGTAGATCAACTGCTCAGTGATGCGCAACAAATGGCAGAACTGGGATTGAAAATAAAAGAATTGGCAAAGCCAAATGCGGCAACAGCTATTGTAGAAGAATTAGAATTTATCATCGGATGAGCTTCGAAAAGATACATAACGCATATTTCCTAGGCATCGGTGGGATCGGCATGAGTGCGTTGGCACGCTGGTTCCAGCATGAGGGAATGATGGTATCGGGATATGATCGAACGCCGTCTCCTTTGACAGATCAGCTTATCGTTGAGGGAATGACGGTGAATTTTGTGGATGAGGTGGATGCAATTCCTGAGTCCATCAAATCAAATCCTATTCAATCAATGATCATCTGGACACCGGCAATGCCTGCAGATAGCGCTCAATTGAATTATTTCCGAGATCAAGGCTTTCAGTTAAAAAAGCGATCGGAGATTTTGGGTATGGTAACTAGTGCTTTCTACACCATTGCGGTGGCAGGAACTCACGGCAAAACCACTACCTCTTCACTTCTTGCACATTTGCTTAAGGCAGCTGGAAAGCCAGTCGTAGCATTCTTGGGAGGCATTACCCAAAACTACCAGAGCAATTTGATTCTGGGAGATAAGAGTTCGAAAGAGCTAACACTAGTCGTAGTTGAAGCAGATGAATTTGACCGATCATTTTTGCGATTACATCCAAACGAAGCCATCGTCACGAGTGCTGATCCAGATCACTTGGATATTTATGGTGATGAATCTTCAATTCTTCAGGGCTTTTCAGAATTCCTCAAGCTGATTGATAAAAAAGGAAAACTCTATATCCAGCAGAATGCAGCACTAAAGCTGGAGGATGTAGGAATGCCGAAAGTGAAGACAAAAACTTACGGGCTTGGATCTGCTACTATTTCCGCTCAGAATATTCAGGCGAAAAGAGGATCATTCATTTTCGACTACGTGACTGAAAAGCAGACGATCCGTCAACTGGAGCTTTTTGTTCCGGGTTTCCATAATGTGGAAAATGCCATTGGAGCGATTGCTGTAGCCCTAGCTCATCAGCTGACAGAGGACCAGATTCGAAAGGGTTTGGCATCTTTTAAAGGGGTGAAGCGAAGATTTGAGATTCACCTGAATACAGAGAATATAGTCTTTATCGATGATTATGCACATCATCCGGAAGAGATCAGGGCCAGCTTGAGCTCTGTTCGGGCGATGTTCCCAATGAAAAAAATCACGGTGATTTTCCAACCGCATCTGTTTACAAGGACCCGTGATTTTGCAGCCGGATTTTCTGAAAGCCTATCCTTGGCCGATGAGGTGATCTTATTGGATATCTACCCGGCCCGTGAATTGCCGATCCCGGGTGTGGAATCAGCGATGTTGTTGAATGACATCTCTACAACCAAGAAATCCTTTGTTAAAAAAGAGGAGCTTTTCAATTATTTGGAAACTACCAACCTCGAAGTCTTGGTCACATTGGGTGCTGGCGATATTGATCGACTGGTGCCGGCTTTGGCAGAGTGGACAAAGGAACGAGCTAAACGACTTGCACTATGAACAAGTCTAATCTAAAAAAGATCATCGCTTTTGTAGTCCTCAGCTTGACTGTTGTTGGCTTTATCGGATTTGTGGAGAAGCGAACCCTTTTTAAAACCTATCAGGGGGCGGAGATTTCTATCGAGGGATTAAGTGGTGTCTATTTTGTAGAGGAAGCTGAAATCACCCAGATTCTCAATCAGGCTTTCCCTGATTTGAAAGTTGGACTCCCGCTGGAAGAAGTCCCAATGAATGAAATCGAATCTCGAATTAGTGGACATCCTTTTGTCAAAACGGTGCAGGCTATGATCGGACAGAAAGGAATTCTGAATCTTAGAATTCAGCAGCATCAGCCGATCGCCAGAATTGCACAGTCTTATGGAGCAGATGGTTACATCACCAGCGAAGGCAAAGTAATTCCAACCTCCAATTCATACACGAGTAGGGTTTTGATTATAGAGGGGAGTTTTGCTGAGCGATTAATGGATCAGGGGGATGTAATGAATGAGATGCCAGAATTGATGGGTCTAATTGAATTCATCACTAAGGATAAATTTTGGAATGCGCAGATCACGGACTTAGTGCTGAATTCTCCTGATGATATACAGCTATATCAACAAGTAGGCGGCCAGCTGATTGAGTTTGGTGATGCGCAAAATATTGAGGATAAGTTTGACCGAATTTTGGTCTTCTACAAAGAAATTTTACCTAAGAAAGGCTGGAATACCTATGCTCGGGTCAGTGTAAAATATAAGGATCAAATCGTCTGTGAATAAAAAGCTTGGATATGGAAAATAAGTTAATTGTAGGACTAGACATCGGGACCACAAAGATCTGTGTGATTGTCGGCCGCAAAAATGAGTATGGAAAATTGGAAGTGCTCGGCATGGGCAAGGCGGTCTCTGACGGCGTTGATCGTGGTGTAGTCACCAACATTGACAAAACTGTCCATGCGATCGAGAAAGCAATAGAAGAATGCTCCGAAATGGCGGATGTAAATATCGTCGATGTGATCGTAGGGATCGCCGGTCAGCATATCCAAAGCAAGATCCAAAGTGGTAGCATCATGCGTCAGCCCTCAGATGATGAGATCACAGTCGAAGATGTACGAAGACTTTCCAGTGAAATGGAAAATATACTCGTGCCTCCAGGAAACACTATTATTCACGTCATGCCTCAAGATTATACGGTCGACTACGAAGGTGGAATCAAAGATCCTGTGGGTATGTCAGGCACAAGACTGGAAGCGGATTTCCATATCATCACCGCACAGTCAACTGCAATCAATAACATCAACCGTTGTGTACGGCGAGCAAAATTAGTTTCCAAGCAACTGATTCTTGAGCCATTGGCAAGTTCGCTTTCGGTCCTAAGTGATGACGAGAAAGAAGCAGGCGTTTGCCTGGTAGATATAGGAGGCGGTACCACAGATATTGCGATTTTCTATGAAAATATTATTCGACATACCGCTGTGATTCCTCTCGGAGGCAACATCATCACTAAAGACATCAAAGAAGGATGCATGGTGATGCAGAATCAGGCAGAATTGCTTAAGACTCGCTTTGGCAAAGCCATCGCTGAAGAGGCAAACCCAAATGAAATCGTATCGATTCCTGGCTTAAGAAATAGACCTCCAAAGGAAATTTCTATCCGAAATTTAGCTTCCATTATCCAAGCGAGAATGGAAGAGATCATCGAGATCGTCCAGAATGAGATCATGCAAAGTGGTCACTATAAGAAGTTGGCTGGCGGTATTGTATTGACTGGTGGTGGTTCACAATTGCAGTTTATCTCTCAGTTATTCGAATACATGACTGGACTGGATACGCGGATCGGCTATCCAAATGAGCACCTAGGCAAGTCAGTGATCGAAGAGGTTAAAAGTCCGATGTATGCGACCTCAGTAGGTCTGGTGCTTGCCGGATTTAAAGATTTAGATGATCGGGATGAAAAGTATAAAGAGCGAGTAGCGAATGGTCAGGCTACTTCCAAGCGAAAGGAACCACGTGAGTTATTCTCTAAGGACATTTTCACCAGCATCAAAGAAAAATTAAAAGGTATCATAAGTGATGATATCGGAGACGAAAATTACTAGGGCTTATGATCGGGGAGGTCAATTGCCTTGCAGTTGATTTCCCTATTTATTCAAATCCCTTTTTCCAATAAACCTGAATTCATTTCACCAAACCAATAAATATGTCAGATAACATGAAAGATTACAGATTTGATCTTCCAAAAAATTCCAAGTCCATTATCAAAGTCATTGGCGTAGGCGGTGGCGGTTCTAATGCCGTCAATCACATGTTTAGCCAAGGCATCAAGGACGTAGAATTTGTGGTAGTCAACACAGACGCGCAGGCATTGAAGTCGAGCCCAGTTCCATTAAGATTACAACTTGGAGCTAACCTCACCGAAGGCCTAGGAGCAGGAGCAAATCCTGAGCAAGGCAAAAATGCAGCACTTGAGTCCGAGGCTGAAATTCGGGAGCTCTTGTCGGATAACACCAAGATGGTATTCATCACCGCAGGTATGGGTGGAGGTACTGGAACTGGAGCAGCTCCAGTGGTAGCCCGAATTGCTAAAGAACTTAACATCCTGACTGTCGGAATCGTGACGGCACCATTTATGTTCGAGGGCAAAAAGAAAATGAATGTTGCGCAGCAGGGTATCGAATCCCTTCGGGAAAATTGTGATACCGTATTGGTGATCCTCAATGACAAACTGCGTGAGATTTATGGCAACTTGGCGATTCGTACTGCTTTCAGCAAAGCAGATGATATCCTTTCTACTGCCGCTCGTTCCATCGCAGAGATCATTACCATCCATCAAGATGTAAACGTCGATTTCGAAGATGTAAAGACGGTCATGAAAAATGCTGGAGCAGCCGTAATGGGATCTTCAACCGAAGAGGGAGAAGGACGTGCAATCCGTGCAGCGAGTGCAGCTATTTCATCTCCTTTGTTAAACAATGTAGATATCCGAGGCGCTGAGAAAATCCTCCTTTCTATCATGTCTGGTGAGGACGAGGAATTGTCTATGGATGAGTTAAGCGATATTACTGAATACATCCAAGAAAAGGCTGGTGACAATGCTGAATTGATCTTCGGTCAGGGTATCGATCCAGATCTTGGTAGAGCGATTCGAGTAACAGTGATTGCTACAGGTTTTGAAATGGATCGTCTGGCAGGAACTGCTAGAAAGGAAATGCTCAAAGCAGCTCAGACTGCACCGACTTTCACACTTCCTGAGACTAAAACTCCAGTTGATGATCCTCAGGTAGAGAAGACTTTGATCAACTTGGATTCAGGCAAAAGCAAAATCGTAAAGGAAGAAGCGATTGATGAAAATTCGACTTTCGTATTTTCCTTTCCAAAAGCAATGAATCCAATACCAGCTCTGACTCCAGAAGTTGAAACTCCAAAGGAGAAGACTTTCTCATTTGAAGTGAAGAAAGAGAAAATCGAAGAAGCTCCTGAGAAAATTGTTCATGATCTTTTCGAAGAAAAAGAAGAAGATCAAAAGCCAGCTGAGAAGCTCGAGAAAGTCAATGAGCCTGCGGCCATTGGATTTGCAAATGACTATTATGAGCAGATGAAGCAGAAGGCTATTCAGCGTGCACATGAGCGATTTGAGAAATTGAAAGGCAATAGAACTTTCAATCCTACACCAGATGAGCTGAAGGAGAAGTTGGAAGTGCCGGCTTATCAACGTAAGAATGTTGTGCTCAATGAGCCGCAGCATAGCTCTGAGCCTAGTATTAGCAAGTATAATCTCAGTGACGAAAATGAGATTCTAGGTAACAACAGGTTCCTGCATGATAATGTGGACTAAGGCCTAAAATTCAAGCAGCATGTCTGCTTGGCTATGCAGTAACTCATTGTACAACTTGTTGGTGAGCAAGTTATCTGACATATTTTGCTCTATTTTAGCAAGCTTCGGCTTGAGAGCGAGTACATGCATACCTAAATAATGGAAGATGTCGGTAAGGTGGCTCAACGCGATGCCACCCCCGCCAACTCCAGAAGAAATTCCAATCATCGCCGCTTTTTTATTACGAAAGGTATTCGGATAGGTCATCCCGTCGATAAAGGTTTTGAGGATTCCTGGGAATGAGCCATTGTATTCAGGCACTATGAAAATAAATTTCTTACCTGAAGCCAACCTTTCGTGAAAGGCATTGTAGCCCTCATTTTTTCCGTTGTTTTCATACAATGCAGTTTCAATAAAATCGGAAGGCAAATCTGTCAATTCTAGGATTTCACTTTCCGCTCCTTTTTCTAAAAGTATCTTTTGAACGATTTCTGCAATTTGCTTGGATACAGAGTTTTGGCGGTTTGTTCCTACGATTATCTTAATCATGCATCTTAATTGTTGAAGGCAATACAAGCAAGTCCCACTAAAAGTTCGAAGATTTCTTAATTTTGATATATTACAACATTAATCTTTTTGACCATGAAGTATTACGATCAAGTCCTAGAGGCCGCTGCGGCCATCCGAAAGGTTCTCCCAGTACCTGCCAAGATCGGCATTATTCTCGGTACGGGCCTAGGGAGCCTTGGGGATCAAATCGAACTGAGCCGAACCTTAGATTATCGGGATATTCCACATTTTCCTTTAAGTACAGTAGAGAGCCATTCTGGGAAATTACTGATTGGGACACTAGCCGGTAAGCCAGTGCTGGCCATGAAAGGGCGCTTTCATTACTATGAGGGCTACTCCATGAAGGAGGTCACCTTTCCGATTCGAGTGATGAAGCAACTGGGCATCGAGACCCTACTCATATCAAATGCTTGTGGAGGATTAAATCCTGCGCAGAACATCGGTGAAGTAATGCTGATTAACGATCATATCGATCTCTTTCCGGAGAATCCACTTCGGGGCAAACATATTGAGGCTTTTGGGCCACGCTTCCCGGACATGAGTGATGCCTATTCTTCCGAGCTCCTGAGTCGAGCCTTGGGCTATGCCAAAATGAATAAGATTCACCTCCATTGTGGTGTCTATGCCGGAGTTCAGGGTCCCAATCTGGAGACTCCCGCGGAGTACAATTACCTTCGGAGTATCGGAGCGGATGCAGTCGGAATGAGTACGGTGCCAGAGGTGATTGTGGCAAGGCAAATGGGGATCGAAATACTTGGAATTTCAGCTATTACCGATTTGGGCGTAAAGGGTAAGATTAAGCGGATTACTCTGGCTGAAGTCTTGGAAGCTGCTGCAATTGCGGAGCCTGTGATGGCTGAGATTATCAAAGAAATAGTAAGGCAAATTGATTGAGTTTGAAAGCTTCATGGTGGGTCCTATTATCCAGAAGTTGGGCTTTGGTAGTTTTATCGCAGAATCTACGTGGGAAAGCCTTTTTCCAACAAACGAACTAATGGTTAAATCGAAGATTCGCTGAGTTAATTAATAAAATCTACCAGCTAGTCGGCTTATAATCTTTCAGAAACTTTCCGTTCCAATGCTTACCCGTATTAATTCCATCAAATAGTGGGTCCATCACACGAGCAGCTCCATCGACGATATCTAGTGGCGGTTGGAAATCATGCAAATCTTGCTTTCGCTTTGCCAACTCCGCAGGATCTTCATCCGTCACCCAGCCCGTATCCACGGCATTAGTGTAAATCCCAAATTTTGGTAATTCAGCTGCAGAAGTTAGCGTCATCATATTCAGCGCAGCCTTGGCCATATTGGTATGCGGATGGCGAGCTTCTTTGTGAAACTGATGGAATTTCCCTTCCATCGCGGACACATTAATGATGTGCTTTTTCCCAGTATCAGCCTTCTTCATGATGTTTACGAGGCGATTGCAAAGGACAAATGGTGCCACAGAATTCACTAGCTGTACTTCCAACATTTCGTTGGTGTGGATTTCTCCAAGTTTCAGTCTCCAGCTATTCGTCTGTCTCAGATCTAATTGTTGAAGATCAGCATCAAGTCTTCCAATCGGGAAAATCTCCTCAGAACTCAAGGAATCATCGATGCTGTAAGGGATTTGTGTAAGCTGAGCGGAAGAAGTTAGACCGATTCCGAGTTGTTTTCCATGCCAAGAAACAGGTAGATTTTTATTTTCGCCTTCGGCAAATTCCTGACTGAGAATACGGATCTCTTGCAGGCAGGAATGATGTTCGGAAAGTAATTTTTGCGAAGCGGAAGAAAGATCAGTCCAAGCCAATGCCTCGTTTTCCATCAAATGCTGGTAAAAACCGGATGGGCGACGTACGGTCTGTGCTGCATTATTGATTAGCACATCCAAGCGATCGTATTGCTGCTCGATATAATTGCAAAAAATCTCTACACTTGGGATATGTCTCAAATCCAATCCATGGATATGAAGCCGGTCGCCCCATTCCCCGAAATCAGGCTCTTTGGCATAGCGCAAAGCAGAATCCACAGGAAATCTAGTGGTAGCTATCACTTTCGCTCCAGCACGAAGCATCATGAGCGTAATATGGTAGCCTATTTTGAGTCTGGAACCCGTCACCAATGCCACTTGATCTTTCAGATCAGCAGTCTGGAAACGCTTGGCATAATTGAAGTCGCCGCAACTCGTACACATCGTATCATAGAAATGATGCAGCCTGTCAAAGGATTCCTTGCAGACATAGCACTCACGTGGTGATTCCAATTGAATGGCTTCATCAGCCTCCTTACCAGTCAAAGCCAACATACTTGGAGCAATGAAAATGGAGGCTTCACGCGCAGAGCGAATTCCGGTGGTTTTTCGGGCGGTTTTGTCTAGGTCAAAGATTTTCTTTCGATGGATCTTTTTCGCTCCTTTTTTTCGCTCGGCAAGTTCTTCCTTGCTAGGTCTGGAAAACTGACCCGCAGCCATCAAAAGTGCCAGCCTACTATCCTTTGGAATGTCAAAAATCTGATCTGAATCTGCATTCAAATGCTCCAGAATAGCAATGCATTGCGCAATTTGTTCGGGTGTGATTTTCGCTGAGCTTACAGATTGTGTTTCCTTTTCCATGGTAAATGCTTACAAGGGCGCAAAAGTAAAGATTAATAAAATGGAAAAGGAGTTTTGGATTGTTTCGAGGTGGCTGATCTGAATGTGACCCGAATTTACGCTACTCGGGCAGTTGTTCCTTTTTTCATTGAGAAGGTATGCACCTATTCTTCTACAAGGAGTTTGTATGACTACCCCACATCTTGCCTCCGCTGCAGTTAATTCAATAACAGCACTACTAACTCCTCCTTGGTGGTTTGATTAGGGAAAGGATATTAGGAATTAGAGAAAAGGGATTGGGGAAAGGAGATTAGGGAAAAGGGATTGGAAGATTAGGGGTTGGGGAAAGTAGAATAAGAGATTAGAGATTGGGAGAATAGAGATTGGAGACTAGAGAATGGAAAGAACTCTAATTTTAAGATCTGAATTAATAAAAGTGTATAGCTTCTTTTATCATCTCGTAAATCCTATATCAAGTTAGCATTCACAATCCTTGACCAAGTTTTTGATTCCTTTTCGGGTGCTGATGCTGACGGCTTTGGAAAGAGAGGCAAAATTCAAACTCATACTTTCTCCATCGCCCAAAGGAATGGGAAAACCGTCGATGGTGGTGTTTACGGCATAATCAGAAATAATTTCACCAGTAGCTGTTTCCATAAGGGCAATTCTGAGGGAATTCATTATCTGAGTGTCATTTTCCCAATAGGTGGGAGACGCTAGGTTTGAGGGATCGCTATTTCCCCAGTTTCCTGTCCAGCGCAACTCACCCAGAATGAGGCCAAGAAGATAGGGTATGCCCAGTTCCAGCTGGATATTTGCGCGCTGAACAGGATCATTTATATCCTTTATTCCTGCCCTTAGCAGTTCATAGTCCATCTGATCATACAGTACCACATTAGAAAATCCTTCTTCTCGAAAGATTTTGAGAATCATCGCTTCCAGACGGTTTTGATCAGAAACGGAAAGCTGTCTGAAGCTTTCTTGCCAGTTCAATGGAAGTAGGAGTATTCCATCGGTTTTGCTGAGGCAGATGTGGCATTTTATCCGAGGGTATATTTTCGTAGAAGAGCAAGAGGCCAAAAACCCAACAAGTGCGAGGGTAAATAGTGTTTTTTTCAATTTTCTATTAAAACATGTCATTTAAAACAATCTAGGCCGTATTTAATTATTAGTATATCATGAATAAAAAAATACTTTTATTAGGAAGCGGAGAGTTAGGTAGAGAACTGGTAATCTCTTTAAAGCGATTGGGACAAACCGTTATAGCTTGTGATAGTTATGAGGGCGCTCCTGCAATGCAATTAGCCGACGGATTTGAGGTACTGGATATGTTAAACGGAGAACACTTAGATGCTATTGTTGCTAAACACAAACCTGATTTAATAGTTCCTGAAATTGAGGCGATAAGAACAGAACGTTTTTATGATTATGAAAATCAGCACATCCAAGTTGTTCCTAGTGCTAAGGCAGCAAACTACACCATGAACAGAAAACTGATTCGTGATTTAGCGAGTAAAGAATTAGGATTACAAACTGCCAAATATTTTTATGCCAACAGCTTTGCTGAATTTACCAAAGCAGTAAGCGAAATTGGTTTGCCTTGTGTGGTAAAACCTTTAATGTCTAGTAGTGGCAAAGGGCAATCTGTTCTCAAAGCTTTAGTAAATCAGGAACAGGTTTGGGAATATGCTATCAATAACTCTAGAGGAGATATTAAAGAAGTTATTATTGAAGAGTTCATAGCTTTTGAGACTGAAATCACGTTGTTAACAGTTACTCAAAAAAATGGACCCACCTTGTTTTGCCCTCCAATTGGCCACCGCCAAGAGCGGGGAGATTATCAAGAAAGTTGGCAACCCGTAGCCATTAGCGAAAAAGATTTAGCAGATGCTAAAATAATGGCTGATAAAGTAACTAAAGAATTATCTGGTGCTGGAATATGGGGAGTAGAATTTTTCTTAACAGATAAAGGGGTCTATTTTTCAGAACTTAGCCCACGCCCTCATGATACGGGTATGGTAACCTTAGCAGGAACCCAGAATTTAAGTCAGTTTGAATTACATTCCAGAGCCATACTAGGTCTGCCTATTCCTCATATCAACCTAGAAAAAGCCGCAGCTAGTGCTGTAATTTTATCCAATAAAATAGCTGATAGCTTTACCATATCAGGATTAGCAAATGCATTAACTCAAAATAATACTGATGTTCGCTTATTTGGTAAGCCAAGTATCAGGCCTTATCGAAGAATGGGTGTTGCCTTAGTTTATGATAGCATATTTAGCGATATGAACGATTTACGTTTAAAAGCAAAAGATGCAGCAAACGCTATAATTATTGAATAATATATCAATTCATCTAGATAATCTCTGATAAATATTTATCTCATCATTACGCTTTGTGTTTTAAATAAGGGATTTTACTTTACAATACAAGCAATCCTTAACCCTAAACAAAGTCTTCTAAAATTTAAAAAATCTTAACAAATGAATAACTTAATTTGGTTTCGCCATAACCTAAGAACACAAGATAACCAATCTCTATATAGCGCAACAAAAAATAGAGGTAAAGTAATTGGCGTATATTGTATTGATCCTCGTCAGTTTGAAACCAACAAACACGGATTTAAGAAAACAGAAAAATTTAGAGCGAAATTTTTATTAGATACTATCCGAGATCTAAAAACAAACCTTGCACAGCTAAATATTCCACTTTTTGTCTATTTAGATACACCAGAAAATATAATTCCTAAACTGGTGCATGATCATCAAATCAGCAACATCTTTTTACAAAAAGAATGGACTCCAGACGAGGTAACAGTGAATGAAAGTTTAAAAGCAATAGAAAGTCTTGAAAGTTTAAAATGGGTGGAAACTTATGACCAGTTTTTATTTCACCCAGAGGATATTCCATTTACGGATCTCAACAAATTACCTGAGGTTTTTACTGATTTTAGAAAAAAATGTGAGCAAATGTCTAAAGTAAGACCTACAGTAAGCATTGCTCCCCTACCTAAAGATAATTTCTTTGATACACCTGATAATTTTCCATCATTAGAAGATTTGGGATTAGCATCCTTTATCCGTCATAAAAATACAGCTTTCCCTTTCAAAGGAGGAGAAAAAGCAGCCTTAAACCGGGTTGAAGAATACTTTTATGAAACAGAAAATTTATCTGTTTATAAAAAGACACGCAATGGTTTAATTGGAGAAAGTTACAGTTCTAAGCTTTCTGCTTGGCTTGCTAATGGAAGTATTTCTGCCCGAACAATTTATTGGGAGGTGAGAAATTATGAACGCGAAGTATGTAAAAATGAGGACACCTATTGGTTGATTTTTGAATTGATTTGGCGTGATTACTTCAGGTACATTTCATTAAAACATGGCAGAAAAATTTTTAAGTTAGATGGTATTTTGGGTATTTCTTACGACTGGAAAACCAACGACAAAGCTTTTCGCCAGTGGTCTTGCGGAAACACACATGAACCGTTTGTAAACGCTAACATGATTGAATTACTAAATACTGGCTTTATGAGCAATCGTGGTAGGCAAAATGTAGCCAGTTACTGGGCTAAAGAATGGAAACAAGATTGGCGAATTGCAGCTAAATACTTTGAAAGTATGCTGATAGATTTTGATGTACATTCTAACTACGGCAACTGGATGTACAATTCTGGTGTAGGTAACGACCCTAGAGATCGAGTGTTCAATATCAAACGCCAAGCAGAAATGTATGACGCTAAAGGTACTTATCAGAAACTTTGGCTGGAGGAATAATTGAATTTAAATCCTCATTTCTGACTGCCCCCCGCTGGCGGGGGTTGTGGATAGTGTTTTTTTCAATTTTCTATTCGGAATTGAGAATTATACTTTAGGTTCTGAAATAGTTGGTTGACGAGACCAATTGCTAGCCAGACCAATGACTGCGATCAGTTGAAAAAGAATGGCTAGACCAAGCATCCAATCCCCATTGGGATTGCCCATGATTTTAAAATGGCCGCCAATAAATGCTCCCAAGCAACTCAGGAAAAGCAGGCGAAGCATTAATTTTTGGCGTTTGGCGAATGTCACATTTATTTCTTAGGATTTAAGTTTTTAATAAGCTTGAAAGCTTCTATGGATCTTGCCTTGTGTACCAAAAACCAATGATAATTATTTAGGGAGATCTAGCTGGTAAATAATCGCGCAGTGATTAAGGAAAATTACTCTCATATCTAGGAAATCGGTTCATTTTCCGATCTCAGGATTTTCTTTTATTGTAGCAATTCGACTTCGGATTTGAATATTTAATTTTTTAGAATAGGACTTGCTTTTGTTTCGAACGTTCCAATAATCAAAAATTAAATCTCTTTGGCCAAGGGCTGTTTTGGTCCAAAAAATTTCTAATTCATCCATGTTTCATCTTTGGATTCCAGTTCTTTTTCAGAAATAAGATCCCCATTTTCAATATCGTTTTGGCTCATCTTTAACATTTCGATTTGAAAAGAATTTAAATGAAGATTTTCATCGGATTGACTCGAAGATAAAAGCGTTTTTAAAGCTTGGAGGAGCTTCTCATTTTTAGAAACCTGAATTCTATCGATTAGGCGAGATTTAATTTTACTGAGTGTACTCATAGCTTTTGTGTCAAACTGCAATTCTAAATATAACTCAAAATTCTAATCCCATCTCACTTCCTCGGGTGAAAATCCGTCAGCACCTGCCTTAAATAATCACGATCCAAATGGGTGTAGATTTCTGTAGTTGTGATGCTTTCATGACCGAGCATTTCCTGAACTGCTCTCAAATCAGCTCCGCCTTCGATCAGGTGTGTGGCAAATGAATGGCGAAAAGTATGTGGGCTGATATTCTTGTTGATCCCAGCTTGCTCAGCAGTTTTCTTAATGATCAAGAAGATCATGACTCGAGAGAGTTTTTTGCCTCTGCGGTTAAGGAAGACAAATTCCTCATGTCCTTTGGCAATGGTTTGATGGCTGCGGACTTCATCTCGATAGATATTTAGATATTTCAGCGCATCTCTTCCGATAGGCACCAATCGCTCTTTATTTCCTTTTCCGACTACCCGCAAAAACCCTATATCCTCAAAGATTTGCCCTTTTTTCAAGTCGGTGAGTTCAGAAACCCGAAGTCCCGAACTGTAGAGCATTTCCAGTATCGCTCGATTTCGATGGCCTTCCGATTCACCTAGAGGAATAGCTTCCAGAAGTTGTTCAATTTCAATAAAACTCAGGGTTTCCGGAAGTTTTCTTCCCAGTTTTGGTGCTTCCAAGAGTTGGGATGGGTCTTCCGTGATATGGTCTTCATACATCAAGTATTTATAGAAGGCTTTGATTCCTGAGATTATTCTGGCTTGGGTGTAGTCCGAGATTTCCAGTTGAGCTAATGCATTAACAAAGCGACGGAGATGCTCTAATTCTAGGCTAAAAGGGCCTTTATCAGGGAAATTCTGCGCTGAAAATCCTGCTAACTTCTCCACATCCCGAGTATAGGCTTCGATGGAGTTTTTGCTTAAAGAACGCTCCAGCTTCAGGTAGTGCCGAAATTGGCGAAGTGAATTAGACCAGTTTTTATTCATTCTCAGATTTGAAAATTGAAATTTTGGAAAATTAGGTTGTAAAGTTGAAAGGTTCAAATGTTGAAAGGTTTTAACTTGTCAATTAGAAAGAGGTTACCTTTAACATCAAATCAATAAACTGAATTTTATTTTGAAAATCCAGATCATCAACGGCCCCAATCTCAATCTGCTCGGAAAGCGTGAGCCAGAGGTTTATGGAAGTACTTCTTTTGAGGCCTATTTAGAAGAGCTAAAAAACCAATTCCCTGAGGTTGAAATTCATTATTTTCAAAGTAATGTGGAGGGGGAACTTATCAATAAGATTCATGAAATAGGTTTTTCGTTTGATGCGATTCTATTGAATGCTGGTGGATATACGCATACTTCTGTCGCGATATCTGATGCAATTTCCGGAGTGACAACGCCGACGCTTGAAGTTCATATTTCAAATATTTATAAACGTGAAGAATTTCGCCATAAAAGTATCATTTCCAAATCCTGCGTAGGGATGATTTCAGGTTTAGGCTTGAAAGGCTACGCGCTTGGAATCCAATATTTCCTTTAATTCTCAGACCTATGTTAACTTTTGCTCCCGGGCCATCCAAAGTTTACGATACCCTTCCCACTTATTTGCAAGATGCCTGTGCTACCGGCATCCTCTCTGCGAATCACCGTTCGGCGGCCTTTATGAATCTTTATCAGCAGACTGAGGCTTTGATGCGAGAGAAACTTCATATGCCGCAAGATTATAAATTGCTTTTCACCTCCAGTTCCACTGAAAACTGGGAAATCATTTCTCAGTCCATCGTGGAGTCGGCTAGTTTTCATATTTATTCCGGTTCATTTGGAAAGAAATGGTTTGAGTATGCGAAGCATATTATCCCTGCAAGTAATTTTATCAAGATCGATGCTAGTCAGTCTATCGATGTTGAAAATCTGAATATTTCAGAAGAATTTGATCTGATCGCATTGACGCAAAATGAGACTGCTAACGCATCCCAAGTATCTATGGCGATGATTGAGGAGATCAAGGATAAATTTCCAGAGAAGATGATTGCAGTTGATACTACGTCATCTATGGGTGGGATTGAGTTAGATTTTTCATTGGCCGATATTTGGTATGCTTCGATTCAGAAGTGTTTTGGCCTTCCTGCTGGATGTGGGGTACTGGTCCTTTCTCCAAAAGCAATTGAAAAAGTAGAGCGAAAGGGAGAAAATGGACGGTATAATAGCTTGAATTTTATGCTTGAAAATGCGAGAGGCTTCCAGACGCATTACACACCGAACGTCCTTGGGATCTATTTGCTCAATCGAGTACTGAAGTCTATGTCTGAGATCCATCACATCGATGCGAATCTTCATGATCGTATGAAAAAGCTTGAAAATTGCATTGTTCAAACCAAATCGCTTCGGATGTTGGTGGATAATGCTGAAACTCGTAGTACTACAGTTTTGGCAGTAACGGGGCCAGAAGAAACTATCACTAAGGTGAAAATGGAAGCCAAAGAAGCAGGAATGGAATTGGGTGGAGGCTACGGCCCCTTGAAACCTACTAGCTTCCGAATCGCTAATTTCCCTGCCATCACTGATTCAGAGATGGACCGCTTGATTGAGTTTTTAAGTAAGTTTTAACCAATTCAACCTTTTAGGTCTTGAGGACCTCCAAGGTTTTTTCTTTTAGGATGATTTAAGAAATTTTTCATCGCAAAGCCGCTGAGAGCGTGGAGTACGCCGTAAATAGATTTTTATTTACCAGTCTTTTGGGCAAAAATACTGTGGTGGCGAATACTAGTTAGCAACTATTGCAAAGTTTAGGCTTCTGATTTTAGCATTCTAATTTGCTTTTGAATCTTGCTTAACCTATCGGGATTAATTGTCTACTTTTGCGGCATGATTGATTTCAAAGAGATTTTATCCGTTTCGTTGATCCTTTTTTCAGTAATAGATATACTCGGGTCAATACCGATTGTTATCAATTTGAGGAAAAAAGTTGGTCATATTCAGTCCGCAAAGGCAACACTTGCAGCTGGACTGCTTATGATCGTTTTTATGCTGGCGGGGGAATCTATTCTTAGCCTTTTTGGTATCGGAGTAGAGGATTTTGCCATTGCGGGTGCACTCATCATCTTTGTAATTGGAGCTGAAATGATCTTAGGGATTGAGATTTTCAAAGTCGATCCTGAAGCTAGTACAGGCGCTTCTATCGTTCCGATTGCTTTTCCTTTGATCGCTGGAGCTGGGACCTTGACAACCATTTTGACGCTTAAAGCAGAATTTGAGCAGGTTAATATTGCCATCGGAATCCTGATGAATTTGATCTTTGTCTATGCGGTACTTAAAAGCACGAACTGGCTAGAGCGAAAGCTGGGTAAAACCGGACTGGATGTTTTGAGAAGAATTTTTGGAATTATTTTGCTTTCGATTGCAGTGAAAATTTTTAAATCAAACGTATTTCCTGCGGAAGTTATCTAAATGCAATTCGATTCTTTAACTCAGATTTTATTTCTTTGATCATGATTACGATTTATACAGACGGCGCAGCAAAAGGGAATCCGGGTCCGGGCGGCTATGGGGCTGTGTTGAAATTTGGGGGCCATCGAAAAGAACTGGCAGAGGGCTTTCGCCTTACTACCAATAACAGAATGGAGCTTTTGGCGGTGATACGTGCACTCCAAGAATTGAAAAGCACTGAATTCCCAGTTCAGATCTATTCGGATAGTAAATATGTGGTGGATTCGGTGGAGAAAGGCTGGCTTTGGGCTTGGCAGAAAAAAGGGTTTAAGGATAAGAAGAATCCTGATCTCTGGCTTTGCTACATCCCGCTTCATTTGAAATACAAACCCAAATTTATCTGGGTAAAAGGCCATGCAGGAAATATAGAAAATGAGCGCTGTGATCAGCTTGCCGTAAGGGCTGCAGAAAGTCTGAATTTGCCCGCCGATATCGGATATGAAGAAAGTAAGAAATAGGAAGGTTGAAATCAGAAGTCTGATTTTATAAGTCATCCATCGTCACCACAGAAATTTCTTTTCGATCCAGATCCAAGAGTGGTTGATATTCTGAATCTGGATATTGCCAACCTTCATCTCCCAATTCGTAGAGTAACGGGGCGAGATTTTGTACGGCAGCTTTACATCCTTGGACGATTGCGCCCATTTTTCCAGTCTGCTTAGATAGAACTGCTTCATTCTCGATTTCGAAGGGTCCAGTAAATCCATTTTCTTTGAGCGAATTGACAAATGCCCTCCAGTCCATAGAATCTCCCAACCCAAATCCTGGAAGAGTAGCCTCGTAATGGTGCCTATCCCAAGGGCTTTTGCTAGAGCTAATCCCTGTTTTCTCCACCCATTCTTCACGAACTTCCTGCATGGGATACATATTTCCCCAGTAAGGATCAGGAAAATTTCTTGTTGATTTGACGTGAATTCTTTTCAGTCGGTTCATGTCGGTATGCTGTATTACAGCTACTGGGTCCGTATGCTGCCAAACATCGTGAGAAGGGTCATATATTTCTCCGTGATTTGGGGAAGGAATGAGTTCATACATGAGTTTTCGAGCGGCTAAGATGCCGGGAAGATTATTGAATGTCCCGAAATGACCCGACCTTCTCCAGCCTTCCATGGGGCAGTTTTCGTAAAGAAGGATGACGCCAAGATCTTCCGCATACTTGATGATCGGAGTGAAGACTTTTTGGTATTCGAGTAGGTTCTTTTCAAATCCGCCTTCTTGATTTCCAAGTTCATGATTATAGCCTACAAATGTCCCGACTTTTACATCATTTTCATCTCCTCCCATGAGGTATGCCATTCGGATAAGCCGGAGCAGATGGTTTTGATTTTTGATCCGATGCATTGGATCTCCACCAATTAGATTCTCAAAAGCGCCAATAGATAGTCTGAGTTTTGCAGAATTGAATTTATCCAAAGTCGTTTTTGCCTCATCCGAACCAAAAGTATTATAGTCTAGATGCGTAGCTACAAAATCATTGCGTGAGCCATCTTTTCGGAAAATGCAAAGGTCTAAGCCCTGTACGCCGATTTCCAAAGCTTTTTTGATAGTTTGATCGAGATTCAGCGTATCAAAAGCTGAAGTCATGATCCAGATGGGATTTGCCATAGGGAAGGGTTTGTTTTTGGGAATCAAAAAATAAGGAATTGTCCTGATAAATTCCTGCTAATAACTTTAAGAATACCTTTTTCTGATCTCAATTTTTAGCTTTTGTCTCTCCCAAAGTGATTTGGCTAGGTCTAGCGAAACGCTGTCTGGTTCGGACTCATGTAGGATTTTTTTGAGCTTTTCCTCCCCTAAATCGATTCGATAGCAGATTTGGAGCAATCTTTCGAAATCCCGATCTAGGAGCTGGCTTATGGCTTTGGAGAGCATAAGAATAGCCTGATCTTCATCGAAGCTCTCTGCCAATTCAGGTAATTCAAAATCCTTTTTAAGGAATAGAAAAGTGTCTTTCCAGGAATTGTCAGGCATGAGCTTTAATCAAAAAAGCCCCAGATTTGGGGCTTGAATTATTTATCTTCTTCTTTTTTTTCTTCAACCGATTCACCAAGTGTCTCTGGTGCTTGGGCTCGTATAAGTGAATACCAAGAAATTAATTTTTTGATATCGGAAGTATATACTCGAGCTTCGTCCACTTCAGGAAGTACATGCTTCATGAATGCACGGAGTTCAACATCGTCTGGATTAGAATCCAATCCTAGATCTCCTGCAAACTCCTTCTCGATCTTTTGCATCACCGACTTAAGTGGCTCTGCTCCTTCTTCAGTAAGAGTATAAATACTGATATCACTAAGTATGGATACTCGCTGCGACATTCCGGCTACCAATTTCGAATTCTTTCCATCTAGACTTTCTAAGATGACCCCACTTCTTGTAGGCTTGAGTACTTTGAATAAACCTGGCTTACCAGATACTGTTGCTAATTCTTTGAAATCCATGTAGTGTGTTTTTTCAACTTGCAAATATAAGAGTATCCTCTAGACCTGAAGTATACATTAGAAAATCTACTGAAACTGACATTCATCTACCCAATCCTCGAAGGCTGACTCCTCTGAATTTCCAATAGCGCTGTAGGTACCCACGGGGGCGTCGAAATACACACCATGGGCGATATACATACTGATTATTTTGTCCAGCCGAGGAAGGGCCGGGTCCATTTGCTTTAAGCTCTGGTAGGCATCGATGCTGCCGGCAAGCAGCTCACCGCCAAGAAAATACTCTATCCGGTCGATCCCCATCTCAATAGCTTGCTGAGGATTCACAGAACCTTTGAATCCTGAGTTCAAATGGCCGGTAACAGTGAGGCCATGCTGATGGGCTCACTCAGTGACGGCTTGTAGATGCGGTACTGTAATGTTTTTGGCTTTGAATCCCCGCGCCCCATTTTCTGCCCAAAAACCGACCCGTCGGTAGATTCCTTTGTAAAATCATTGCTCCATTCGGAGGCTGAAGCACCATAATGGGGGCCTGTACTCAGTATGTGGGGACCAGGTCGGTCGCCCCTGTCGATCTGCTCCCGCAGGTCCTTCATCTTGAACGGTTCGATTTCCCCGGTCGGAAAAGTAGCCGTCACTCCATTGGTCAGGAATATCTTCGGCATGGCCACAGTAGCATCATGAGCCAGATTTTGAAAGCTGACCCGATAGTGCGCATGAAGATCGATAGGTCCGGGAAGCAGGTAATCATTATCCGCCATAGTAAATACTTGAGCACCAATATTACCTCTCAGTCATTCAATTTGCTGGATTTTACCAGCCTTAATCCATATGCCGGGGTTTGGCACCACTTCATTGCAGGTAGCTGTGAATAGCCACCCGCCTTGTATAACAAGGTCTTGTGCAGGGAGCGAACAAAATGCAGCTGTTAGCAGAAAGAGAGTCTTATTCACAAATGGCAAGGTTAGCGTTATTGGATGCAAGATAATATTCTGCTGTATAATCAATAACCATTGGAAGTTAACCTATTTCTGGCCTGTTTGAAAATTACAGATCGCCTCATTCAATTCTCAACATAGGCCATGCACTCGATTTCTACTCTGGCTCCCAGCGCAAGCCCAGTTGTGATGAATGTGCTTCTCGCTGGATTATGATTAGGAAAAAACTTAACTTAATCTTCACTCATAGCTCCCCACTCAGCGATATCCGCTAGGATGTAGGTACACTTAATCACTTGATCGAGCGACGAGCCGTTGGCCTCGAGTATACTTTTAATATTGAGCATGGTTTGCCTGGTTTCGGCCCGAATTCCGCCTTCTAAGAGCTCCCCAGTTTCGACTAAGGCACCTACCTGCCCGGATAGATACAACATATCTCCATATTGAACACCCATGGAAAAGGGCATACCTTGATCGGTAAATTCGTCAGTTTCAATGTACATGGCAGTCGTTGTCGCTTAATTCTGATGGTGAGACATAGTCGTGCCGGAACAGAACAAAACAGCGACTAAATTCAGCTGAAAAGATGACTTTAGAATCATATTAGTGGCTTTGAGGAATAGTAGATAGTTGCCTACCCAGAAAGTGAATATAAATGTAACAGCCAAATCGGTTCAATAAAACAGAAAAAGAGCAATATCTTACTCATAACAAATAGACTGGCTTGATCAAAAGAAAGTATTATATTCCTCTATGGAATACACTCAACACATCTGCCTTTTTTTTCTTGCCTCGCTAGTCACGTTCTGCAGTACATCTCAAAATAATACGACTACAGACGACAAGACGGTAACTTTTGCCAGTATACCTTCAAACGGTTTCACCAGCTTGCTCAACGGAAAAGATTTAGCTGGATGGCACACCGTCACCGACGGAAATGGACCAGACAGTCTTGCGCTCTTCACTTTTGAGAATGGAGCCATTCATGCATATCCTAACCAAATAGGTGGGTCATTGCAGTCCTTTGCAGGCCTCGTCACTGATAAAGAATATGGCAGTTATCATCTGACTTTTGAGTTTAGATGGGGAGAAAAGAAGTTTGCCCCGAGAACTGAAAATGTAAGGGACGCTGGGGTGTTGTTCCACACTTTCAATGAAGAAGTATTTTGGCCTTATGGTATTGAATGTCAGATTCAGGAAGGTGACCTCGGTGATTTATGGATTATAGGGGCACGGGCATCAACCAAAGTGGATGCATCGGAACACTATGACCCAAAAGGCGAACTTCGAACTAAAGGCGAACTCGAGAACAAATATCACCGGTTCTCCAGGTTTTATTCATGGGAAGTGCCCGGCTGGAATAAAGTGGAAGTGGAAGTAAATGGCGATCACGCCACCTTTACAATTAACGGTAAGCTGGTGAATGAAGCGATCGACATGAAATACTGGGACGCTGACATGGAAAGCTGGCAGCCGCTCACAAAAGGCAAAATCCTTTTGCAAGCTGAGGGCGCTGAGATTTTTTACAGAAATGTATTCATCAAAACGCTGTGATAGCGATCAAATTTGTTCAATAAATATTTAAAGAGCGAAGTTTGTCAAATGGACGGGGAGGAATTGAATTCATCACCTTTTAAGTGGCTATGTCAAACTGGGTCGTCAAACTTACATCTTCACACTGCCTTCGCTTAAGCTTTTGGTGCAGGCCTGTTTTTCTCTCGTCGATAAAGGCAGGTAAATCCAGCAATATTCGCTGAATCACTCTTTTTTCAAAACGCCGGAACTTTCGCTAACGTCATCACTCATCACAACGGAGAACGACGCCGGTCAGGCGGGAAACCCTACTTTAACACAACCAAACAATTAAAAAAACACTCAAATGGGTCGGTATCGTGGTCCTTGTACTGATAGCGGCAGGTACGACCCTCTACATGGTCTACCTTCAGCCTTTTCTCTCGAAAATGAAACAAACGGAGGTCGCTCAGCTGAGCCAAAACCTGACAATTGTCACGGGTGGTGGGGCAACACAGGCATCATCACTTCCGACAGTTTGGTGGTTGTGGTCGATAGCAAAATGGATGAAGCCTCCGAAATGCTTTACCAAAGGGTGACCGACTTAGCCGTAGGCAGGAAGATTGTGGTGATCAACACCCAATGGCATCCCGATCACGTAGGTGGCAACAAGTTGTATACGGACGCAACCATCATTGCAGGCGGTAATTATTCCCTGGACGAATGGGGCAAGAAGCAGGTGAGGAAAGCCTTCCTACGTTTTGGCTGGAGGACATGCTGACGATACCACCTATGGATGGTGACGCAATTATTGCATTTAACCTGGCAAAAAACGTGCACACACCTAGTGATGTCATGCTATCTGAAAGGCCAAAAGGTGATGTTCGGTTGGACTCTCTCAAATCGCTTCAAAATCAGTCGTTGCAAATCACTTTTCGATCTTACTGTAGCGGTGCCACGGCTCGATCTCCAAAGTGACTGATTTTGTTGTTATTTGGTACCTCATTACGAACCCTAAAGCATAATCCAGGTTAAATCATTTTCCGCTTTCGTATTCTACGACTAACGTTTCAATAAAAGCTGTCAATTCCGCTTTACCGGTTCCAGCTTCCGCACTAGTCACAAAGTAGTCTGGCTCTTCTTCGAAGACCTCAGTCAATTTCTTTAGGAAGGCTCGGATGTTGAGATCGGTTTTTGATTTTGACTGCTTATCTGCTTTAGTAAATACTATTGCAGTCGGCACACCTTCAGTACCACACCACAGTAAAAATTCAAGATCGATTGATTGTGGCTCTAATCGACTGTCAATTAATACAAAAACCCCACAGAGATTTTCTCTCTTGGTGAGATAGGTACTTATCATACTTTCCCAGCCTTGCTTTACTTTCAAGTTGATTTTGGCGAAGCCGTAACCTGGAAGATCAACCAAATACCAGCGATCATTGATCACAAAATGATTGATTAATTGTGTTTTCCCAGGTTTTTGAGAGGTTTTAGCTAGCCCCTTTTGACCAACGAGCAGATTGATCAGGGAACTCTTTCCCACATTGGATCGGCCGATAAATGCAATCTCCGCACGATCTGGTTTTGGGCAATTTCCAGGGTTGGAATTACTGATGACAAATGCTGCTTTATGAATCATGATTGAGGAGTTGATTGCAAAAGTACAATTTTAAGTGGAAGAGTCTGAAATAACTCGGGACCGAACATTTTTCCTTTCCTCAGGTTTCTTCAGTATTATTGTTTCTTCAAAGACCGATTCGTGATGTCCGTAGTTCCATACAAAGATAAAAAAGACTCTAAAAAATCTCAAGTAGCTGAGATGTTTGACAACATCAGCCCAAAATATGACCTCCTCAACCACGTGTTGAGTTTGGGGATAGATATTATTTGGCGAAAAAAGGCCATTAAGTTATTGAGGAAAGATCAACCGAAATTGATTCTGGACATTGCTACCGGCACGGGAGATTTTGCAATCGAGGCATTGGCCCTCAATCCCGATAGAATCATCGGAGTGGATATCTCTGAAGGGATGCTAGCAGAGGGAAGAAAAAAAATGAAGAAGCGTGGACTGGAGCATATTATTGATTTACAGCTTGGAGATTCAGAAGGTTTACTTTTTGAGGATAATAAGTTTGATGCAGTCATCGTTTCATTTGGAGTCAGGAACTTTGAGAATCTGGAGAAGGGATTGTCGGATATGTATCGGGTATTGAAGCCGGGAGGCAAAGCAGTAATCCTTGAGTTTAGCAAGCCAACTGTCACCCCAATGAAGCAGGCTTACGCATTTTATTCGAATACGATATTGCCTCAAATAGGGAAAATAGTATCCAAAGACAATTCTGCTTATACTTATCTTCCTGAATCCGTCCAGGCTTTCCCAGATGGGGAAGAATTCTTGGCGATATTGAAAAAAGTCGGCTTTACTAGCAACGTATGCAAATCACTCACTTTTGGAATAAGCTCAATCTACACTGGGGTAAAGTAATCCTGTTTGCATTGACTTTTAGTCTATTTGTAGGTTCTTCATTTGGTCAAGGACTTTTCGGCTTGACGAGTACTTCTGGTTCAGACGATAGGACCCTTTCTTATGGGTTCTTTTTGGCAGGACATACCACTGCTTATCGTTTAAAATATTCTGATTCATTTCTTTTTGATCCAAATGGATCCAGTTCAATTGTTCATGGTGTTTTTCCACAATTCTCTCCTGGATTCTCTTTGGGATTCACAGGGATTTTAAGTTTTCATGATCAGGTTCAGCTGCTTTTTACGCCGAAGGTGGGGTTTTATGAGTATCAAACCGAGGTGAGTTATTTTGGGGGGCCAGTGGATACCGGACTGATTAATGTTCCTGGGGGTACGCAGGTCAGTGTTAATGGACCAACGTCTATTAAGTCTGAAGCTACCTTAATTGAATTGCCGCTTCTCTTCAAGTATCGATCTATCCGATTCAATAATACGCGAATGTATTGGGTGGGCGGAGCGAGCTATAACTTCCGGACTAAAAGCCAGGATGAAGCCAATATTGAAGAGCTCGTGACTACGGGGAAAGACTTCTCCTTGGAAATGGGGATGGGCTTCGAGATTTATTTCAAGTATTTCAAGTTTGCTCCTGAAATCCGATTCTCTCATGGTTTGAATAATATTTATCAAGCTGAAAATACAAATCCATTATTTAGAGATGCGATTTCTTCCATCAGGAGAAGGTCGATTACGGTTTACCTGAATTTTCAATAAAAGAAACCAGTTTCTCCAGTTGATAAAAACCATATTTCTTAAAGGCCGATGAATCGTATCGGTCTTTATGCTTTTTGTTAAATCCACTATCTTGCCACTATGAAGAAGAAAATTGCTTTGATTACCGGTGCTACTTCCGGAATCGGAAAGGCCACTGCGCTTACGCTTGCAAAAAATGGGTATTCTATAATAGCTACAGGAAGACGTGCGGATCGATTGGAAGAATTACGTGAAGAATTAGCTGAAGGTGTAGCATTTTTACCACTGGTATTTGATGTGAGGGGTCGGGAGAAAGTCTCGGAAATTTTGGGTGATCTACCTGAAGACTGGAAAGCGATTGATGTTTTAGTCAACAATGCAGGAAATGCTCATGGAATAGATCCTATCCAATCCGGAAATCTGGACGATTGGGATGCCATGATGGATATCAATGTGAAGGGCTTGCTATATGTCACAAAAGCAATCGTACCTGGTATGTGCGACCGGAAATCCGGAATGGTTATCAACATTGGATCAATAGCGGGGAAAGAATCATATCCGAATGGAAGTGTCTATTGTGGCTCAAAAGCAGCTGTCGATGCGATTACCAAAGGGATGCGAATGGATTTGAATCCATTTGGTATTCGAGTAGTCGCCATCCACCCAGGATTGGTGGAGACTGAGTTTTCTATGGTAAGATTTAAAGGGGATGAAAGCAAGTCGGAAAAGGTTTATCAGGGTTTTAAACCTCTTGTCGCTCAAGATATTGCGGAAATCATAGAATTTGTGGTTAATAGGCCTTTACATGTGGTGTTGGCAGATATTGTTGTTTTGCCTACCGCTCAAGCAAGTGCTACAATTGTTCATAAGAACTTATGAAAATCGTTTTAAAGTTTGCCATATTCTTATTTCAATCATTCCTTCTGACTTCCTGTGCTACAGAACGAAGTGCGGAAAATCTTGAGGAAGTTCTGGAGCGGGAAATTGGGGAGACACCTCTTACAGCCGAAGAGATGTCTGAGCCTTCTACGTTGGAGGAATCATTAATAAGCCAAGGACTGGTAGCTTTGGAAGGCATTATCCCTAGGATCAGGGTAGAATTGAAATATAGCACTACAGATAATTTCTTTGGAGAGGATGTATATGGGGATTTGGAGCGGGCGTTTCTTCAGCCAGAAGTTGCAGAGCTCCTGCGGAATGCACAAGAAAAACTCACTACTAAGTATACAAACCTGACTTTGCTAATTTATGATGCCGCTAGGCCTTTGGAAGTGCAGCAAATTCTCTGGGATAATCTAGCTAAGCCGGACAGCTTGAAACCGCTTTACGTGGCAGATCCAAAAGTTGGGAGTTTACATAATTTCGGAGTTGCTGTTGACCTTACCATTTATGACAATGAATCTGGTCAACCGCTGGATATGGGGACAGGATATGATTTCTTTGGCTACGCTGCCTATCCAGATCGCGAGATGGAGATGCTTGCCTCGGGGACTATTACAAAAGCTCAGGTCGCTAATAGAGAAATCCTCAGGTCGGTAATGACTACTTCTGGATTTACTGGCATCGGCTCAGAATGGTGGCATTTTAATGCATTTTCCAGAAAAGAAGCAGGAGAAAAGTTTGAACTTATCAATTGATAGCTTCAGGGAAGACTGTTTACAGAAGCGTCCCGGATTTAAGAGTTTCACAAATCCGATTAGGATGATTACCTTTTAGAAAAACGGATTAGTCCAATAATAATAGTTAGTAATCAATTCTCAATATTCAATTTTCAACAACCCAAAAAGTAAAAAACCTATGAATCTCAAACGCACATTTATCACCTTAGGGCTGGTTTTCAGCATTATCGTGATTGCTCCTGCCCAGCAATTTAAAGCCTTGGTATTTACAAAAACAGCCGGATTCCGTCACCAATCTATCCCAAATGCGGTGGTGGCGTTGAAGAAGATGGGAGAGAAGCAGGTATTCAGTGTGCATGCCTCTGAAGACCCTAAGATTCTTTCTGAGGAAAGTCTTGCCAAATATGATGTGTTAATTTTGGTCAGCAGTACTGGGACTATTTTCGACGAGGCGACTCGAGCTTCTTTACAGAAATTTGTAAGAAGTGGAAAAGGCGTCGTGGGAGTGCACGCTGCGGCGGACTCGGAGTACGATTGGCCATGGTACAATCAAATGATGGGTGCCTATTTCCTAGCACATCCAGCACAGCAAACCTTAAGACTCGACGTAGTGGATCAAAATCATCCAGCTACTTGGCACCTCCCAAAAAACTGGATGTGGACGGACGAACTATATGAGTACAAGGATATCAATCCAAATTTAAAGGTTTTGATCAATGCCGATGAAAGCACTTACAAAGTAGCGAAAGGTAATGGTGCAAGTCATCCAATGGCTTGGTATCATGAATTTGATGGAGGGAGAGTTTTCTATACTGCATTGGGCCATGTGGACTCTGCTTGGGAAGATGATGTCTTTTTAAAGCATCTTTATGGGGGAATCTGGTACGCCGCGACTGGGAGACCTTTCAAAAAATGATTTCATTAAAACCGAATTGTCGGAACTATAACCTGACAATTCGGTTATTTATTCAAAAATTGACTCTATTATGTTGAAAGCACAAGCCAAACCAGTCCACCTCTATATGGAGGCTAATCCAAATCCCAATTCTTTAAAATTTGTAGCTAATTTTATGTTAGTTGAGGATGGGGTGAGCTTTGACTATCCGGATTCCGCCAGCGCGGCCAATTCTCCGCTTGCTCAAGAACTTTTTAATTTTGCAGCGGTTCAGCGAGTTTTCGTCACCTCTAATTTTGTTACAGTCACCAAAGATCAAGCCGTTGATTGGATAGAGATCCAGACGATTATTAAAGATCACATACGTCATTACCTTGAAGCAGGTAAGGTTGTAGTTCAAGCAGATTTTGATCGAGACCCACTTTTCGATGAGAATGATTCAGAGATTGTGAAGAAAATCAAAGGTATTCTGGATGAATACATCAGACCTGCAGTGGAGCAAGATGGAGGAGCAATTGTTTTCCATTCATTCCAGGACGGAATTGTCAAGGTCTTACTGCAAGGCTCATGCTCAGGATGCCCTTCTAGCACGGTGACACTTAAAGCTGGTATTCAAAATCTTCTGACAAGAATGCTTCCTGAAGTGAAGGAAGTGCAAGCAGAGGGCGTATAATTCCAAATCCAAGATGGGAAAACGAGACTGGTCTTGGGCTATTCTTGGGCTGATTGCGTTGGTTTTCCGATACATTGCAGTCCGAAATCCAGAGAAAACAGATGAAATCTATTCCCGAATTTTTTTTCCGGGAATCCGAAATGTTATCGATATGTCGCTGGGAAAATTATCCTTTCCCAGTGTGTATCTTTTTATTGCCTCTGTTTGTTTAATTATAGGAATCGGTTTTTTTCGCTTTCTGAAAAGAAAAGGATGGAAATCAAAGACTTTTTATGCCTTTAGATTTTTATTGAATGGCGTGGGGGCTTTGGTATTTTTTTTCCTTTTTCTATGGGGATTTAATTACCATCGAACTCCAATTTTTGAACAGTTGGGCTTAAGTCCAAAGTCTCTCAATCTGGAACAGCTGAAATCTGAAATTCAAATCACGCATCGATTAGCCCGTCAATTTCGAAATTTGATCACTTCAGATACTTTAGCTATAGCCGAAATTATCCCATATTCATCTTTGGAAGAAGTAGTTCGCCAAAACATGGGTGAGAACCTCGATCTGCTAGGCTTGAATTTTACTGGGAAACCAAGAACTAAGCTCTTCCCGCCACCGGGATTTATGCGTAGAATGGGGATTCTCGGGATCTATTTTCCGTTCACTGGCGAAAGCTACATAGACCCTACACTTCATCCACTTGAGCAGCCTTTTACTGTTGCACACGAAATGGCTCATAGCTATGGGGTGACCAATGAGGGTGAGGCGAATTTTATCGCATGGGTGATTTGTACCAATAGCGATGACGTCTTATTAAAGTATTCAGGGCATTTGCGTCTACTGATGTATCAAATGCGAGATTATTACCGAATGGCTCCGGATGAGTACGCAGAATGGATCAAAACATTGGACCCTGGACTCAGAGCAGACTTAATTTCTATTCAAAAAGCTTCTGATGCGATCAAGCCTTTTTCGATTGAACTGAGTCGGAAATCAAACGATATTTTTCTGAAAAGTCAAGGTGTAAAAGCAGGTATTAATAGCTACCAACAACTTCCGATGTTGGCTTTCGCATGGCGACAGAGAATGGTGATTGAATTTTAAAATTAATTAAGGGATAACTAGGTGAATTCGGCAGGTACTCTTTAAGCTTAAGCTGTTATTGCTGTAAAATATAAATCCCGTTATGATGGAAATTTTTTTGTAGTTTTTTCAATTATCGCTTCCGATTGCCAAACCATACACCCAAAATCACCGCAGCGATTCCAACATAATGGCCCAATAGCAATACTTCACCATCTAATACACCCCAAAAAATAGCCACGATCGGAATGAAATAGGTGACTGAGCTGGCAAATACAGCGGTAACTTTTTTCACCATAATATTGAATAGAATCAACGCGATCGCGGTCCCGAATACGCCGAGCAATGTCAAATATCCTAAGGCCTCAAGAGCTCCATCCACTTGCGTGACTTTATAGGAGAAGTCGGTGCCAGCTATTAGGTAGATCAAAGCCATGGGTAAAACCACCAAGAGAGAAATTGCCGTGATTTCAATCGGTTTGAGTTTTTCGAAACGAAATTTGATCAGGTTGAGATTGAATCCATAGCATATGCAGGCTAAAATCACGAAAAAAGCGTAGGCATTAATTGCTGAAAATGTCCCAAAATCTGCCCCCTCTTTTACTGTAACCAAGATTACTACTCCTATAAAAGCAATACCCAATCCGATTCCATTTCGCAGCGTGATCTTCGAGGAAAAGAACAAGGCTCCTATCAATACGACAAATAGCGGAGTCAGTGCATTAAGAACTCCTGTAAGCGAGCTACTTAGTTGTGTCTGGGCCTTTGCAAAAAGGAAAGCTGGAATAAAGCTGCCCACTAAGCCTACTAGAAGTAGATTTTGAATCTGTTTGCGGTTAAGGGTTTTTATCCTTGGCAAGGAAAGCGGAAGCAGGAAAGTGGCTGCGGCTACTATTCGGTAGGCTCCCACCTCACCCGGAGAGAAGACTTCGAGTCCACGTTTGATCAAGATAAATGAGCTCCCCCAAATTAAGGCTAATACAATCAGGAATACCCAGTTGACTAGATTGCTATCAGATTGATTTGAATTCATAAAATCAGCATTTGCCTTTAAATTGGCGGGGAGAGTAACAGGAGGGCATACAGTTTAATTCCGGGGATTTGTTTCAAGAATTGTTAAAAAACGTGGTCCGAGTATGCGTCTGCCACTTGATTGAGGACTTCGCAGACGTGCTCGTAAGTTTCCGCAGTGACCATTTCCGATCGATACTGTTTAAAATTCGGCATGCCTCTGAAATAATTGGTGTAGTGTCTTCGCATTTCTAGGATTCCCAGTTTCTCACCTTTCCACTCGACAGAGAAGTCAAGATGTTTCTTAGCGACAGCGATTCGCTCCTCCAGTCCTGGTGCAGCTAATTTTTCTCCTGTCGCTAAGAAATGTTTGATTTCATCAAAAATCCAAGGATAGCCGATCGAGGCTCGCCCGATCATCATACCATCGACATCGTACTTATTTTTGTATTCTAAAGCTTTTTCAGGAGAATCGATATCGCCATTTCCAAAAACAGGGATGTAAAGACGAGGATTAGCTTTGACCAGATTTAGGTAAGACCAATCAGCTTCACCTTTGTACATCTGCGCTCTTGTACGTGCGTGGATGCTGATTGCCTGTATGCCGACATCTTGAAGTCGCTCTGCTACTTCGACGATTCGTATTGTGTTTTGATCCCATCCT
The DNA here is from genome assembly GCA_047612305.1 of Planctomycetota bacterium. Lineage (GTDB taxonomy): Bacteria > Bacteroidota > Bacteroidia > Cytophagales > Cyclobacteriaceae > Algoriphagus. The sequence continues at coordinate 2,015 of JBLGAM010000017.1, read as the reverse complement.
AGCCGGGTTTTCACAGTGACAGGAATATTGACTGCTCTTACAATCTCTGCAGTCATGGCTACCATTTTATCGATATCCAGAAGTATTCCTGCTCCAGCACCTTTGCAGGCTACTTTATTGACAGGGCAGCCGTAGTTAATGTCTAGAATATCAGGTTTAGCTTCTTCGACAATCGCAGCAGCTTCACGCATGGATTCGATTTCATTTCCAAATATCTGAATACCGATTGGGCGTTCGTAATCGAAAATATCGAGCTTAGCCACACTCTTAGCAGCATCTCGGATCAATCCTTCTGAGCTGATAAATTCCGTATACATCAAGTCAGCACCGTGCTGCTTGCACACTGCTCTGAACGGAGGATCACTTACATCTTCCATCGGTGCAAGCAACAATGGGAACTCTCCTAACTCCAACTTTCCTATCTTAACCACTTGTTATTCTAAATTTGACGTAAATTTACCTCAAATATGGAGATATACGAAACCCAATCTGAAATTGCCAAGCGAAAGAGTTGGCTTTTATCCTTAGTAGTCATTGTCTTAGTCGCTATCGGCATGTTGGTTATTCTCCAAGTTTTAGCTTTGGCAGCTACGCCATATCTTTTTGGAGTATCAATTGAAGACATCATGGGCCTAATGACGGGTGATTTTTCTTCCCCAAATGGGCGAATGGCCATGTTTTTTGTTCAAGGAATTGGTTCCGGGATTGGGTTTTGGTTGGCGGCCTACGTGATCGCACATTTTATTGACAAAGCGGATTTTCATTGGGAGATTCAGCTTCCTCGATTCAACCTGACTGGAGCTGGCTTGGTCTTAATTATTACTGTTGGAGGAATGCTTTTCAACGCGCTATTGGTTTACTGGAATTCGCTTTTGGTACTTCCAGATTCTCTGTCCGGATTAGAACTTTGGATGAAAGAGACGGAGGAACAATTGCTTGAGTTGACAAAATTTTTGACCGATTTTCAATCGATTCCCGAGTTGATCACAGGGATTGTGGTGATTGGTGTATTAGCAGGAATCGGCGAAGAGATGTTCTTCAGAGGGGTAGTTCAGCCCAAAATGAGACTTTATACTGGCTCTGCTCATGCGGGAGTTTGGGTGACGGCAATCATATTCTCTGCGATTCACTTGCAGTTTTACGGATTCCTTCCGCGGGTGTTTTTAGGAGCTCTGTTTGGGTATTTGTACCTTTATTCGGGAAGTTTGATTTATCCTATTTTGGCTCATATTCTAAATAATTCCATCACCGTAATTCTAGTTTATCTATCTAATCAAGAGAAGATCGACATTGATTTGGAATCGACAGATTCGGTATCCTATCCTGCAGCGATACTTGGCTTATTGGGCCTTTTAGCAGGAATATATTACTTTAAGAAAATAAACAGACCTAATGGAGAACTGGATAAAAGTATTTGAAACGGAAGCTCAAGTGCGAGCTGAAATAGTAAAAGGTGTACTTGAAGGGCATGGGATCCAAGCAGTGGTTCTGAATAAAAGGGAGACAGTTTACAAGATCTTCGGCACCTATCATGTCCTCGTTCAGCGTGATGATTCAATTTCAGCTTCAACTATCGTTCAGAATGAGATCACGTTTTAATATTAATAATTACAGCAATCTAGGTCAGCGTGCTATCACGGCTGTGATTGGGGGATTGATAGTAGTAGGAGGAACTATTTATTCTGAATGGACTTACTTTTTGGTTTTTGCTGGCATCTTGGGATTTTCTCAAATGGAATTCTATAAACTAAGTGGCTTGGATGGTATGCTTCCTTTGAAAAGTTTTGGCACTTTCTTGGGTTTGATGATCTTCTCTCTCACTTTCATGGTGGAGAAGGAACACCTGCCGACGGAATATTTGTACATGATTTTCCCGATTGTTTCACTTACTTTTTTCATCAAGCTTTATCGGAAAACGGATAAAAAGCCATTTACCGGAATTGCATTTACTTTTTTGGGAATATTTTACGTAGCAGTTCCTTTCTCTTTGTTGAACTTGGCGGTTTTTTCAGTCG
>JBLGAM010000016.1:0-47444 GCA_047612305.1 Planctomycetota bacterium | reverse complement strand
TAATACCCCAATAAAAAAATGAAAATCCTCTTGGACTCTGAGAAGTGATCACCGGGACAAGTTGGGTAGGTGCAATGTTATATCTAGGATTGAAATCTGGAAGCATTTCGGCTTGAAATCGCTCTTCTAGTTCTATTTTACTTTTACTGAGTGAATAGCGTCCGCACATGGTGTTTGGTTAGAAAATGTTCTGAAAGTTAGAAACCCTTGGTAATAAATTCAATAGCTCGTTTTTCTGAATAGAAAGGTTGAGCGGAATAAGCAGGGCTAAAGCCAACATGACCGCCGTGCTTAGGATATTCGAAAAAGATCAAATCCAATTGATTTGCCAAATCTTTTGGAAAACAATTTTCACTCAAAAATGGGTCATTAATGGCATTTAGGATTAATGTAGGAACTTCGATATGTTCAAGAAAGAATATGGAAGAATTGACTTCGTAGTATTCCTGAGCATCTGCAAAGCCGTGAAGTGGGCCCGTAAAATAATCGTCAAAGTCGGCTAAAGTTTTAATGTTTTTTATTGCTTGAAGAGGGATTTTTCCGGGATGAGCTTCAGATTTCCTGATCACTTTTTCTTTCAGTGTTTTCAAAAATCGTTTGGAATAAAGAATGTTTCCCCCGCTTGAGATTTTTTTACTAGAGCTACCTAAATGAAGCGGTACCGAAATTGTGACCGATTTTTTGATTTTAGGGACTGTGGATTTCTTCTCCCCAAGGTATTTCAGAGTCAAATTTCCTCCCAGACTAAAGCCCACAAGGTAAATTTCATCATAATCTTTTGATGCATGATTGACAACTTCATCGAGATCATAAGTTGCTCCAGAGTGGTAAAAAATAACTTGATCATTAATTTCTTCCCCGCATCCTCGGAAGTTCCAAGTCAACACATCGAATTGGTTTTGAAAAAAAGCTTTCGCCATACCCACCATATAAGCCCGTTCACTATTTCCTTCGAGCCCATGACTTATAATCAGTAGCTTAGCACTTTGTTGTTTATACCAGTCGAGTTCTAGGAAATCTCCATCTGAAGTTTTGATCCGTTCTTTTTGAGGGCTTTCAAAATCAACTTTCCTGAAAAGTGCAGGACATATGGTCTCAAGGTGGCTATTAAATAGCCACTTCGGTCGGTTGTAATTACTGTTTTGAATTAGAGGCACTTCAGATAGAAAATAAGATTAGGCTGAAAAGCATGGGTAAATTACTAGTTTTAAATTTGAATAAAGACTTTATAAAAACTATTTTTGGACACTTTAATTAACGAATAGCGCAGAAAAACCTATGGCCGAAATAATAAGAATGCCTAAAATGAGTGACACCATGGAAGAGGGGGTGATCGCTGCATGGTTGAAAAAAGTTGGTGATGCTGTAAAGCCAGGAGACATCCTAGCCGAAGTAGAGACTGACAAAGCAACGATGGAGCTCGAATCCTATGATGAAGGTGTACTTTTATATATTGGAGTTCAAGAAAAAGATTCTGTTCCCGTAAATGGAATAATTGCGATCATCGGGGAGAAAGATGAGAAGTATGAGGATTTACTCAAAGAGGCCTTAGAATCTTCTGATGAGTCAAAAGCAAAAGCCCCAGCTAAGGAGGAAAATAAAGAAGATATAAAAGAACAACAGCCTGATTCCAAACCGAAAGCTGAGAAAATAAATACCTCCTCGATTAATGCGACGTTAATCACAATGCCTAAAATGTCAGATACAATGCAGGAGGGAACGATCTCTACCTGGTTGAAGAAGGTTGGCGATGTGATCAAGTCTGGTGAGATTATAGCTGAAGTGGAGACCGATAAAGCTACTATGGAGCTTGAATCCTATGAAGACGGTACCCTTTTATATATTGGAGTTGAAGCAGGTGACAGTGTGCCTGTAGATGGGGTCATTGCAGTTATTGGGGAAAAAGGATCGGATTTTGAGACTTTACTAAAAGCGCATCAATCGGAAGGCAACTCAGAAGAAGAAGCTCCTGAACCTGCTCCTAAAGTATCCAAATCTGAAGAGCCTAAACAAACAGCTCATGATACTAATCCTACAACTGTTGCCAATTCATCTGCTGGTGATCGAATCATAGCTTCCCCGCTGGCAAAGAAGATGGCGGAGGATAAGGGTTTTGACATCAGCCAGGTAAATGGATCTGGTGAAGGAGGACGAATTATAAAGCGAGACGTTGAGAATTTTGTTCCTGCAGCAGCACCTGTTCAGTCAGGAGAACCAACTGCGCCCGTTGTAGGTCAGGAAAGCTTCACTGAGGAAAAAGTATCTCAAATGCGGAGAGTGATTGCCAAGCGACTTGCCGAGAGCAAGTTTGGAGCACCACACTTCTACTTGACCATGGAGATTAATATGGATAAGGCAATTGAAGCTCGTAAATCCATGAATGAAATTGCTCCAGTAAAGATCTCATTCAATGATCTGGTCATCAAGGCATCTGCAGCAGCTTTGCGTCAGCACCCAAAAGTAAATTCAAGCTGGCTCGGAGATAGGATCCGATATAACGATCACATTCATATAGGAATGGCTGTAGCGGTTGAAGAAGGGCTTTTGGTTCCTGTAATTCGATTTGCAGATAGCTTGTCACTTTCTCAGATTTCTAACCAAGCGAAATCACTTGGCGGAAAAGCTAAAAATAAAGAGCTTCAGCCTAAGGATTGGGAAGGAAATACTTTTACTATTTCGAATCTTGGGATGTTTGGTATTGATGAGTTTACAGCAATTATTAATCCGCCGGATGCTTGTATCCTAGCGGTAGGAGGGATCAAAGAGACCGTAATTGTGAAAGAAGGCAAGATGCAAATTGGTAATATCATGAAAGTGACTCTTTCTTGCGATCATCGTGTAGTCGATGGAGCGATAGGTTCTGCATTCCTTTTGACATTAAAAAGTTTACTAGAGGATCCAGTTAGGATTCTAATCTAATTGAACTGCCAAAAAGTCCTAATTTCAGGACTTTTTGCTTTTTGTACGTTTATTGAAGATACGCTCGACGATCATAAATTGAAATATGCTTGGGTGCATTGGCCAAGTTCAAATAGATATCTAATTATGGAAAGAATAAAATCAACCACGGTAGTTGCGATTCGTCACAACGGCGAAGTAGTGATAGGAGCTGATGGGCAGGCTACGCTTGGAAATACAATTGCGAAAAGCACAGTGAAAAAACTTAGAGTTTTACAAGGTGGAAAGATAGTGACCGGTTTTGCGGGATCTACGGCAGATGCCTTTACACTTTTGGAGAAGTTTGAAGAGAAACTAGATGCTTTTGGAAATAATATGAAGAGAGCAGCCGTGGAATTAGCTAAAGAATGGCGTACAGATCGAATGCTTAGTAAGTTGGAAGCGATGATGATTGTGGCTGATAAGGAAGACATATTGATTATTTCTGGAACAGGAGATGTGATAGAACCAGATATGGAAATAGCTACGATTGGCTCAGGAAGTATGTTTGCGCAATCTGCGGCTCGAGCGATGAAGAAATTTGCGCCTCATCTCACTGCCGAAGAAATGGTCAGGGAAAGTTTGAATATCGCAGCAGATGTCTGCATCTATACCAATCATAACTTGGTGATTGAAAAAGTTAAAGATTGAAATCATTTTAAAACTAAAAACCGAAGCTAAATAACTTCGGTTTTTTCATGCTTTTTAAAACTTGCCAGTCCTTTTAGCTGTTACAAGACAGACTTTGAAAATGTATTATGGAAACTGCTTCGGCTAAAAAGACAAATAAGAAAGATTATAGAAAATTAATCATAGAGGGATTTCGCACCCATGTATTAGAACATGGAACAGCACCCAGATCAATTTTCAAATTTGCAAAAGAATTGAAAATGAAGGAAGAAGAATTTTATACTTACTTCACTTCTTTTGAACCCATCAAATCAGCTGTTTGGTTAGATATATTCGATGAAACCCTTGCTCAAATTGAAGTTCAGGATGTATTTAAAACTTACAGTGCTCGAGAGAAATTCTTGAGTTATCTGTTCACTTGGATAGAAGAGTTAAAAAAAAATAGATCTTATCTCTTGAGCCTATATGGAGATGGATCAAAGTCGATGATCGCAATGCCAAAAGAAGCGGCAGAGTTTAAAGAGCGATTCAAGGATTTTGCAAATGAGATTATTTTGGAAGGAAAAGAGACTGAAGAGATTGCTAATCGTCCGATTATTTCTGATCGATACGATGAAGCGATGTGGTTACAAACTTGGTTTGTTCTTAAATATTGGTTAGATGACCGTTCTCCTCGATTTGAAAAGACTGATGCAGCCATTGAAAAATCAGTAAACCTTGCTTTTGACTTGATGGGGAAAAGTGCTCTCGACTCATTCTTAGATTTTGCCAAATTTCTATACCAATCCAAATAATCATGGCTGAAAAATTAAAAGAACAACAGGCTATCCCTGTTTCAAAAGTTCAGCGCGCAGCAAAATTTATTTCTACTGGAGCAAAAGTCGGAGGAAATTATGTAAAACATTATGCAAAAAAGATGGTGAATCCCTCAATGGATAAAGAGGAACTACACCAAAATAATGCTTCGGATATCTATAATACATTGAGCGAACTTAAAGGTTCTGCCTTGAAAGTAGCTCAGATGATGTCAATGGATAAAAATCTTCTTCCAAGAGCTTACCAAGATAAGTTCACTATGGCGCAATATTCAGCACCACCCCTGTCTTATCCTTTGGTCGTTAAGACTTTTCAAAAGTATTTTTCGAAAACTCCGGAGCAGGTTTTTGATACTTTTACAAGATCAGCAATTAATGCAGCGTCTATCGGGCAAGTGCATCAGGCAACAAAAGATGGGAAAATCTTAGCCGTAAAAATTCAATATCCTGGAATCGCAGATTCTGTAAGTTCTGATTTGAAATTGGTCAGACCTTTTGCTTTGAGATTACTCAATATGAATGAGCGCGAATTGGATCACTACATGGGAGAAGTGGAAGAGAAGCTCCTTGAAGAAACGGATTACATACTCGAAGTCGAACGATCTAGAGAAATTTCTTCGGAGTGTGTTCATATCCCTAATTTAAAATTCCCGATCTATTACGATGAATTCAGCTCCGATCGAATTATAACCATGGATTGGATCAAAGGCCTTCATTTGAAAGAATGGCTAGATACAAAACCGAGTCAAACTTCAAAAAATCAGATTGGTCAAGCACTTTGGGATTTTTACCATCACCAAGTTCATAATCTAAAAAAGGTGCACGCTGATCCTCATCCGGGTAATTTTATTGTACAGGAAAATGATCAGTTGGGAATTATCGACTTTGGCTGTGTAAAAGTCATTCCTGAAGATTTCTATGAAGGGTATTTTGCCTTGATCAAACAAGATCTATTGATGAAAGAGGAAGAGCTAAATCAGATTTTCTTTGAATTAGAATTTATTTCAGATAAAGATACTCCAGAAGAACAGATCTATTTTAAAGGTGTGTTCAAAGAGATGATCGGACTCCTTGGTAGACCATTCCATGTGGATCAATTTGACTTTTCAGATGATGGGTTTTTTGAGCAGATATTCAAATTAGGAGATCGAATTTCTAATGAAAAGATGTTTAGAAAATCAAAACAAGCGAGAGGATCGAGACATGGACTTTACATCAATCGGACCTATTTTGGATTATATAATTTGCTTAATCAGCTTCAGGCTGAAGTTAATACAACTAAGCCGGATTGGTTGAAATAAAAAAGGGAAGCGAAAGCTTCTTTTTTTTATTTTGTTGAATAGCTAACTCTATAGATTACATTGGCCATGTCATCAGAGATCAGCAAACTGCCATCCGGTAATTCCTGCACATCAACTGGTCTTCCCCAAGCTTCTTGAGTTGTTACATTTAGCCAGCCAGAGATAAAAATTTCTTCTCCTGTTACCTTTGAATCAGCCCCAATTTTTTCTAATGTCACTACATATCCAGATTTTTTACTTCGGTTCCAAGAGCCGTGCTTAGCTACTATAATTTGGTTTGTATAGGATTGAGGAAACATTTTTCCCTCATAGAACCGCATCCCTAGCGGAGCGGTGTGTGCACCGAGCTTTGCTGCTGGAGCCACATATGCACTTTGAGCTTTTCCTTTTGATCCAAATTCAGGATCATTTACTGAGCCCTCATGCCAATAAGGATAGCCAAAATGCTGTCCAGCAGCTGTTGCTCTGTTTAATTCACAATTTGGAATATCATCTCCCATCATATCTCGACCATTGTCTGTAAACCAGAGTTCGCCGGTGACGGGATGCCAATCAAAGCCGACAGAATTCCTAACGCCATGTGCAAATACTTCTGGCTTTGGGTTAGGTGACTTCACATCGATTCTTGTGATGCTAGCAAAAATTGGATTCTCTGATTCACAGATATTGCATGGAGCACCTACAGGCACGTAGAGCATTTCGTCCGGTCCAAATGCGATGAATTTCCAGCCATGATGGCCTTCTTCTGGATAGTCCCCATAGATGACTTCATAGCTTGGCTTGTCCAGATTATTTTTGATGTCCTTAAATCGAAGAATTCTATTTACCTCTGCGACATATAGATCGCCATCTCGATAGGCTACTCCATTTGGCATTCGAAGGTCTTCAGCTAGGATATATTTAAAATCTGCTTTTCCGTCTTTGTTTTCATCCACTACTGCATAAACATTATTTTCTTGGCGATTTCCCACAAATACAATCCCATTGTCAGAAATTGCCATGGATCGAGCATTTGAAATATCTGCTGCCCAAACATCTATTTTGAAATTTTCTGGGAGCTTTAATTTGTCTAGCTGTACATCAGCTTTAGCATTTCCTATAGCTATTTTGTTTGATCCATCCGGCTTGATAGATTGAGCTTCAGCACCTTGCTTCTCGTTGCAGGCAAAAGTGAAAGCAATCAAAGCCAGTGAAACCGAGCGAATTAAATTAATGGAAATTCTCATTGGATGTTTTTATTTGTTAATCTAATATAGGAAAGGACAGATTGTTTTGCTTAAAAAGCTTTATAAACGGGTATAATGTTATTTTTGTACTATGTTATCTATTAATAATCTCTCTTACTTTATTGGAGGCCGCCCTCTTTACGAAAATGCAAATCTTCACATCAAGCCAAAAGACAAAATTGGCTTGGTTGGACAGAACGGAACTGGCAAGTCAACATTACTCAAAATAATTAATGGGGACTATCAGCCTAGCTCTGGAGAAGTGCAAAAAGCGAAGGATTGCACCATCGGGTTCCTAAATCAAGATCTTCTTTCTTATCAGTCAGATGATAGTATTTTGAATGTGGCTTTGGCAGCATTCAAAGAGACGTTGCAATTACAGATTGAAATTGATGAAGTTTTGAGAAAAATGGAGACCGATTATTCTGAAGAAATCATAAATAGGCTTGCATTTCTTCAGGAGCGATTTGAGGCAAATGAAGGCTATACAATCAAAGCTAAGGCAGAGGAAGTCTTGGAAGGAATTGGTTTTAAGACGGCAGATTTGGAGAAGCCACTTCGAACGTTCTCGGGTGGATGGAGAATGCGAGTCATGCTTGCAAAGCTCCTTTTGGAGAAGCCCTCATTACTCATGCTGGATGAGCCTACTAACCACTTAGACTTACCCTCAATTCAGTGGGTTGAGAATTATTTGAAGACTTACGAAGGAGCTGTTGTAGTAGTTTCCCACGATCAGACTTTTTTGAATAACTGCATTAGCAGCACCGTAGAAGTAGCTAGTCAGACGCTTACACTTTATGCAGGAAATTACGCCTTTTATAAGGAAGAAAAAGTGGAGCGAATGGAAATTCAACAAAATGCTTACGAGAATCAACAGCAGATGATCAAGCAGACGGAGAAGTTTATTGAGCGCTTCCGAGCTAAAGCATCCAAATCAAATCAGGTACAATCCCGTATCAAAGCCTTGGATAGATTAGATAAAGTCCACGAGGTGGTAAGCGATGAGGTTTCCGTAAATTTTAAATTTAAATTTTCGAAGCAATCTGGAAGAGACGTGGTGATTTTGGACCAAGTTTCTAAAGCCTATGGAGATAATGTGATTTTGAAAAAAACTTCTGCTCGGATCGAGCGAGGAGATAAAATCGCTTTGATTGGCGCCAATGGAAAAGGCAAATCAACCCTACTTCGCGTGATTGACGGTTCCGAAAAGACAAGTGGAGAGAGAACTGAAGGCTATAATGTGATTAAATCCTTTTTTGCGCAGCACCAATTAGAAGCCCTCACTTTGGATAATGAGATTATTCAGGAGATGTCTCAGGCTGGAAGTGCAAAATCTGAAATGGAATTAAGAGGAGTTTTGGGATGCTTTCTATTTACCAATGAGGAAGTATTCAAGAAAATCAAAGTACTTTCTGGGGGAGAGAAATCTCGAGTTGCTTTAGCCAAAACCTTGATATCAGAGTCAAACTTTTTATTGCTTGATGAGCCCACTAATCATTTGGATTTCCAATCAGTAAATATTTTGATCCAAGCGCTCCAACAGTATGAAGGTACTTTTGTAACGGTATCTCACGATAGGCATTTCATAAAAGGAGTGGCTAATAAAATCTGGTATATCGAGGATCAAGAGATCAAAGAATATCCTGGGACTTATGCGGAATATGAAGTCTGGAAAGCTAATCAAGTCGAAGTGAAATCTGTTGCGCCGACAGTGAAGGTTCAAAAAAAGGAAGTTGTTAATTTAGCTCCAAAGAACAATGAGGAGACTCAGCAAGCTAGAAGAGAATTGAAGAAGCTTGAGGAATCGCTGGCTAAAGTTGAGTCAGAATTTGAAAAGCTTGAGTCTCAAAAGGAAAAATTGGAAGCTCAAATGGCGGATCCAGCACTATATGCTGATGAAGTAAAGGCCCAACAAACTCAAAAATTATATCAAGAGTTTGAAACAAGGTTGGATCGTTTAAATGCTGAATGGGAATCTCTTGTGGATCAGATTTCTTCAATTCAGGAAGTCATCGCTTAATCGTTGAGATAGATTATTCTTTTTCTTACCTTGAAGCATGAGTAGATTTTGGTTAATACCTTTGATTTGTTTCAGCTTTTTGGCTGAGGGCCTTGCGCAACTTGAGGATAAAGTATATAAAGATCACATTCAGTCGGTACGTGTATTTCCTGCTGGTATTGACGATGAAAGTCAGCTCAATTCACCAGTAGTTTCTCTGACTGGATCAAGACCTTTACTATTACGTTTTGATGATCTGGCTTTCGATCCTGAATTGTATAGTGCTAAGTTGATTCATTGTGATGCTGATTGGAATAAATCTCAATTGCGAGACAATGATTTCCTTTTAGTATTCAATGAATTTAATATTCAGGATTACGATTACTCCATTAATACCCGAATTCCTTATATCCATTACCGATTTCAAGTTCCTCAAGTCACAAAGTCAGGAAACTATATTCTGAAAGTTTATAGAGGTAGAGATGAGTCGGAAGTAGCTTTTACAAAGCGATTTATGGTTTATGAGCAGCTTTTCACAGTTGGAGCAGCTATTGTCCCACCGTCTCAGACGTCTAATCGGAGAGGAGCTCAACAGATTAATACGATCATCAATTACTCCAAAGGCGAGGTTATGGATCCTGCCAGCCAAATTAAAGTCGTGTTGCGACAAAATCAACGCTGGGATAATTCGAAGATTCTTCAAAAGCCTACTTTCATGAATGAAAGCTCAAAAACTCTCAGATATGAGCTCTTTGATGGGAAAAACGAATTTGATGCAAGTAATGAGTTTCGTTTTGTTGATTTACGATTTATTCGTGCTACAGGGGTCAATATTGCAAATGTCAGGGTTGAGACAGACGTGATTTATGCGGATGCTAATATTAATGTGCCTAGGACTGATCAAGTTTATTCTCAGTATTTGGATCTTAATGGTCAATATTTTATCTATACGAACGATCGACCGGGCGGGAATCCTGAGGTAGAGAGCGAGTACATGCTAGTTACTTTTCGATTTAAGACTGAGGAGAATGCCAGTCCTGTTTATATGATTGGATCTTTGACACAATGGGGGGTAGCTCCTGAAGCTAAACTGGCTTGGGATCCTAAATTGAAAGTGTACCAAACTACACTCTTGCTTAAGCAGGGGTGGTATGATTATCAATTTGCGTTAAAAGGGGAATCTGGATTTGTTACCGAAAGTTTTGAAGGGAGTTACTTCGAGACTGAAAATGAATATGAAGTTCTTGTTTACTTTAGAAATCTTGGTTCGCGCTATGACCAATTGGTGAGCTATATTAATCTCAATCCAAATAAGAGAAGGTTATAAAAAAACCTGCTAATTTTTTTTAGCAGGTTTTGATGTTAGTCTTTTGGTTGTTGATCCACGGCTTCTTCGGAGGCCTCTGGCGCTACGTTTTGGCGAGTTCGCTCAGAAGGCTTATAAGGGACGAAGCCTTCTCGCTTGAACTTATAAGTTTCAGTTCGTATTCCAGTTCCGTGATTTGCAAGGTCAAGCATTCCAAAACCTTTGTGGGTAAATGCTCCTAGGCCACATTTGAACACGAAGTCCTGAACTTCAGGTGCAGCATAAAGTGTAATTGGAAGCGTATAGCCTCTAACTTCATACTTAACATCCATGTCATAGACTGCATAGATTCTAGCAAATTTTTTCTGCGCTTCCTTAAGTTTATTTACATAAACCATGTCAGGGACAACTTGAAATTTGTAAAAAGTTTCCATTTGCTCTGGAGTGAACCAACTTGAGCGTTCCATTCGAGTCAACGTGCTTTCATAAAGCAAATCGGAAAACTCATCACTATCTGGACTGATGAATCGCTTGCCCGCTTCCTCATTGAAAGCTGGGGTGATTAATACCAAAGGAGAAATACAAACAAATTTGTTTGAAGGCTCCAAAGTTGGCTCTGATTCGATCTCAGTGTACTCAGGAACTAGGATAAGATTTCCTAATTCAACCTTTGGCGTTGCGAATACTTGTTCAAGTAAGTAATCCATAAAATCCTCACTTTGAGAAGATAACACTAGGGTCACTAAACTTGAATAATAATGCAATCCACTTCTACTTACTTTTGTCTGGCCTTTCAATCCAGAAAAGTTGAAATAGTTGTAGTTGAAAAATTCTTCTCTACCGCCCTTTACAATAACTCCCTTGAGGAATTGGGCGAGGATGTACTGATGATGAAATGGTAAGTACGATCCTTTGTTTTTTAAGGAAAATATAAGTCTAACTCTCACGATAATTTAAAAATAAATGAGACAATAAATATTTAAAACTGTAAATAACGGGTGATTAATTAACAGAGGTTAAAATTACTAAATTTTATTGGAAATGATTAAACATTGAACCTAAAATGCATGATATCTCCATCTTTTACGACATATTCTTTACCTTCGATTGAAATTTTCCCGTTTTCTCTGCATCCAGCCTCTGTTTTGAACTGTTGGTAATCTGGTAATTTGATCACCTCTGCCTTAATAAAGCCTCTCTCAAAATCAGTATGAATTACACCAGCGGCTTGTGGAGCTTTCCAGCCTTTTTTGATTGTCCATGCTCTAACTTCCTGCGGACCAGCTGTGAAATATGTGATCAAATCTAATATTGAGTATGCAGCAGAAATCAATTTGTTCATACCACTCTCCTTCAGTCCATATTCTCCAAGGAACATTTCCTTTTCTTCCGGATCATCAAATTCAGCGATTTGGGCCTCTATTGCTGCACAAAGTACGATTACTTCTGCGTTCTCATCTTTTACAGCCTCTCTGAGTTGATCTATAAATTTATTTCCTTCTGCAAGACTTCCTTCGTCCACATTTGCCACATACAATACTGGCTTAATGGTCAATAAATGTAAATCTCTTACAGCTTCTAAGTCTTCTTTCTCGATGTCTACAGATCTTGCGTTTTTCCCATCAGCCAATGCGGATTTGAAGATTAAAAGAGTTTCAAGCTCTTTCCTTGCTTTAGCATCACCCGACTTAGCGATCTTTTCGGACTTTTGAATTTTCTTCTCGACAGACTCTAAATCTTTTAATTGTAGCTCGTTATCAATCACTTCTTTATCGAAAACAGGATCAATACTTCCTGCCACATGTATAATGTTTTCATCTTCAAAACAACGAATCACATGAACGACTGCATCCACTTCACGGATGTTTGCAAGAAATTTGTTCCCCAAGCCTTCACCTTTACTTGCTCCTTTGACTAGCCCTGCGATGTCTACAAACTCAATCACGGTAGGTAGGACTCGCTGAGGGTTGACTAGAGATTCGAGCATTTTAAGCCGTGAATCTGGTACGGTTACGACGCCAACATTTGGCTCGATAGTACAAAAAGGGAAATTAGCTGCTTCTGCTTTAGCGCTTGAAAGCGAGTTGAACAGCGTGGACTTTCCTACATTTGGAAGTCCAACAATGCCACACTGTAAGGCCATTTATTTTTATTTATGTTTTAAAAATTCGATATGATTTATACCCATTAAAGAATTCGATAACCGAGACTCTAAAAATGGTATAAACAGGAATAGCAAAAATCATCCCGACGATCCCGCCGATTTTTGCCCCGACAAAGATAACAACAAAAATTTCAAGGGGATGGGCTTTTACAGATTTAGAAAAAATCAATGGTTGTACGAGAATGTTATCAATCACTTGTACTATTGCAAAAACTGATAAGATTTTGAAAATGAGGTAATTTAATTCAATATTGGTTTCAAAGTTACCGGTAGAAATTCCAACAATAATCCCAAAACTTGCTCCCAAAATCGGTCCTGCATAGGGTATCAGATTTGCTACAGCAGCGAAAAGTGCAATTGTGAGAGAATATTCTACACCTAGTAAACTAAGTCCAAGACTTGCAAAAGAAAATATAGTAAGCATCTGGATTAGAAGGCCAGAAAGGTAATTCGATAATAGCTTCTCTACTTTGGTGAAAGTTGCAACTGAAAGCTCGAAATATGGATTTGGGATTAAATTCATTAAGTTTCTACGCAAAAGGCCATTTTCTAAAAGCAAAAAGAAACTGATGAAGGCTATGGCTAAGAGGCCAATAAATAAACTACTGGTTGTATTGATCACTCCACCAATAAAGCTTGTAAAGTCAAATTCTTTAACTGTGCTGATGATAGAGTTTCTGATCTCATTGAATAGGAAGCCAGGCTTATTGTCAATTAATTCGTATTTAAACAAAAATCCTTCGATTTTCAAAACTGGTTGTTTGACAGTTTCATAGATGCCTTCTAGATCGAGACCGCTAAGAATTCCGATCTGATTACTTATCAAAGGATAAAAAAGAAAACTTAATGAAACGAATAATAAGACGATTGATCCATAGGAGAGGAGAATAGCTGCCCATCTAGGGATGTGCTGTCCCATCACATGGAAATCATGAAGCTTATTGGTCAGCGGGCGAAGTACTGCTGCTAAGATTAATGAGACAACGATGTAGAAAGTAATATTAGAAAAGTACCAGCCGAAAAGGAGGAAAATTAATATAATTAATATCAGGTAACTGAAAAATCGCTGCATTACTTACATACCTAAAAGGCGGCTAAAGGCCTACTTTAAATTTACTACTTCTATTGAATGGAAATAGATCTTATTGGAATAATTTTAATTTACTCCCATTTTAGATCACTCTTAATTTCTTCATTTTCATTTTCTTTTTCGAATTTATCGAAGTCGACATCAGGAAGAAGTTCTTGCTTTACATAATCTACGGATTCCTGTAGTGCCTGGACAAATTTGAAAAAATCCTCTTTATACAGAAAAATTTTGTGTTTTTCATAGGTAAAACTGTCACCGTTTTGCTTTCGCTTACTTTCTGTGATCGTCAAATAATAATCATTTGCTCGAGTAGATTTAACATCAAAAAAATAAGTCCGTTTTCCAGCTTTTACTTTTTTTGAGAAGATCTCTTCTCTGTCATAGCCTCTATTATCTTCCACAGTGATTTAATTTTTTGGGTACGGAGTTAGATTAATACATATCAAATTAAAACAATTCGGTCAGAGAATTCAACCTAAATCGCTTCTTTTTTTATATGTATTACAATTGAACTGGTATAAGTGACTTAATATCAGGATTGAGTAAAAAAAAAGATATCATTACCTTTCTTTAAGATTCTCCGTGCATGTAAGATTTTTTGGCCAGTAGTACATCCTCTGATTCGCGATGATCTGGATCATCTACGCAACAGTCAACAGGGCAGACTGCTGCACACTGTGGTTCTTCATGAAAACCGTTACATTCTGTGCATTTATCCGTCACGATGTAATAAAATTCATCAGAAACCGGCTTTTGTTTTTCCTTTCCGTCAATTACAGCTCCATCAGGAAGTGTAACTTTATTTAGATTTGTTCCTCCGCCCCAAGTCCATTCTACTCCGCCTTCATAAATAGCTGTATTCGGACACTCAGGTTCGCATGCACCACAATTGATGCATTCATCGGTGATCATTATCGCCATAGCTTTATCGTTTGATTTACAAAAGTAATAACCATAAAACTGACAGGCAATAAAAAAGTTGTTGTACTAACTAATTTAATTTAATTATAAGGTATTCGAAGCCAAAAACGATAAATTTGCTCCAGAAAAACATTTTCCCATGAGATTAGAAGAACGAATTTCGGCTTTTGTCGCTCTAGGCAACAGAGTCAATGAACTCAATCCAGAAATACTTGATGAGCTTCAATGGCGATCGAAAAACGGCAATAATTGGTTTACTGAAGATTCAGTGGTTCAAGCGCTGCAAGGTATTAGCCATATGCTGGAGTCCGATAAAGTCATTAAGTGGACAAAATCTTATTCTTTATCTGACGAGTTTTCTAATCTTCGTGTGGGTATTTTGATGGCAGGAAATATCCCCGCTGTTGGATTTCACGACTTGATGTGTGTGCTTTTGGCAGGTCATATTGCTTCTATTAAGTTGAGCTCCTCTGATACTGTTTTGATGAGATGGGTGATTTTGCAATTGATTGAATTAGATGCTCGATTTGAAGAGCGAATAGAAATTCAGGAAATGTTGAAGGGGAAAGATGCCTATATCGCAACGGGAAGTGATAATTCTTCACGATACTTTAATTATTACTTTGGGAAGTATCCAAATGTTATCCGGCAAAATAGATCATCGGTAGGAATCTTAATAGGAGAAGAAACAGTTTCAGATTTCCTCAAACTAGGCAAGGATATCTTCCAATATTATGGACTAGGATGCCGAAATGTTTCGAAAATTTACATCAAAGATCCTGCTCAATTGCAATTTTTTTTAGATGCGATAGAGGTTTTTAATTTTGTTGCAACACATCATAAGTACAATAATAACTACGATTACAACAAAGCAATACTACTTGTAAATGGGGAAGATCATCTAGATAATGGTTTTTTGATTGTGAAAGAATCTACATCACTAGTTTCTCCGATAGCTGTGTTATTTTATGAGTGTTATAGAGATGATGCTCATTTGAACGAACTGATTGAGAGAAACTCATCTAAAACCCAATGTATAGTGTCAAAGGATGGGAGATTTAAAGGATCAATCCCTTTTGGCACGGCGCAGCAACCGGAACTAAGTGACTATGCGGACGGTGTGGATACTTTGAATTTTCTCTCTCAACTAAAATGATTGAGGTTAAATATCTGAAAGTAGATAAATAGAGAATATGGAGCCTACACCTGCAGTAGATTCAACTTCTAGCTTGCCTGAATTTTTCTTGATGTATTCTTGGACAAGAATCAGCCCTAGTCCAGTACCATTCTCATTGTTTTGACCTTTGGTTGTGAATGAAATTCCGTGGTTGATTTTTTTCAGGTTTTCTTCAGAAATTCCACTTCCAAAATCTTTGATGCTGATCTTAGTAAAGTCACCCTGTAGTTCAGCGCTGATTATCGTTTCGCTTGAAGGAGGGGAAAATTTTAATGCATTATTTATCAGATTTCGAATGATTAAGTCCACCATATTTTTGTCTCCGACAACCCTAAATTCTTCTTCTGGGATATCTATATTTATGCTAATATTTTTTTCGGCCGAGATACGACTAAGTATTTGCTTTTGTCTGATAAGAATTTTTTTGATATCGAACCTTTCCAAAATCACTTGCTCACCTTTAAGTTGTGATCTTGTCCAAGCAAGTAGGTTTTCAAGAAGTTGGGAGACATTCTCCATGTTTTTAGATACTTCAGGGAGTAATTCAATGAATTCTTCATTAGAGATTAGACCAGTTTGGGTGAGGTTTATCAGTTCTTTTACGCCGAATATCGGTCCCTTCAATTCATGTGAAATAATACTGAAATATTTGTCTTTAAGATTGTTAAGCTGTTGTAGTTCTGTTTTTTGAGCTATTAATAAATTCTTAGTATTTACGGTTTCTGTTATATCTTCAAATAGTAAAATTGTCCCCCTCTGAATATTTTCTTTGTCTCTAAGTGGTTTGATTTCCACAAAAGCTATCCTACTGTCTGTTTGTTGGTCTAAACAGATTTCTAAAATTTGTTTCTCAGTACTGTCCAGAATATTCAGAAGATAAGGATAGGGTTCAAATATCAACTTGGCATTTGTCCCAATGCTTATCGATTTTTGATTCGGAAAAAAAACAAATATCATGTGATTGAAATCCACAATCTTTTGCCTAAGATCCAAAACCAAAACTCCCTTAGTGATTGCTTCAAAAATGATGTTTTTATCGATTGGCTTTAAGCTGAATAATTGATATCGAACGATTGCTATTCCAAGTACAATATAGCTAAACAAAAACGAATAGGGCGTTAAATCGATTATTTCGAAGGGTCTGTAAATCCCGAATTGATACAATGCATTAAAAACAATCAGAAACAACCCTGCAATAAATATCAATCTAGTTTGAGTTTTGAAAAGTTGATCTGAAAAGCGAAAGCGTTTCCAAATGATAAAATTCCCCAATAAAAATAAGATGTAAGAGTAAATCACATGGACGAAATACCATGGTCCCACTTCTGTTTTTAAACCGATGATTCCACCTACTGAAACCAGCTTGTAAGAGATGTAGTGGAAGTGATGAAATTCATTCGTGATTACAAAAATGAAAGTCAAAGTGGGAATAACCAAGATGAAAAAAATACCAACTTTGTATCTAATAAGGTCGGTTTCAGTGTATTTTAAAGTGAAAATGAACCAGGAGGCACCTAAAAATGAGATCCCAAAATACTGGATATGGACATAAATTAATATGGTCTCTAAATCAGTGGCACTTAATTCCAAACCGTAAAAGACCCCCCAAATTGCCCCACAAATCATTGTGATTGCCACCCATTTCGTACCATCTCCCATTTTGAAAGCGATAATCAAGGATAGGCAACCCACAAGGAGGCCGGAGAAAATTAGTGTTAAGGAAAAAGGATTAAGGATTAAATCCATCGCATACCCTATAGCTGCTACTTTGGGCTAAGTGCAGTTATTGACTTATTTGATCATAATTATACTTATAATTATTGGAACTAAAAAAATATTTCAAAACATGACGAAAGAAAAATTAAAAGAATTAACTATTTCGCCTTTTAGTTTAGTAATTTTTTTGACTTTGTTGTTGGGAATTACAATGGGTACAGATCCAGAGTTGGGGCTACTAGACCGAACAATTACCTCGCTTCAATATTGGCAAAAAGGGTTTTTCGGATTACTTGAATTTACGCTTCAAATGATGATGGTTCTGGTTTGTGGCTATTGTCTTGCACTAGTTAAGCCTGTTCATTCGCTTCTAAAGAAAGTGTCTTGTCTCCCACAAAATCAAATTCAAGCAGTCCTCCTCACTGCTGTAATTACTTGCTTTTCGGGCTTGATTAATTGGGGTTTTGGCTTAATTGTGGGTGCGGTTTTAGCGAGATTTATGGCCATCTCACAACAAGAACAAGGTTTGCCGTCCAATCCAGTATTGCTGGCCTCCGCTGGGTATTTGGGAATGGCTGTTTGGCATGGAGGGTTTTCTGGTTCGGCTTCTCTAAAAGTTGCGGAATCTGACAATTTTTTAGTTAATAGATTAGGGGTGATTCCAGTTTCTGAAACCATTTTTAGCGGATTTAATATCTTCGTGACTGGTGGATTGGTGATTGTTTTTTGCTGGTTTTGATGCTATTTTCTGTTTTGGATAAACCAAAAAATATAATCCTGAAAGCACATCCACTACTGCCAATTTCCTCAGGAACCGTGTGGTGATTAGGTTCCTTTGTGGGGTTAGTCATTTTGATTTTATGCTTAATTATAGCTTTCAAATCAGATTTAACTTGGACCGTGATTAATTTGAATTTTGTAATATTCCTATTATTCGGATTAGCTTTAGTAGCATATTGAACTTTGGATCAATTTACTGAGGCGGTTGGGTCAGGCATTATAAGCTCCGTTGACATTTTTATTCAGTTCCCTTTTTATGCCGGTATTATAGGGATAATGACCAGTTCTGGATTTATTCAAAGCGCATCTGAATTTGTACTTATAATCACGCCAGAAGAATTGATTCCTTATTTCACTTTAGCTTCTGCAGCTTTGGTTAATCTCCTGATTCCTTCGGGAGGGGGGTAATGGGCTATTCAAGGGTCGATATTGGCAGAAACCGCACTTTCCTTGAATTTACCTTTGGGGAAAATGGTAATGCTTTTCTCCTATGGAGACCAGATTAGTAATCTGCTTCAGCCATTTTGGGCACTTCCGCTTCTGTCTATCACTGGAGTTTCAGCTAAGTCGCTATTCAAGTATTGCTTTTGGTTGTTTGTAGCTGGAATTGCTTTTTTGAGCCCCAGTATTTTTCTATTTTTTTAGGAATAAGAGTATAAAATCATTTTAAATTAGGATAAAGGGGGGCTAGATGGAGATGTATGGCTACTTATTATAAGCCTAACTTTCTATATTTGTCTTCCCTAAAAAAAGAATCTTTTATCTAACTAAAAATCCCTATAAAATGGCTTTTGATATAAATATGATCAAAGAAGTATATGCGAGATATCCAAAGCGGATTGAAGCAGCCAGAAAACTTGTTGGCAAACCACTTACTTTGACAGAGAAAATTCTTTATGCTCACCTTACCGAAGGATCTGCCACACAGGCTTACGAACGCGGTAAATCTTATGTTGAGTTTCAGCCAGATCGAGTGGCTATGCAAGATGCTACTGCTCAGATGGCACTTTTACAATTCATGCAGGCTGGAAAAGATCAGGTTGCAGTACCTTCTACAGTGCACTGCGATCACTTGATTCAGGCTGAAGTTGGGGCAGTGACTGATTTGGCAAAAGCAAATGATAAGAATAAAGAAGTTTATGACTTCCTGTCTTCTGTATCTAATAAATATGGTATTGGTTTTTGGAAGCCTGGAGCAGGTATTATTCACCAAGTAGTTCTTGAAAATTATGCTTTCCCTGGAGGAATGATGATTGGAACAGATTCTCATACACCAAATGCTGGCGGTTTAGGAATGGTTGCAATTGGAGTCGGTGGGGCTGATGCTTGTGATGTAATGGCTGGTCTTCCTTGGGAACTTAAATTCCCAAAACTGATCGGTGTTAAGTTGACTGGGAAAATGTCAGGTTGGACTGCTGCAAAAGATGTTATTTTGAAAGTTGCCGGTATCCTAACTGTAAAAGGTGGAACCGGTGCCATTGTTGAATATTTTGGTGAGGGAGCAAGGTCGCTATCAGCAACAGGAAAAGGAACTATCTGCAATATGGGTGCTGAGATTGGTGCTACGACATCAATTTTTGGATACGATGAGAAGTCAGCTGCCTACCTTAAAGTAACTGATAGAGCTGACATCGCTGAATTAGCGGATGGTATCGCAGCGCATTTAACTGGTGACGATGAAGTATATGCGAACCCTGAAAAATATTTTGATCAGGTAATTGAAATTAATCTATCTGAACTTGAGCCACATGTAAACGGACCATTTACTCCTGATTTGGCTTGGCCGATTTCTAAGTTTGCTGCTGCAGTTAGAGAAAACGGCTGGCCAGCAAAACTAGATGTAGGATTGATCGGGTCTTGCACGAATTCCTCCTATGAAGATATTTCCAGAGCAGCATCTTTAGCACAACAAGCTGTAGATAAGAAGCTCGTTGCAAAATCTGAATATACAATTACCCCTGGTTCTGAGCAGGTAAGATTTACAGTGGACCGAGATGGCTTCTTGGATACATTTGGAAAAATGGGAGGTGTAGTATTAGCTAATGCTTGTGGACCATGTATTGGGCAGTGGGCTCGACATGGAGCAGATAAGCAAGAAAAAAACTCGATTATCACTTCATTCAATAGAAACTTCGCGAAACGTGCTGATGGAAATCCAAACACCCATGCCTTTGTAGCTTCTCCTGAAATTGTAACAGCTCTGGCCATTGCTGGGGATCTTACTTTTAATCCTTTGACGGATTCGCTTACTAATGCGGAAGGTCTGCAAGTGAAGTTAGAAGAGCCAACAGGACTTGAGCTTCCTCCTTTAGGATTTGCAGTTAAAGATGCAGGATTCCAAGCGCCAGCAGAAGATGGGTCACAAGTGACTATCTCTGTAAGCCCAACTTCGGACCGTTTGCAGCTTTTGGAATCTTTTAAAGCTTGGGAAGGTACAGACTTGAAAGGTTTGAAGCTTTTGATCAAAGCAAAAGGAAAATGTACAACTGATCATATCTCTATGGCTGGCCCATGGTTGAGATACAGAGGTCACTTGGATAATATTTCCAATAACATGTTGATTGGAGCGATAAATGCATTCAATGATAAAACTAACTCGGTAAAAAATCACCTTAGCGGAAGCTATGGTGAGGTGCCAGCTACACAACGTGATTATAAAGGTGAAGGGATCGGATCGATCGTTGTAGGTGATGAGAATTACGGAGAAGGATCATCAAGAGAACATGCTGCAATGGAACCGAGATTCCTTGGTGTCCGCGCTATTTTGGTAAAGTCATTTGCTAGAATACACGAGACAAATTTGAAGAAACAGGGAATGCTAGGTTTGACTTTTGCTAATCCATCAGACTATGACTTAATCCAAGAGGATGATACAATTGATATCCTTGGTCTAACTTCCTTTGCTCCTGGAATGCAACTTCAAGTAGCGTTTAATCATGCGGATGGGTCTTCTGATATCATTTCTGTGAATCACACCTATAATGAAGGTCAAATAGAATGGTTCAAAGCTGGTTCTGCACTTAACTTGATTAAGGCTGGACTTTAGTTATAATCTAGCGTAAAAATAATAGAGAGCCGCAATCAGTCTGATTGCGGCTTTTTTTTAACTAGTCAAGCATTGAAAACTATTAGAAATTCACTCTTAATTCTTTTTCTCTTGAGCAGTATTTCGGTTCTGGCACAAGAAAAAGTGGAACGGGAAGTTAGGGTAAAGGAGCGCCAAGTTCCAATTGAAGCCAGGAAATGGTTAAAGGATACATTTGAAAAGATTAGGAAGCCCAAATGGTACAAAGAGTTCTCAGAACTTGGTTATTCCTTTGAAGCAAAGTTTAAACTCAAAGATCGATTCCATAGTGTTGAATTTGATTTGCTGGGAAATGTGTTGGATGTGGAAATAGAAATGGAATGGGAGGGCTTGTCCGATGAGGTCAAAGCAAATTTATCCTCTCATTTTGTAGGGACACTTCGACGGTTTAAACTGGAAAAGATTCAAATTCAATACAGCGGTTTACCTGCAGATTCGGAAGATTTTTTTGATGAGGAAAAGACTGATGGAGTTTTGATTCAATTTGAAATTGAATATCAAGCAGAAGATCAATCGAAAGTAATTCGACTTTGGGAAGGTACTTTTTCTTCTGAGGGCAAATTTTTAGCTCAAAGGCGGATTGTAGTTCGAGACATATTTAATCTTTCCTTTTGAAATGAGAGCTTTCTTTTTTGTGTTCATTTTTATTTTTGTTGGATCTGCAAGCAAAGCCCAAAACCAAGTGTTCTTTGCTGGGTTTTTTCCGGAGGCCTCAATCACAAAAAAGTTGAAGAACGAAAACAGAATCAACTTTAAATTTGAAAACCAGCATGTTATTTATGATAATAATATAAAGGATTCAAAACAACTTGAATTCAAGCATTATCGGACAGACTTGATGGTTTTTTATGATTGGAGACTGAGTCCTACCAAGAGTTTTGCATTAGGTGTTTTTCATCGCTTTCAGGAAGGCTCTGATGCCAATCGAATTATCCAACAATTCGGATTATTCCAAAGGCGTAGAAATCTAAGAATCTTACATCGATTTCGTACTGACCAAACATTTACAAAAGGAGAGAAGGTAGAAGTCAGGTTGAGATATAGATTAGCTTTAGAAATTCCTTTGAATGGAGCAACCCTTGATCCTGGAGAGTATTATTTGGCAATTTCAAATGAACCTATTTTTAGCTATCAAGCTCGAGCAGTCGAATTGGAAAATAGAGTGATTTTTTCTCTGGGAAAACTCATCCAAAATGGAAAAAGATTGGAGTGGAGTGTAGATTACCGTACGGATGGATATGTGGAAAAGTCCCTACGAACCCGACTTTGGGCTAAATTTGGGTATTTTTATAGCTTTTAAAATATTCTCCAATTCAAAATGAAAAAAAAATAGTTTTGAAATACAACATGATCTAGAGTTTCGATTTTAGATCACCATTTACCTAATAAATTTTATAATTCAAATTTCTCAAGATTAGCAACAGCGCAATTTCATGCAGGAAGGGTTTATCAACAGTACGATTAAAAAACTCATCTATGAATAATCTGAGAGGATATTTGTCTCAGATAACACCTACCCCTACAATATATTTTATGCGAATTAGGCTTTTGAAAATGCCATTGGTAATACGCTAGAAAACCATACTCTAGCTAGGTTAGGACTTGATTACAATGCCTACATATTTAAGGAGGAGTTGATTTTAACGTATGATGAAAAATATTTTTGAATTTCGACTCCAACTTCCCCAAAATAGTGTCTCAAATTATTTTCTATTCTGTAAAGGGATAGCACTTCAAAAACCTGGGTAACCTACTCAGAAAGAAACGAAGCTAAGTTTTAAATCGACTCTTGATCTTATCGGAATAGAAAGACATGATTTCCTAACTTATCTCAATCAAGCAATTCTACCTATTCTTGGCTACCAGCCTGAGGAGTTGCTGAATACTTCGTTATATTATTATATCCAGAAGAATGATCTGAAATCACTTAAAAACTTTGGATAAGATCAGAAGGATAAGAAGAATTATTTAAAAAATTACGATTTAAAACAAATGGGAACTCTTGGAAGTCCTTGGAATGTTTATTTCAGTTTTCAGAGGAGAATTTCTTTGTAATTGCAAGGGATATAACCCGTTTGGAAATTGAAAAAAATAAACGCAAACAGCTCGTTCAACTTAAAAAAGACACTATTAGTCATTCAAGTGTTTTCTCTTTGGAATAGATGTCTGATAAACCCAGACTTTTTTTAACCTGCGGGAGCAACTCTTTTAGGTGTTTCGCGAGTTATTGAGAAAGATCAGTTTGTAAACGATCCTGAGAAACTCGTCTTTGAACTCTTTGAAAATGCTTTTCTTAAAAAGATCGATAATTCCATAGATTCTGATTTTTCTTTCGATTTTTATATTAATACAGAGGAGTTTATATCAATTTCAGGTTTTAATTCATTATTTGATTCAAAACTAGACGATCTGATAGGGTTAGCCTGGGATTCAACTAAAAAGTTGGCTTTAGAAAATAAAATCTCACTTTTAGAAACGCTCATAACCAATTCACCTGATTCCCTTCTAATTGTCAAATCTACAGGAGAAGTTCTCATTTGCAGTAATGAACCTAATCCCTTAACTTAACCTACCTGATCTTTGGTCCAAACATTGGGGAGTATTATACTTGTCAAGAAAATAAGAGAGGTGATTTCGATTAAGAATTAAAGAGATTGAGCTTTATCAAAATATTCTTTAACCAAATCCATCTCTGGATAATCTCCCATCAATTCATTTAAGTAACTTAAAGCGGATATCTTATCGCCTTTCATAACGAAGTAAATTCCTTTATTCCTTAAAGAAAATGGATTTTTTGCATCCATTTTAATGCTTTGATTAATTAGCTCAAGCCCGTCTTCCAATCTACCTAAATACAAAAGGTAAAGTCCTTTATTATTATAGTAATAGGCCTGCCGATTATTTAGTGTGATTGCCTTATCCACAGCATCTAAAGCAGCTTTGTATTCGCCCTCTTCGAAATAAATCATCGAATAGGTATTGTGAATATTTGGTTCGGTTGGATTGATGCTTTCGGCTTTTTCTAGAAGGGTTTTTGCTGATTCGAAGTCTTTTAAATAAAAAAAAATTGTGGCCTGATTGACAATTAAGTCAGAATTTTCAGGGTCTAATTCAGTAGCTTTTTGAAACTCGACAAGAGCTTGAGCTAGATTTTTTAGCTTTTCTTCAACCAAGCCAGAAAGAAAAAAGCTTTCCCAGTTGTCAGGCTCGAGTGATTTTAATTTGTCGGCATCTTCTCTTGCTTTATAAAACTCCCCATTATCTAAGTAGCTTAACCCGCGCTGGAAATAAGCATCTGCGAAATTAGGTTGGTATTGAATGGCAATACTGAAATCTGAAATTCCCTCTTCTATTTGAATTAGAAGAATGTGTGCAAGGCCTTTGTTGTAATAAGCATCGACATAAGTACTGTCTAACTCCAATGCCTCAGCATAAAATTCGAGTGCTCCTCTAGCATCGTTTTCTTTCAATTTTTCATTCCCCTTGAGGAGAAATCTTCCTTTTTTATCATCTAATGAATCACATGATAATAGAGAAAATAAGAATAAAAGAATCCAAATTTGATTAGTCTTCATTGTCTAGTTTTAATTCCTTTTTGTTTGATTTTTCTTCACCAAGTAGTATAGCAAAGGGCTTTGTATCTTCATTCCATTCGAAGATTTGACGTAGTAAAGCCATTACTGGAATAATCAGGATCATTCCTGCTACTCCCCAGATCGATGCACCGATCAGTAAACCGACTATGGTTATGAATGGATTGAGATTTACATTTCCACCGACGATCTTTGGAGTAAGAATATTTCCTTCTATAAATTGTATAATCTGATAACAGACTATAACTGCTATTGGGTAGAAAAGACTATCTTTTGTCAAAAATGAATAGGCCATTGGCAGTAAAGCACCTATAAATGGACCTACATAGGGTATGATATTCAAAATTGCACCGATTACTGCAAAGAAGATGGCATGCTTAATTCCGAGTGAAGTAAAAGCAATAAGATTAAGTATGACCAAAATACCCATTACTTTAACCACTCCGACTATATAATTGATGAGTAATTTCCTCAATTTCACTATCCTTGACTCAACTAATTCCGCATCACTATCTCGATAGATTTTTAGAATTACATTGACAAAATGATCACGATATAAGAGCAAGAAAAACATAAACACTACTATCAATAAAATCCCTGATAAAGAACCAACAGCGCCCAAAGCAAAGTTGGTTATCGTATCGGTGTTTTGGTTGAGTAGAGATAAGAAATATTCTCCGTTTGCTTTCTCGGCGATTTCTGCTTTAACTCCAAAAGAGCTATAAATCAAAGAATCAATTTCCCCTATGTAATTGTCGATTTTACCGGATACGTCTTGAAAATCATGCCGGAAATTGGCTATTGTAGAGAAAACAAAGATTATCAAGCTTGCAACAAATGTTATCATAGCAAGCATGGAAATAAGTGTAGAAAGTACTCTTGGGAATTTCTTTGATTCTAGCCAATTGGATAATGGCGTAAAAAGCACAGCAAAAAATGCTGAAAGAAAAAACGGTATCAAAAGACTTTTTCCAACTATTAAGAGAAATACTAAAACAATGATGAAGACCATCACTGATAATGCCTTTAAATAGGTCGGCAGATATAAACTGTTTTTCGCCATAGTGTCTATCTTTCTACAAAATCATTTCTTACTGATTTGCGATTAGCCCAGCTCGCTTCAACAATGCTTCTTGCTTAGGTGCTCTTCCTCTAAAATTCAAGTATAAAATTTCAGGATGCTCTTTTCCTCCAGCTGCTAATATATTTGATTTGAATGAATCGGCTGTTTCTCGATCGAAGATCCCTCTTTCTTGAAATAGCTCAAAAGCATCTGCATCGAGTACTTCTGCCCACTTATAACTATAGTATCCAGCAGAATATCCGCCTTGGAAAATATGAGAAAACGAAGTACTCATCAAGGTGTCTTCGGCTTTTGGTAAGAGGTCGGTCTTGCTCATTACTTCTTTTTCAAAATCGAAAATATTTAAAATTGTTTCTGGATCATGACTGTGATATGCCATATCAAGTAACCCAAAACTCAACTGCCTCAATGTCTGATACCCTTGCTGGAAATTTGAGGCATTCTTGATTTTTTCGATCAATTCCTCCGAGATTTTTTCACCACTTTGATAGTGGGTTGCAAATAGATCTAAGCAATCTTTCTCGTAGCACCAGTTTTCAAATATTTGGCTTGGGAGCTCTACGAAATCCCAAAAAACACTAGTTCCAGAAAGTGATTCATAATTCCCATCTGCAAGCATACCGTGTAGTGCATGTCCAAACTCATGAAATAGCGTTGTCACCTCATTGAAAGTAAGTAGACTTGGCTTTGATTTGGTAGGTTTGGTGAAGTTGCAAACAATGGACACATGTGGCCTTTCGATTTGCGATCCGGTTTTCCACTGACCTTTGTAGCTTGTCATCCATGCGCCATTTCGCTTACCTGCTCTAGGGAAAAAGTCTGCATAGAATACAGCTAAATGAACTCCACTTTCATCTTTGACCTCGTAGGCAGTAACGTCTTTGTGGTAAACAGGGATAGACTTATTGGGAATAAATTCGAGTCCAAATAGTTTTTTTGCAGTATGGAAAACGCCATCTACGACTTTTTCTAATTGGAAAAAAGGCCGGAGTAACTCATCATCCAAGGAATATTTCTCTTTCTTCAATAATTCGGAATAATAGGCAAAATCCCATTTTTCTATTATTTCAAGTCCATCTAATTTTTTTGCAAATTCAGCTAGTTCTCCTATTTCTACTTCCGCCTTTGGCTTTGCTTTTTCCAATAGTGAATCTAAGAAGGATAAGACCTGTGTAGGCGTTTTAGCCATTCGCTCTTCCAATACAAAATCAGCATGACTGCCATAGCCCAAAAGTTTTGCACGTTGATTTCTAAGCTTTAGAAGTTTTCGTATTACGTCTTGATTGTCTAATTCATCGCCTTTGGCGCATTTTGTACCAGCTGCTATAAAAAGCGTTTTTCGTAAAGTCCGATTTGTGGCATAGGTCATTGCAGGGATATAACTTGGGTAATCAAGAGAAAAAGCCCATTGACCCAATTGTCCTTTTTCCTCAGCCAATTGTGCCGCGGCCTCTTTAATTCCCTCAGGAAGACCTTCAAGCGAAGATTCCTCATATTCAAAATGTATAAAACGATTGGTTTCCTTCAAGACATTTTCCCCAAAATTCAAGGAAGTTTGGGCTAGTTCCTGATCGATGTCACGGAGCTTTCCAGCCTCCTCTTCAGTTAACTTTGCACCATTTCGGGCGAAGGACTTGTAAGTTTTCTCCACCAAAGTCAATTGCTCTGGACTGAGATTTAATTCTTTTCGTTGGTTATAAACGTGAGAGATTCGCTCAAAAAGAATTGGATCTAATAAAATATCATTGCCATGAGAGGTGAGAAGAGGGGAAATATCTCTTGCTAATTTCTGGATTTCATCATTAGTTTCTGCGGAATTTAGGTTAAAAAAAACTGCAGTGATTCTCCCTAGCAATTTTCCTGATAGATCGAGGGCCTCGATTGTATTCTCGAATGTCGGAAGTGAATGGACTTTTATTTTTTCAATTTCTGCTTTTCCCAGTTGGATAGCTTGCGTGATGGCAGGAAGGTAATCAGCAGATTGAATCTGATCAAAAGGGGCTGTTCCAAAAGGAGTATCAAATTCTACCAATAAAGGGTTGTGCATGAAGGAGTTAATTTTTAATTAAACCGGAGCTTTGTAAAGTGTTTGGACTAAACCATCCACAGCTCTTAATTTGATTTGTAATTTAGCTAATTGATCTGAGAAGCTCTCCCACTTCCAAGTATGATGAGGAATATTATGGGCGGTTTGAAGATGTTTTTGATGAGATTCAAAACCACCCACCCAAAGAAAGCTTCAGCTCGATTTACAGCGATCCAAAACTTCTGAGCATCGTAATACTCTTGCAGATATTGCACTTCTTTGGTACTATTTCCTATTCGGATTTTGTCTATCTATTCCTTTCCCAAAATCAATTGCAAATCACTATCACAAAAATACAAGATTCGTTTCCATATTCGCTGCGCAAACATTACATCTGCAATTTTTTCTTGATTGCTCGGTGATAAATCAGAACTGGCCCGATAGACATTAGTCAGTGCCAAACTAACTCCATTGTATCGATTATGTAACAGGTAATTGTTCCTAACTGCTTAAATAACTGGACCGATTTTGTTGCCTAAACTAGGAACAAAATGATCGAAGAACTAATCAAAAACGCTCGACTTAGCTCAAGTGGTCTTAAGTTACTTACCTTCCAACAAAAAACCTTTATTGTAGAAGATTGGAATATATTCCATATTGTCAGTAGTGTTAAGTGTAGCGATACCATGGATTCATAAATAAAATAGAGTTTTAAACTCTTTAAATTTATCTAATTCTAAAATTATAATTTATTTGGGTGACTTGGGGATAACCCTCGAGTTAATCTTTAAATTTTAACAAAACAAACATTTCAAACATGGATTATCCGAGGATTATCTATAAAAAAAAATCTTAAATTCCCACAATAGTAGCCTTTTAAATCATTTCGAAAATATAAATTCTTCTCTTTGTACTGGTGTGGTTTTGCAAGCTTTATTAAATTCTTCAATGTCATTAAACTTTAGTTGATCTAAAATTTTATACTCATAAAAAACCTTAAAAGTATCATTTTTAAAAACCCATGGCTCAACACAAATTTCATTATTCGCTTTATAAAAAGTTTGGTTCCTTTCCCCATCTGGGCTTTTTGAGATTTCAATTTTTCTACCGTCTGCTTGTATTTTATCCATGCAAATGAGCAAAGATAATGCATCACACCATTCGACAAATCTATGTAGTCTGTGAGAATACTTTTCATTAATATCTAAATGTTTGAGAATTTTTTTTCGATTTTTTTCTTGATCTTTCAAAAAAATAACTACTTTTTTCTCTTTTGTATTGTCGCTTCCTCCTGCTAAAAAATCAAGGTGTAAAGAAGTTAGTAATGCGTTTAATTGACTTTTTGAAGTGGCTATTTCCATCACATTAGTTTGTTGCTTTAAATCTGTCTTTTTAGATTCATCACGAATTTTAAAATGCCTAGGTGCACCCGCTTCTGTAAGGTTTCTATTTTGAGTAGTTTCTTCAACACCATCGTCATGCTCTGCGATCGTAATTAATGTGGGGACAATAATATCATTTGGCAAATCTATATCATACTGATAGGCTAACATAGCAGCTAATAATCCGTGAGAACGTTGGTTGATAATTTTCCAACCTTTTTGATGCGATGTGACAATCATTGTTTAAAATTTTGAGAGTAAAATGGCTAGGCTTATACTTTGTTATTTACGTCGTTTCAAAAATAATACCATCTGAAATAATAGATTTTTAAAATACAACCCTCTACTATCTACGTTCCTAAACCCATCACTACGAAACAATCCTTTTTAGAATCTGCCGTAAAAATTGAATTTAAAAAAACTAATACAAGGGTTATCAATTGGTTGATCAATTTATTAAATCCGAAAGAGGCATCATTTACGATGCCTCTTGCTAAATTTATTTATTATTTTTTTTAAAAATCATAGTCACAACTCATGTTTTCCATTCCAATTGGAGCTCCGTCTGGTACTTTTAAAGATTCTTGAGGAGTGAGTTTGACTGGTAACTCTAAATATGCTTGAATTTTATCGGCGAGATATCTCGAATGCATTCCAAGTACTGAATTGATGCCACCGCGATTTTTTAAACCGAGCGTGTTATCTATAAAACCGGTTTCTTTAAGGACTTTCAAATATCCTCTGACTACAGCTCTCACCGTAGTCGACACCTCAGGATTATCTGCAAGTAAAATTAGATGATCAATCAATTTAGATTCTGTCATAAATTTAAACTCACTCGCTATTCCTTCTGGAACGGTGTAGCTGAAGACATTTCTAGTCACCTCATCCAAAACTGAGAATAAACTTGGCAAGGAAGGATCCTGTAAATTTTGGATATGTAATCGGGTAGCTCTTCCTCCATCGAATAGGAGTCCAAAGGTCAAATCTACTACACTTTCTGCTGGTGCAATAGGGTCAAAAACTGGTCCTGTTCTAGAAACAAAAGTTTCTCTAGTCTTGCCATAGCCAAATGGGCGGGGAGGAATCAATGCCAATACATGTGAAGGAACTTCCAACATCGCTGGTGAAATAGTTAACAGTAAGGCCTCCAAAGCTGCTTTTTGATCAGCTGCTTTGATCCAGAAGTGCATTTGCTGATTATCACCTTTGATTTTGTAGGAATAGTCCATTCCTCCGATCAATTTGGAAGTGGCTTCGACTTGGTAGCGATGCATCAGGTAGAGTGGAACAAATACTTCTTCGAGCAAAGCTTGAGGTTCGCCATTACGAATAGCGTTCAATCCGAAGCTGTTCATTTTAATTTTTCGCAATCCTAGCATTCGCATCAATTCTACCGGAGCAGATTCGCCATTGTCCCATAGGTGTGATCTTGGATGCACGCCACTAGGATTTCTAGAATCGGAATCGGTGATAAACTCATGTCCTGCTGCATAAGTTTCTTTCAGTGTTTTCTCTAAGAAATCTGCTTCGGATTGACCTTGCTCAGGATATCCATATCCGTAAGTGATTGCCCACTTATCCCATTCCCCAATTTTGTCATCATAAGCATTGTCTAGTTGGAGATCCCCCTTGGCATTTCCTGTGATAACAGGATAAGGATAATCCATCACGGAAGAGCGTCCCTCAGCAGAGGTGGCATAGCTATGAGCCAAACCAATAGTATGGCCAATCTCATGAGCAGAAAGTTGCTTCAATCTGGCTACTGCTAATTCCAACATCTTAGGATCAGGCGTATCTCCATTTTCATAGGGTTGGATCAAGCCTTGAGCGATCAAGTAATCTTGACGAACCCGTAGAGAGCCTAAAGAAACATGCCCTTTTAAAATCTCGCCTGTGCGAGGATCTCGTACACTTGCTCCATACGACCATCCTCTTGTTGATCGGTGAACCCACTGGATTACATTATATCTGACATCCATTAGATCCATTCCCTCTGGAGCAAGCTCTACTCGAAACGCATCCTTGAATCCAGCTGCTTCATAGGCCTGATTCCACCAATTTCCTCCTTCAAGTAATGCTGATTTTACCGGCTCAGGAGTTCCTCGATCTAAATAGTAAATGATTGGTTCGACTACCTCAGAGACTGCCGCATTAGGATTCTTTTTTACAAGTCGATGCCGAGCGATGTTTCGTTTTACAATGGGTTCTGAAATAGGGGAAGTGAAATCCATATAACTAATGCTGCCATACCCAGCTCTTGGATCAAAAGCTCTCGGAGTGTATGCATCATCTGGAAGTTCAATAAACGAGTGGCGCTGACGGACGGTTACGGCATCTGGCGTAGGAGTTACTGATCTCAAGTAGGCTCCAGTGGCATTTCCAGTAAGCGTAATTGTAGCTTCCACTTCCGTATTTTGAGGAAAATTTTTGGTCATCGGAAAATAAAGTCCAGAGCGACTATTATCCACTTTGAAAGTACCTTGGCGAGTCTGTGCTAATTTACCTCCAACATCATGTGCATCTTGCAGGTAAAATGTAGTTGCATCCACAATTAAGCTTTCCCCAGAATTCTGAGCTACTTCAAAGCCCCATAGGATAGATTCCGCAAAAGCATCCTTGACAGACTGCACTTCATACGGATTGTCAGAATAGGCTCTGAAATCGTAATTCTTATGAACTAAAAACACTTTGTTTCCGGTCCTTCGGAACTCTACGATTCGAGTATCGCCAAGCTGACCTCGATCCAATCCAATATCATTCGATCCTATACCGGCTGTAAGGGAATTGACATATAAAAATTCTTCATCCAACTTGGAGATTTCTAAGTAGATTTTTCCTATTTCCTCATCGAGGTAGAATGGGACAAAGCCCTCTTTCTTAGTCATTTTACTGAGATCGAGACTTTGTGCTAAGGCTAGATTCAAACTAAAAAGAAGCAAAAGGGTAGTATGTAGTATTCTATTCATGGATTTTTCTGTTAACTCCTAAATTAGGGAAAAACTAGTCCTCAAACCTACCATTGATGGAAAATTACTGGTGAAGCATGTATCTAAGCAAAAAAGTGGTTTCTGTTTGATGAGGAAATGGGATTTCTTGAAGTCCTGAACTGATAGATTCTCGGTCTGTATAATTGGTTCGAGAAAAACGAAAATATCCAGTTATTTGACTGTTAAATTGATACTGCCCAAGTAAATAGTACCGCATGCCCTGACCGGAATTAGCAGGAAGAGAAAAGGTCCAGAGTACATTGTTTTCGAAAGTATATTGTCGATTTTCATAATCGTCTGTATCAAAAAGTGCTATTCTTCCAGTAAATCGAAATTTATTGAAACTATACTGCGCATCCTGTAAAATCATAAATCCATTTGTTCTCACTTCATTGAATTCTACCGAACTGAATAAAACGCGTGAGCGAATAAAGAGCGCTTTTGAAACTTGGTATTCTAGGCTTATCAGTCCATTCGTTTTGTTCATCGTGGTCAAACGGTAAACCAATCCTAGTTCACCGGAATCTGGAAGGTTGCGATCCTTTTTTTCATTTCGAATTTGAAAAAAGGCTAGTAGATTTCGGTTGGGTTGATAGCTGATTCGAGTTAGCCATTCTTGACCGGAAGAAGGAGAGTAGGCTCGATAACGAAGCCATGGAAAACGGAAGAGATCAAAATAGGAGTTGACTTTCCACTTTAAGTTAGGACGAATTTGAATTCCTAGGTAGGTTCCTCGCTCATTGATAGGGCGTGTACTCTCCGCAAAAGCATTTCCGTAAAAGCTATGGAAATCTCGATCGTAATTTCTCCAAACAAAGGAAATATCGATCTGCTTGCTCAGGCTGCTGATAAAACCTAAAACTGTTCCTATACCGCCTGATTGGGAGATGGCAGACTCTCCAAAGAAGTAGAAGTTTTTCCAATTATAACTCGAATAAATGCTTCCAATGCTGTTTTGAGTTCCGCTAAATTCAAATTGATTGTAAGGTGTAGCAGTCCTTTGCCAAGGGCGATCAAATTTGGTGTGTAGTATATTTCCCCCGACATGAAATTTTCTATTACTGCTTGTGTATTGCAAATTGGAACCCAAGCTAAGTTCTCGTAGCTTGTTTTTTGTGGAGAGTTCACTTGGAGTGCGATGAAGGCCACTTTCAGAAAAAGATGAAATAAAACTGTCTGATCTATCAAGCGAATCAATCGATTCGTTCACTCGGCCATCTCTTGGTGCATAAGAAAAAATCCAGGTATTGTTCCATTTTTTATATCTATAAGTAGCTCCTAGCCCTCTAAAAAAACCAAACTCCAAAGCTGCAGTGTAAGGTGTAATTCCGACACTGCTCCTTCGTACTGTAGAAATAGTCTCAGATCCTTTACCAAAACCATAACCGGCTCCATATACCAATCCTTGACCAAATGATACTTGAAAATCTCCTAGACTTATTGTCTTCCATTTCCCTACCTCATATCGGGTCAAGTGGAAAGAGAGGAAATTGAAGCCATATCTAGCAGTCTTTTTATCCAAGATGAATTGCTCTCCGGCATCCTTATCTAATGTTAAACCCAAACTGAAATCTCGACTGTGCTGGATTCGAAACCTCAAATAGAGATCGTTTTGGTCTCCAAGGTAGCGAGAGGAGATCCTTCCTGTCGAACTGGTATCTGTAGGAGTGAAACCCTTGCGAGTTTCCCACGTTCTCCGGTGCCTTAGGAGTAAATAGGCTTGTTCTTCTGAGTGAACCCGTTGCCAAAATCTTTTGGTGTTGCCCAAATTACCTCCCCCGAGTGATAAGAAAGGCACTAGGTTATATATTGTTTGGAGATCAAAATCAGGGACAGCTTGAAGTTCATAAAGCGAAATGAAAGGTCCATATTCATTTCGATAGCGGATAAGATTTGCGATTTGGGTGGGGTTGAGAAGATAGCTGGCTTGTAAAACTTCAGCATCAGCATCATTGATTGAGATGGGATTTAAATAAACTTGAAGCATGACTTCATAGATCGATTCATAATCCAATTCCTCATCTTGGATAGGGAATAGTCGCTCAATAAATTGTTCTAAATCAATCTGGATCCGTGGGGGAGTCTGGGCGGAAAGCTGAGTTATTGATCCAATCAATCCAATAGCTAACAAAAAGCTAGACCTGTTCATGGATCTAGGTCGAAGGTTAGGCTGAAATTGGTCGTGCTACCTAGTGGATTCACCTGACCATATCCTAGATCTAGACCAAACTTCTCATAGTTCATGCCTAGCCCAAAAAATAGCCTTCCAGGATTAGAATTTACTCCGGTTCTTAATTCGATCCATTCATGAAGCCCATATTCGAGTCCAATTTTATAAACTGGGTTAATCAGGATGTCTTTTTCTACCTCAGCATAAAAATTCAATTGCGTGCTAGGATAGTAGCTGAGCCCAAGACATATTCCAGTGGGAATTCGCTGGATTGAATTTCGGCCTAGTTTGGCACGATTGAGATTTGAAATAGTGGCACCTAGCGAAAAGGTTGGGCTCAAGTCAGCAATGCCTCCTAAGCTAAAAATAGCTGAATTACCAGTCCCAAAGCCTTCAATTTGGGTTTGAAACCATTCTAACTTACCCCCAATGCTCACTATACCAAGCTGATTTGCATAGCTGACACCCAAAGTCTGCTGATTGAAAAGATTGCCCCCAGACCTTGCGATCCCAAATCCTAGCACTCCTGGACCAAAGGATGTTGCTCCAGCAATATTTATCGTGCTAAGCTCTGCTAAGCCAAAGCGATGATCATATCCTCCTGCGAGCTGATTGACTTTATAACTAGCTAGTGCTCCTGGATTATTGAAGTGTGCAAATGCTGAATTATCGAAAACCCGAATGTTTCCCAAGCTTTGATTCCTACTTCCATGAACCTGCGTGACGGGATCTGTCTGAGCCACTAGGGTCCAACCGAATATGCAAAAAAAGCTGAGTAAAAAAGTAGCTTTCATAATTAGAAAAATTATGAAAGTAATTTAGTTAAAAAAATTATTGTCCAACTAAATAGTTCTGGTTTTTTAACTAATTACATTAAAAAAACTCTAGTTAGAAAGGTGCTTTGAAATTGAAGAAGAAATTACCTTCCCCACTATTATTCAATGAGTATTCAAATCGAAGCACGGAATCATAAAATCCTACTAAATCAATACCTGTCCCATAGCCAAACAGATAGGTGTTTGCCAGTCGTGAGTTTTCAGGAATTTTATTTCGATCAGTGACGTAGCCGTGGTCAAAATTGGCACTCCAATACAATCGGATCGGGATGGTACTGAATTGCTCCAGTTTAAAAAACTTCGAAACATCGAATTCCCTATCAAAAAATTTCCAGCGGAAACTATTCTTATGCACATAGAGCTGCTGACCTTCAATTACGTTTAGTTCATATCCTCTAATGAAATCCGGCGAATAACCGATTCCTCTCACCAATGTGTAAGGCTGTCGCTCACTTAGAAACCAATCTGCAGTCAGTCCAGTATTGAAATTAAACCGATTATTGATTTTCCAATATTTATTGGCTGTAATGCTGACTTCTACTTCGTCTAACTCATCCACATAAAAAATCCCATACTTGGTTATGGATAGCTGCAATAATTCACCATCTGTAGCGTAGGCTACATTATCACGCTTGTCATGCCTAAAAGTATAAGTACTGTAAAGATATCTAAGATTGGTGCTCCCATTTTGAAAGTAATCAGGATTTTGGACTAGTATCTCAGGGTCTATACTCGTAAAATTATAACCCAAAGTGAAAAAATGGAAATTGTAAAAACTCCTTCTATAGGTATATCTGACTGCTGTTCCTATATTTTTTCGAAGTACTCGCTCATCTTCTGCGGTGTAAAATACCTGGCGATTGAAAGCTGATTTAATTGGAATTGATTTATTTTCGTTGAAGGTAAGTTGAAAAGCTAAACCATGCTTTTGCTTTTTATCGATATATGGTTTGCTGTATTGAAAATCCAATGATCTAGTAAAACCTAACTGACCAGAAAATCTCAATTTTTCATTTCGACCAGCCACATTAGAATGGCTCAGTCTAAGACCAAAGTTGACTCTTGAAAAATCTCTTCCTTGATTGGTCCACCACTCTGCAAAATTACGATCAGCGAGTTGAAAAATAAGTTGTGGGAGAATATACCACCGCTCTTTTACAGTAATCAATACCTCCACTTCACTATCGTCGATTTCCAGTGGAGTGATATCAACGGAGGTAAATAAGCGAAGATTGTAGATTTTTTTCTGATCTGCGATAAGAATTTCCACTAGTGCTTCCCAATCGTAGTAAAAGTCAGTTGTGAAGTCTAACTCTCGTAGAATGATCTCTTTTTTAGTTTTTTCATTTCCAATGATAAAAATATTATTCACTTTTACCTTACGTCCAGTATCAACTGGTGCCAAAGAGGTATCAGTCTGGGCTATTGATTTTTGGACATTAAAAAAACCTACCAATAGTACAGCAAAGGATAAAAAGATATTTTGGTGCTTAAACTTCAAAATGGAATTGGGGTAAGCTTTTTAGGGTTGTAAGATTGAAGTTTATATTTCGAATTAATTATGATTAAAACCATTCTTAGAAAGATAGCAATATTTCCAGTTTTGGTGTATCAATATACTATTTCGCCACTTTTCCCTTCCAGTTGCAGATATAATCCAACCTGCAGTGAATATACTAAAGTGGCAATTCTGAAGTATGGTGTATTCAAGGGTGGCTGGCTAGGAATCAAACGTATCCTAAGCTGCAATCCTTGGGGAGGGCATGGCCACGATCCTGTTCCTTAACCAAGTTTGGCTTTTGGACCATTTTTTAAAGCTAGAATTACCAGAACTATTCCTCCAATCACCAAAGGTATACTTAGTAATTGTCCCATATTGAAAGCCATTGTTTGTTCAAAATCCACTTGATTTTCTTTGAAAAACTCCCAAACAAAACGCGTTCCAAAAACACTGATTAGGAATAGCCCCATGAGTAACCCTTCAGGAGTCCGTTCCTTGTAGTGATTCCAAATGGCAAATAAAATCAAGAAAATAATGAAGTAGGAAATCGATTCATAGATTTGAGTAGGATGCTTTGCGTTACCAAAGGTCTTGACTGTGACTAGATAATGATCGCTTTTCTCTAGAATCGTTAGATCTAGAGGAGTATCTACTTCTTCCGCATAATAATTTTTAGAGGAATTGAATTGGGTTAAGGCATATTTGACATCCCTTCTCAGGGTAGATTCCAAATTAGCGACGTCGTAACTGCCTTTTCCTACCTTAATATCGATATTCATCGGAACTATTCCATTTCCTTTCAACTCCCCATCTCGATCAGTAGGCTTATAGGCCTCAATTGATTCAACAGGTACTCGAAGGGACGCAAGAATTTCTTCTATATGCCATCCATATACGAAGCCATTGTCATTATTGGTTTCTTTTCCCCCAATCTCGGAATTCATCAAGTTGCCAAATCGAATCAAGGCTCCGGTCATAGCTGTGACTATTACGATTCTATCTACCACCCAGAGGTAGCTTTGACCAGGTGTTCTTTTAGCATACATCCATAGCGCAATTAAAATTGATATCGCTGCTCCATGACTCGCTAACCCACCTTCCCATACTTTGAGGATGTCTATTGGATTGCTAAGGTATTTTTCAGGCTCATAGAAAAGCACATGACCCAATCTTGCCCCGATGATCGTAGCCAATACCATGTAAATGGTCAGCTTGTCCACTAGGTTTTCATCTTGGCCTTCCTTACGAAAAAAATAAACCATGAATTGCTGTGAAATGATAAAGCCCAAAGCAAAAAGTAAACTGTACCATCTGAGTCGTTCAAAGTTGGCAAAAACAGCCGGATTTGGATCCCAGACTACATAACTTAATATAAATTCAAGCATTTTTTCTGAATTAGAGTTTGTCTAATTGTTCAAGTTCTTCGACATAGCCTCCAGAAAGTATAGGGAATCGATACCATGTTTTAGGGTCTACATTGAATTCGTCGAGGTGGAAAGATGGAGCGAGGCGTTCCCTTTTCCATTGATTTCTGGACCAAAGTTGGAAGAATTTTTTGATATAACCTTTCAAAACGGTGGATTCCAAACCCAGTTCATCTAAAAGAATTAAATATACATCTTGGGGAGATCTTCGGTCGCGAATCGCTAATTTTTCAATTTCTACAATAACTGAATAGGGCATTAGGTCCTTTTCATCCGTTTGGGTGCGCTCCAGTGGACGTAGTTCCGCACTAGGTTGGAGGGAATTAACCAAAGCTAATCCTGGCTGATTCAAATTTTTCTCAGCCCATCTGAGCCAATGAAGAATAAAATATTTATCCACTGCAGCTATAGGTGAGATACTTCCACTCGTATCTCCATCCATAGTGGTATAGCCAACATCCCCTTCGCTTCGGTTAGAGGTCGCAAGCAGTAATGCATTATTCAGGTTGGCAAGCATCCAAATTATTGGTGATCTGGTTCGAGCCTGAATATTTTGTAGTGTGATATCGTCTTTTTCCCAAGTCAACTTTCTTCCGATTGCCTTTTCAATTTTACCGGTGTAAGAAGCTACCTCTTCATCAATATTCCAGTGATAAAAAGTAGCACCAATACTTTCTGCTAAGAATCGAGCGCTTTCAAGCGTGTCTTTTGACGAATTTTCTGTGCCTTGATAAGCGGTGGTTAAGAGCTGGCCAATTATTTCTTTGATGGGCTCTGAAGTTGATATTTTTAGATTTATTCCTGATTTATTCAAGAAGTTTTCAAGTCCAAGTTCAGCTACTCCGCGTTTCACCATTTCTGAGACTAATATGGCTACTGTGGAAGAATCTGCTCCACCGGATAGTGACAAAACAAATCCGCGGCTCTTGCTTTTCCGCAGGTAGTCGAATAGTCCTAGGGAAGTAGCTTGGACAAATTCCTCTTCTTTAGATTGAATTGGAGCGATTTCCTGAATTTCAGGTTTAAGCTCAAAAGTCATCACTTGGACATCCTGATAGGATAGAAGACCATTTCTGGCAATTAGTTTTCCGGATTTAGCGAGCATGACCTCGCCGTCAAAAATCATCCGTCCACTTTCATTACCCAATAGATTGATATAGCAGTAATAACAATCAAAGATGGAGGAACTATTTTCGATCAGATTTTTACGCTCTTGGGTCTTTCCCATCGCAAAATGGCTGGCACTTGGGTTAAATATCAGATCTACTTTGCGCTCGTGAAGTCGATATCCTGGTCTTACAGAACCTCTCCAAGCATCCTCGCAGATTTCAAAACCAAAGTGGATATCTTTGATATAAAAAGTTTGATCCCCAAAAGGATAAGTTTTCCCATCAAATTCAAATTCGATTAATTTATTTGCTTGCCAGGGAGAAAACCATCTGAATTCATAATGCACCCCATCAATAGCCATGAATTGCTTTGCGACAAAGCCTTTGATTATTGCATTTTCTATCACTGCAACAGTATTATAGACTTTGTCCTGAATTCGTATGGGTAATCCTACAACAACGGTAATACCTTGGCAATGTGGGAGAAGAAGGGAGAGCTGGCTCAGCGCTTTTTTGGGATACCAGTAGCTCAAAAATAAATCTTCACTTCCATAGCCAGTGATGGTGAGTTCAGGAAAACAAACCATTTCTGCATTTGATCGCTTTGCTTCTTCTATTCCGGCTATGATTCGCTTAAGGTTACCAGTCCAATCTAGTGGAGTCTGATTAAGTGTGGCTGCGGCAATTTTGATCGGAGTCATCAATTGATTTCAATTTGTGAATTTATCGACTAAGTGGCAATCTTCAGAACTTCGCATGCATTTTTGGAGGCCTCTTGTTCTGCTTTTTTCTTAGTGGAACCTTTTCCTTGAGCGATCTCTACTTGCTCCACTTGAAGCGCAACAATAAATTCCTTGTAGCGCTGATTGCCATGAATAGCTATTACTTCATAGTCGATGTGTTTGTTTGTTTTCTGAGACCATTCGATGATTTTGCTTTTGTAATTGGTAGTTGTAGCAATCATATCATCCACATCCATATGAGTCAAGATTCGAGTCAGAATAAACGATCTTGTAAAAGAGTAGCCTTTGTCTAAATATACTGCACCAATAAATGCCTCAAGAATATCTCCAAAGAGCGATTTGTTCCCAGTGAAACTTCTCTCGCCTATTTCATGAGTGAGGATTTTTTTCAAACCAATCTTTTGGCCGGTAGAATTAAGGTTTTCACGGTTAACTAGTTTTGATCTGGTTTCGGTCAGGAATCCTTCGTCCCGATAGGGATATTTGAGAAATAAGTATTCGGCTACTACAGAACCTAAGACTGCATCCCCGAGAAATTCAAGACGTTCATTGGAAATCCTGAAACCTTTGCTGGTTTCTTCACCAAGTCCTGAAGGGGTCAGAGAAAGTTTATAAACAGTCAAATTAAAAGGCTTGCTCCCGATCATTATTTTGATCGATGAAGCAAGCCTTTTGTCTTTTTCGTTTAAGAAAAGAAATCGAATCCCGAGTCTTTGAAAGAATTTCAAAACTAAAATCAATTATATTTTTTGAAAATTACAGAGCAATTATGCCCTCCAAATCCAAAAGTATTGCTAAGAGCATAGGTTATTTCTCTTTTCTGGGCTTTGTTGAAAGTTAAATTTAACTTCGGATCAAAGCTTTCATCATCCGTAAGATGGTTGATGGTAGGAGGAACCAAACTATTATTCATAGCAAAAATACAAGCAATAGCTTCAATAGCTCCGGCGGCTCCTAAAAGGTGACCAGTCATCGATTTGGTACTGCTAATGTTCAATTTGTAGGCATGTTCTCCAAAGACTTGTTGAATTGCTTTTATCTCACCTACATCACCAAGGGGGGTAGATGTACCATGAACATTGATGTAATCGATGTCTTCTGGCTTAAGGTTCGCGTCTTCTAACGTAATTTTCATCACATTGCTTGCACCCAAACCTTCTGGATGAGGAGCTGTGATATGGTGTGCATCTGCAGTCATTCCACCTCCTACGAGTTCTGCATAGATTTTAGCTCCACGTGCCTTCGCATGCTCATATTCTTCTAGGATCAATGCTCCTGCTCCTTCTCCTAGTACAAAACCATCTCGATTTTTATCAAACGGCCGTGATGCAGTTT
The DNA here is from genome assembly GCA_047612305.1 of Planctomycetota bacterium. Classification (GTDB taxonomy): domain Bacteria; phylum Bacteroidota; class Bacteroidia; order Cytophagales; family Cyclobacteriaceae; genus Algoriphagus. The sequence continues at coordinate 6,104 of JBLGAM010000016.1, read as the reverse complement.
CAGGAGAATCGTTTCGTTGGGAAAGAGCTTTCATTGCATTAAATCCTCCAATACCTGCTTCGGTAACTGCTGCTTCTGAACCACCACTGATGAAAATATCAGCCTTGCCCAATCGGATGTAAGTAAAAGCATCGATCAGCGCATTAGTTGCAGAGGCACAGGCAGAGACAGTAACAAAGTTTGGACCGCGAAAACCATATTTGATTGAAATGAAACCGGCGCTGATATCAGCAATCATCTTTGGGATGAAGAAGGGGTTGAAACGGGGAGTGCCATCGCCTAGTGCAAATGCTGTCACCTCATCTTGGAAGGTCCGTAACCCTCCGATACCCGAACCCCAGATTACTCCGGCTCTAGATTTATCGATTTTTTCAAGATCAATTCCAGAATCTACCATGGCCTCTTCAACAGCAACCACGGCAAACTGACTGAATGGATCCATCTTTCGTGCTTCTTTCCGATCCATAAATTGCTCTAGGTCAAGATTTTTGATCTCGCAAGCAAATTGTGTTTTGAAAAGCGAAGCATCGAACCTGGTAATCGGCGCAGCACCGCTCACACCATTAGACAAGCCATGCCAGAATTCAGCAGCAGTATTGCCTATCGGTGTGAGAGCACCTATACCTGTTACAACAACTCTTTTTAAATTCATGGAATGAATTTATGAATTATTATTTAACGTTAGCTTCCAAGTAGGATACAGCCTGTCCAACTGTACCAATTTGCTCAGCTTGATCGTCTGGGATAGAAAGATTGAATTCCTTTTCGAATTCCATAATCAATTCTACTGTATCCAGAGAATCAGCTCCAAGATCATTTGTAAAGCTTGCTTCCAAAGTCACTTCAGACTCTTCTACGCCAAGCTTGTCAACGATGATGGCTTTTACTTTTTGTGCAATTTCAGACATTTTGTGATCAGTTTAGTATTTAACACTGCGCAAAGAAATATATTTAAAACCTAATTGGCAAAGAAAAGATGGAAGTAAATTTTTCTGCAAATTGCAGTTCAATACTGTTAAATTTTTATTTCTAACTTAGTTTTGATCCATTTTCTTCCCAAATGAAGAAGGCCAGATTACTAGTCGAGCATACGTATGATTTTGAATTATTGGGCCTTGTGTCCACCGTGAAGGACTATAAGATGGCTTGGTTAATCAATCGACATCTTCAACTTGATCTTCGTAAGGTAGCTGATTTAGAGCTTGAGTTCGTGACTTCACCCAATCTGAAAATATCACAATATTTTCTTTCTTTGCCATATGGTTTTGTGCAATTATTAAAAAACAGAGCCTTAAATTCCATAAATCAAGTCTCTTATTTAGTTCCTGAGCTGAAATCAATGGATTATTTCCTCCTTGTTCGAGATGAGACCTTTCAGATAAGTATCGATATCTTTGCTGAAGAACTTGCGAAAAATCACCTTATCCAAAATGTCATGAAACTGGATGTGGAAAAGCTTAAATCAAAAGAAAACCTACTAACCTATTAATAATAGAATGAATAAATTTAATAAAACAAAGATCCTTGCTACAATTGGTCCAGCGTCGAATAATTATGAAACGATCAAGAGTTTGGCTGCTGCTGGAGCAAATGTGTTTCGACTGAATTTTTCTCATGGATCTCATGAAGTTCACAAAGAAGTTATCCAAATAATCCGTAAGGTAAATGAGGAAATGAATACCCATTTAGGAATCCTTCAAGATCTTCAAGGACCTAAAATCCGAGTGGGTGAAGTGGAAAACAATGGGGTTGAAATCAAGCCTGGTTTTCCTATTACCATCACAAATGACCCTGTAATCGGCACTAGCGAATTGGTGAGCACCGTTTACCAAAACCTTCCTAATGATGTCACCGCAGGTGATCGTATACTGATTGATGATGGTAATTTGGAATTGGTGGTAAATAACACGGATGGAAAAAATGTCAACTGCACTGTAATTCATGGCGGAATTCTGAAGTCTAGAAAAGGAATTAATCTTCCAAATACTAAAGTATCTGCCCCTTCGCTTACAGAAAAGGATATTGAAGATTTAGCCTTTGGCTTGAGTCAAGATGTAGACTGGATCGCACTTTCTTTTGTGAGATCTGCTGAGGATATTATCGACCTAAGAGAGCGAATCGAAAAAGCAGGGAAAGTTTGTAAAATCGTTGCTAAAATAGAAAAGCCAGAGGCTTTAGAAAATATTGATGCGATCATAGCCGAGACCGATGCGATCATGGTGGCTCGAGGTGACTTGGGAGTGGAGGTTCCTATGGAAATCGTACCACTTTGGCAAAAGAAAATGGTGGAGAAATGTAAGATCGCTTGTAAGCCAGTGATTATTGCTACCCAAATGATGGAAAGTATGATCGTGAATCCGCGTCCAACCCGTGCGGAAACCAATGATGTTGCTAACGCGGTACTAGATGGCGCAGATGCAGTAATGCTTTCTGCAGAAACTGCCTCCGGAAAATATCCTGTCAATTCTGTAAAAGCGATGAGCAGCATCATTAGCTACTTAGAAGAAAATGCGAATATTTATCATAATTTATATAAAATTGAGGAAGAAGATGATACCTTTTTAAGTAATAACTTGATTTTAATGGCCGCAAGACTCTCTAGAAATGTGAATGCCAAGGCTATCGTTGGGATTACATCTTCAGGCTTTACAGGTTTTCGACTAGCCTCTCACCGTCCTTCAGCTAATATTTTTGTTTTTACCCGAAATAGAGAACTCCTTACACAAATGAGTTTGGTTTGGGGAGTGAGAGCTTATTTATACACCAATCAGATCTCAACCGATGCCACTTTCATGGATATCGAAAAAAGATTGAAAGCTGATAATCATGTGAGCGCGGGAGATATTATTATTAATACCGCAAGTATGCCGCTTAAAGTAAAAGGTAAAACTAATATGCTAAAGATTCATTTGGTGGAATAACTCAAAAATCTAGATTAAAGTAAAAAAGGCGCTTAACTGGCGCCTCTTTTTTTTTCAATTCAATTCAAGGTATTGACACTTCATTAGCTAAGATCTACAGTTCACTGGAAAAGCCAAATTTGAAAGGCGACTTTGTAGTTCAACAGATATAAAAATAATCAAATTAAGCTATGAAAAAATTACTCAGTTACTTCTTTTTAGGAACGGTCCTGGCAACGGTCCTATCATGCGTTAGTGACGACTACCAAGGGGTATTCCTTTCCCTACGCTAAATGAAGCTTCAAACGAAGCAGGATTAACTACACTCGTTGCTTGTATTCAAGTTATTCCTGGCCTAGAAGCAAGGCTTCAAGATCAATCTGGGATCACTGTGTTCGCACCAACAAATGAAGCTTTTGCAAATGCTTTGACTCAATTTGGTGCGATTGATTTAAATGATCTTGTTGCAAAACTTGGTAGAGCGATGAATCTACAGACTGTCTTGGGTTTTCATGTGGTTCCTGCGGTAGCGTTTTCTGAACAGCTTCCATCAAGCAACACATTTAATACCCTAGCCTGTCAGCAACTCACAGTGAATAAAGCCTCTGGTACTATTACTGTAATTGATGCAGCTGGAAATACTGCAATAGTAACACAGGGTGACATCGAAATCGAGAATGGTGTCGTTCATGTCATTAATCGTGTATTGACCCCAAGTATCGAATTGCCTAAGCCAAATTTGGCAGAAGCAGCTACAAAAGCTGGTTTTACGACCTTATTGGCAGCGGTGACCGCATTGGATGGTCTTTCAAGCGTGCTACTCTCAGCTAGAGCTATTACTGTTTTTGCTCCAACCAACGAAGCTTTTGCCGCCGTACTTCAAGTATTTAAAGCTGCTAACTTAAATGAGTTGGTAATTAAAATCGGAGGTCCTGCAAACCTTGAGAAAGTTTTGGGTTTTCACGTAGTGCCTACAGTGGCTTTTTCAAAAGATTTAGCGGTTACCAATTCATTTACTACGCTTTCTGGACAAAATATTATTGTAAATAAGACAGGTAATTCGGTTTTGGTTCAAGATCAATTAGGACGTTCCTCACAGGTAGTAGCAGCTGATATTGCTATCGCAAATGGTGTGGTACACGTGATCAAGAAAATGATGCTGCCAGATTTAATGCTTCCAAACGTAGTGGAAGCTGCAAATGCTGCAGGTCTGACTACACTGATCGCAACAGTAACTACAGCTGATTTAGGAGGGACTGTATTAAATGCACCTGCAATCACAGTTTTTGCGCCTTTCAACGCAGCATTTTCTGCCGCTTTACAAGCTTTCGGAGCAGCCAATTTGAATCAATTAGTAGCTAAAATCGGCGGGATTCAAAACTTACAAACAATCTTAGGATTTCACATAGTGCCAGCGGTAGCCTTTGCTTCTGACCTCGCTGCGACCAATACTTTCACTACTATTGCCGGTCAGTCTTTAACTGTCACAAAATCTACTGCTGGTGCTACTGTGACCGATGCTAGAGGAAATGTGGCCAAAGTAACCACAGCTGATGTGGCTATCGAAAATGGTGTGGTCTATGTGATTGATCGGGTCTTATTGCCTAATTACACATTACCAACTGTAGTTGAAGCTGCTTCTGCAGCAAACTTGACCGTTTTATTGCAAGCTGAAACTGCTGCTGGTCTTGGAAATACTTTATTGAATGCGGAAGTAATCACAGTATTTGCTCCAACTAATCAGGCCTTCACAAATCAATTGACTTCATTAAACCTGACGTCACTTCAAGGCCTAATTGATGCACTAGGCGTAGAGTAGGTTACTAAAGTTTTAGGATTCCACGTGGTACCTGCTGTAGCACTCTCCTTTGACCTTGCTGAAGGTGACCAAATGGTACCGACTTTGGCTCGAGAAATGTTGAAGGTAGATCCTGGAGAAAATATAGCGAAAGTAACTGATGCTGAAGGAAAAACATACAGTGTGATTGCGGCTGATGTAGCAATCTGAAACGGTGTTGTTCACGTGATTGATGGAGTAGTATTACCTACTTTATAAAACCAACTAGTAGTTCATTTATAAAAGGGGTAGATTTTCTGCACCTTTTATTCCTCTAATTGCAAAAGAAAAATTACGAATAAAAGAACATCGGCTAATAGACATTCAAAGAAAGAGCGAGGAGCTAAGATTATGTTTAACAATCGATTCAAATTTATTTTGCCTTGAATTTTAGGACTCTATTTTTTTTGGAATATTGTCACACTGGAAGGCGATCGCTTTCCAGTGTGACTTACCTACCCAAGATATTCTCGTTGTTATTCTAATACTTTCATACGCTGTTTAGTTAGCAATCTGGTCGGTGGAAATTTTTTTACTTTTTAAAATATCAGCCCTTTATCCAGTTATTGCTCAGTTTTTTAGGAGTTTGATTTTAATATTCCTGATCGTATTTTCTTCAGTGGAATTGGCGGGATTGATTTTTGGTGTCTTTTTTTTGGCTTGTTTTATCAAAACCTGCTGCTTATCAATGGATTTACTTTTCGAATCAATCTCTTTTTAAACTGTGTCAGTGTGATTTTTTTCTTTAATCGAAAGTTTAATGAAAAGAGCATTGAGACGGAAAAGCTTAAAACTCTTAATCCGCAACCAAAATTAGAATCTATCAAAACGCAGTTTAATCCTCATTTTTTCTTAAATAATCTACGCACCCTTTCTGTGCTCATCCACGAGGACGTCAAGAAAGCAAATGCTTATTTACAGCGTCTCAGTATTATTTATCGCTACATTTTAAGTAACAAAAATCAGGAGTTCGTCACTGTAGCCGAAGGGATTGATTTTTTGAAGAATTATTTGGAATTGCTTGAAATTAGATCCAAGAATTCGCTTTTATTCGATCTCCAATTGGAAATAGATTGCCCAGAGAATTTGATTCCACCTGCAGTCCTACAGCTTTTGGTAGAAAATGCAGTGAAGCACAATTATTTCACGGTCAAGGAGCCCTCGGAAATTCAAATAAAGTGATGCTGTAATCAAATTGAAATTTTCAACAAAAGGAGCTCAAACTCAGTAAAGAAAAGTCTATCGGCATAGGGCTTCAAAACATATCCGATAGATATAGTTTTTGGAAATATCGATCGTAATTGACGACCGTAAAGATTCTTTCAGGGTCGTGTTACCTTAATAGGAACCAATGAACATACTTTTAG